>NZ_CP117811.1:936113-1248151 GCF_028728065.1 Lentisphaera profundi | reverse complement strand
GGAAAAGTTTAAAGAAAAAATATTAATGCTGCAATAACTACTTTCATAAAAAAAGGCCTCTATTAAATGTTTCTTACCATGGACTTGTTTCGAATGATGCAATTGACATAATTGTTTCAAATTTTCATTTATTTGCGATCATAAGTTCGCTATGGCAAGAAGTACGATTGGCCTCTGACTTCCTCTATTTACCCTGATTTTCAGATGCTTGTAGTTTTAAATAAGCTGCAGTAAAGCGTTTGCCGATCTCTTTCTGTGCTTCCTTACTAAAGTGCACCTGATCACCAATGGTCTCTGTAATATCACGAGCGTCAACACATGCAGTATTCTTCCTTTTGGAAGGAAGACTTAGGAGTATTTTATTAATCTCTTCAGTACGAGCAAACCTTTTCTTATCGAGAAAGCTGCCAATTGTACAAGCAATAAATGGTAATTCAGGATTATTTAAATCTTTCCTGTAACGATCAACTAAACTCAGCAGGTTTTTTTCATAAGATAAGTAACGGCCATCATCTCTTGCATCAGATTCACCCTGCAGCCATAAGATGGCTTTGATTTCTGTTTTAAGCGGTGACTTTTTTTGCGCATCGGATAAAAGCTCCAAGGAGCGAGTATACACTCTCCCCTCTTCTTTGTAGAGATTAATTCCTGCACCACCTACGGCCGCAGGAACAAAAGCCGCGGAAAAATTTGGATCTTTTCAAACAAGGTTTTGGCAAAGCTCATGGCCGGGCCAGTTCCTGCCTTATCTTTACCATCAAGCAGGTCTGGAACTCCCTGAGCATGCAAAGGATCGCGACTTATGTACCAGGAGCGCTGTTTTGAATGAAAAAACACATTCCTATTATTCGTTTCTGGCTTCATCTCTATAGCACCGCGCCCCTTCATATTAGATTGCCCCACAAGTAGAAAAATATCCATGCTTTCATCTTTAGAAAAGACAGAGAAATCAACTTCATTTAAAGGTTGTTGTTTAGCTCCACCTTGTGAGCCTTGCGCAAATAGATGTTCAAAACTTACTGCACATAGAAGAGCAAGTACTGTGACTTTTATAAATTTATAGTTCATTATTTTCACCCTTTTTGTCTACAGAGCTTTGGACTCAAGTTCTTTGCGAGCTTGAACTTGCCACTTTTTACCATATTTCTTTTTGAATTCTTGTAGAGCTTTGTACTCACTTGAATCTACCATACCATCGCCATTTTTATCCATAAAAGTAAAGACCCATTCTAAGCCCGGTCGTTCTTTGTTCCATTGCGCTTGGGAAGCCCAGGTATTCTTTTTTATATTCCCTTTAGACTTAGCCTTGGACTCCTTAATTTGTTTCTTGGGCGCTTCGAACTCAAGTTCAGTTACTTTAGCTTGATCATCATGAAGAAGACGAAGACGAAGACGATCAAATTTTATTTGCTGTTTCGGTACTTTTGAAACGAAACGAATAATTTTGAGTCCAGACTCGTCGAAACGAATGACGCCAAGCGCTTGTGTTTTTATTGATTTTGACGCTTCAAATTGAGCTAATTTTTTCATTGGATAGCCTTTATCAGATTGAGTCGCTTCGTTCTTGACATCATCTACCTGTACTAAAAAACTACCACTAGCGGCCATATCAGTTTCGAGGCGATAGGTCCCGGGTATTTGCAGGTCTAAAACAAAATCTATATAGCTGCCCTTTCCCGCGTAGAGGTCTGCATAAATCATTTTACCGCCGGAAGCATGGGCATCCGTTCTGGAGTAATGACAATTACCACGGAGTTTATAATCAGCCGAAGTCTGCGCCGGAATTGCTTCCGCTTCAATCCAGCCGTCTTGGGGGATTTCCGGATAAGAAAATGACAGGTGTTTTTCCATCTTTTTTATAAGAGGCAAATATTCCGGATTGGCGGCAAGGTTCTTAAATTCGTGTGGATCAGAAGACAGCTTATACAATTCCGTTTCACCTGTAGCCAGTCGGGTCATGCGGTAGTCATTTGAGAGAATTGATTCGAAAAACACGCCGTCCATCTGACAAGTCATTTGTACCGGCTTATCCCAGTCCATTGCTGGATTCTTGAGCAATGCTAGTAAACTATTGCCATCGAGCTTTTGGGGTGGATTCGGTAGGCCAAGCAAGTCAATTAGAGTTGGGTAGAGGTCTAAGAGCGAAACCGCTTTATTGCACATCACGCCTTTTGGTAAATCAGGCCCCGCAATAATAAAGTTACTACGTGAGGAATCATACCAGGGTTTAATTTTAGACCAAGCATTTTTCTCGCCAAGCATATAACCGTGGTCACTCCACAGCACCACATAACCCGTCTCTGCATGGGGACTAGCGTACCAGGCATCTAGTAGGCGTCCGACCTGCTCGTCGGCAAAAGTTACACTAGCCAAATAGGCGCGCACGAACTGTTTATCATAGCCCTTTTCTACCAGATTTTCGTGGTATCCTTTACCAAACTTGGCCTCAAATCCAGCGAGCAACTTGAAGCGTTCCGGCAGATCATCTAGGTCATCACTACGTGCTTCTGGTAGCTGTAAACTTTCAAGCGGGTATTTATCGAAATACTGCTGCGGTACAATCCACGGAACGTGGGGACGATAAATGCCCACCGAAAGCAATAGCGGGTCGTCATTCGATTGGATTTTTTCAATGCCTGCACTCGCCGCTCGGTAGTCCGCCATTTCAGTAAGAGGTACATCGGCCACATCCCAAATGGCCGAGGAATTGAGTTTGATGCCGACGCCTTTAACTTTGGTCACCTTTTTGGTGGATGGAATGTAGGTATCAAACTCGGGTTTATCTCCTTTGTGGAAATTCTTGGCTATGCCAATGCTTTTCCAGCCATTTTGTGAAAAGAGCTTAGGAATAGTGACAGCTTTCGACCCCGAATAAAAACGCCAAGGCCGACGACCATTATCATTGGAAATATTGCCGGAACGCCAGGGGGCAATACCGGTAAAAAATGCCGGACGCGAGGGCACACAGGACGGTGAGGCGCAAATGGCCTTACTAAAAGTTAGCCCCCGCTCTGCTAGGCGCTTAATATTGGGAGTGATAGCTTGCGGATGCCCTTTTAAGACTTCGTTCCAATCATTCCAGTCATCCACATTAATCAGCAAGACACTGGGTTTCTCGGCAGCCAACAAATACAGATTCGTAAAGAATAACAGAGTCCAATATACTCGTTTTTTCATTTGTCTCTCTCAATAGTTAGCAAGGCACTATCAATGAGCTTGAGTGCACTTGTTATAGTTTCATCGGGGTAATAGGCTTCCCAGCGTTCTTCTTGCTCATCGTATTTTGAGTAGCCCATGAGTTCGAGCACTTGAAAAGCCGTGGGGTATTTGTTATCGATCTCGACTTTATAGATGAGGCTGGGTTGATCCTTGTAAGACTTATTGCCATCCCCTGGCTGGTTGACTTCTATCACTAAATAAAAGGCTTCTTTATTTCTTTCGGGTAAGATATAATCACGGGCATCGAAGGAGCTATTGGGAGTCGCCCCGCTGACAGCCAAAACTTCTCCATCGTTTTCGTCTGCTTCTTTTTTGGCTTTCTCGTACTCCTTCACTTTCCAGGACCAGTATGGCAACTCTTCAGTTTTTTGCGTACTATGCAAAGTTTTGATATGATAAGACGATTGATTCTGTAACCAAATGGCCATTTCAGGAGGGGCCTGAGTTTGATAGCCTTTGCCGGCTCTCACTTCCAATTTAAGCTTAAACTTAGGAGTCGGGGTATAATGATAAATCATGCCATTATCATTCATCGCAAAGCGATCTTGAGCTGCTCCCAAATTATTACTTAAGCCAAGAATTGCCTGCACTGGCTTAGGTTGCCAAATAAACAGGCTTGTAAGAAGCGCTGTGATGCCAAAAGTCAGGGCTAAGTTTTTCCCCTGGAAGCTTTTCTTCAAGCCCTTAAAATTATGCTTCACATGCAGGTATATGAGCAGGATAAAGAAGAAGCCCATCAATGAATGCAGGCCAGTAGTTTTGAGTGAAAAGGGCCTAAAATAAGCCATCAATCCCGAAATCACCATCACGAGAAAAGTACTGGCTACCAAGAGATTGACGAGCTGTTTTTTATTTTTCAAATATGGATCCTATTTTGAGCTACTAGCTTAAATCTTAATTTTTTCTTTAATAGGAGAAACTTCCAAACCATCTACAATGACAAAGCCTTCAGTTCCTGCATTGGAGATCACAACTTTCGCCGCATCTTGGATATCAAATTGACCAAGTACATAGCCACCATCATCACTCTTTTGTTGATTGACTTGGAGCTCTTTAATTTGATCGCCAATGCTTACGTTCACTGGTACATTATTGGCGCGGGTCTCGTGCGCACTATAAAAGAGTTTAATGGAATATTTACCGGGCTTATCAACTTTAATATTGAAACTTAAAGAATTTTCACCCTTGGCCTGATTGTTGTCATGCAGGTAGCTCGAACCAATGGCAGGAGTAGAATTACTGCTTTTTTTCCAAGAACCTATCGCATGAGCTGCCCCCGCATCCACTAAAAGTCTATTGCCATTTAAGGTCTGCGTTTTGGCTTCTTGTTCCTTAGCTTTAGCTTCTTTAGGTTCAGCTTTAGCACTTTTGAGTTCACCGATCACAATCGCATTATGCTTAATGAGTTCTTTGCGAGTTTCATCCAAATCAACTTCACCTGGACTCTTACCCTGTCTAGCAGCAAGTACCGCAGTGACTGCAGTCGCTTGCCCCATGGCCATGCATGTCGCCTGTACACGAGCAGCAGAATTAGCTAAACGATCACTAGAAACTGAACGCCCTGCCACCATGATATTTTTGGAGCCTTTGGGAATTAGGCATGATCTAGGAATGGTGGGAAATACACCGGGCTTTAATTTTTTGGGTTTGACGCCATGTGCATCATGCAGGTCAATGGGATAGAATGAATAACAGAGTGAGTCTTTAAAGACACGTCCACTGGTATAATCATTGACTGTGAGAACTCTTTCCCCTTTAATACGGTAAGTTTCTCGACTAGCCGTCTCGGTCATCATGCGATCGATACTGGCCTTTTCACCACCCGGAATTGTTTTTAGAAACTTGAGCATGCGCAAAATCGACTTTCTCCCCGCAAGGTTGGTTTGCGTTTGCGTTGCTGCAGTAGATGAATCCGCACCAAAGATATGATTGACATTTCCACGCGTACTATTGATGGCTTGAAAAGCATTACCGCTCCAGGTGTCACCTTTTTTAAGTCGACCTTCCTTAATCGCTTGCTTATACATCTGCTGAATCTTTGATTTATTCTTGTTGACCACAGCTCGGTCAAAGCCCTTGTAGATAACAACATGAGTCCCCGGCTGACGTTCCTCACCACGCATGCGTTCCATACCGAGCATTCCCGCCACCGTTGCACCACCAGTACAATCGATAATTTGCTTACAGCGCAATTGGTAACGCACCCCCTGACCTACTACGTCAACTAGCCAACCATCGCTTGTTTGAGTAACTTTTTCGGGGAATTGATAATAAGCCAAGGACACACCTGCATCGAGGCAGGCTTCTTCGGCTAAAAGTGAATAGAGCTGAGCATTGATATCTACATGATAATAAACATGACTTTTATTGGCCACAGAGAAATCTTGAAGTGGCTTACAATCTATTTCCCGCGATTTTTTTATGAGTTCCCAGCCAATACCGGAAATGACTTGCTTACCCCAAGCGTGGAAAAGTCCGGGGAAGCAAACGCCACCAGTCGTGGTCGTCCCACCCAGTTGTGGACCACGCTCAAGTAGAACTGTTTTAGCACCCATGCGCCCTGCTTGAATAGCCGCTACATGACCGGCTGAACCACCGCCGACAACTAATACATCCACATCCAGCATATCCGGACTTTCTGCACTGGGAGTGGGAAGATTTTTAGCCTCCGCTTTAAATACTAAGCCAGACGATGCGAGAATTGCAGTACCTGCAATTTGAGCTTTGAAAAATTGACGACGATCCATAGTGATTCCTTTTAATTCTAATCAATAAAAATAAAGAATTTATGAGCTCTTTGAAGACAGACCTTAGTCTTGGCCAAGGACCTTCTTAATTCATAAACTTCTCTGTGCATTTAATTCTTAGCTCTGTATTATCTGGAACTAAGAAAATCTTACAGCAAAATTTAATTTTTTGACTTATTCCTGAATCCGTGAGCTGGCTTTGTAATAATCTCGTAGGGATTTTGGTTTCAGAACTTTACAACTTTTTGCAGGAATACCCGTAGGTCTTTTGAAAAAAGTTGTAAGTCAATGAAGGCGAAAGATCAAGAGGATTAACTTAATGTAGCTCACGGATTCAGGTTATTCTTTAGTTTCCGTCTTATTCCTACATCCATGAGTAAAATAAAGTTAATCTTCTTGTTTTTTGTCTTAAGACTAGAGAAGCTATTTTACAAAAAAAGGACTTATTATTGACTTTTATTAAAAAAGGGTGGCAGGTTTTTATTTTAAGCAAATTAGTATATAAGAAAGCAAGCTAAGAGAATTTTATTATGGACCAGAACACAGAACTTAAAGAGGCTGATTTTTTGAAGCTTTTTTTAAAGCACGAAAATGCCCTGCGCGTCTTTGCTAGGAGCATCTTGCCGAGCTGGAGAAATGTCGACGATGTTTTACAGGAGGCTAGCATCGTGATGTGGGAAAAACTCGATCAACTCGATGGCGAAGAAGGCTTTTTCCCCTGGGGAAAAACAATTATCCGTTTCAAATGCATGAATTTGATGCAAAAGAAAACCAATATCATTTTGATTTATGCCGATGACCTCGGCAAAGGAATGTTAAGTCACTATGGACAAAAACACCTGACAACGCCAAATATCGACTCTATAGCTCAACAGGGCATGGAGTTTAAACGCTACTATGGCAGCGCCTATTGTGCTCCCGCTCGTTATACTTTGCTCACCGGAATGCACGATGGTCACAAAGGTACCGGTCAGCACCCTGAATTGCTAAAAAACTCATTGCCATTTTTAATCAACAGAAAGACAAAGAAAGAAGCCAATCGTACTTCTTGCCATAGTAAGATTTTGATCGCAAATGAATGAGAATTTGAAACAATTGTGTCAATTGCATTATTCGAGACAATTCTATTATAGAACACGATTACCCACAATAAAGGGCATGATGCGACCCATACGAGATGGACGCTGTCCCCTCGAGCTCCCCTGCAAGGTGCTCGCCGCACGGGCATATACTTTTTGTTTGCCTGTCTGGCAAGATCCTTGACCAGGCGATTAGGGGCTTTGTCCCGCTTTATGGGTAATCATATTATAGAAAGCATTTAACAGAGGCCTTATTTTCATGAACAAAATAGTAGCAATACTTGCTCTTTTCACCTTAAGTCATGCAGTTTTTTCGCGAGAAGCTCCAAACGTTTTGTGGATATACGTTGATGATATGAGTGACTGGATGGGCTGTTATGGAGATAAGACGGTAGCCACGCCCAATATCGACATGCTGGCGAAAAATGGAGTTAAGTTTGAACGTGTCTATATGCCGGCGCCAGTTTGTTCGACAAGTCGCTCTGCCTTAATTACTGGAACCATGCAGACAAGCCATGGTCTGCATGAGCACCGCACTATGATAAAGAAGCCCCTTCCTAAAGGCATTACGACAATTCCGCAACTATTTCGCCAAGCGGCTTACCTTACCTTTAATGAAGAAAAAACGGATTATAACTTTTCTTATAAACTGAGTGATTTGTATTCTCCTGAGTTCAAACGGCCTTCTAAAAAAATTGTTTCCAGTCACCTAAAGGCCCATGATCTGAGCTGGCTTGAGCAGCTTAAAGGGAAAAAGTTCTTTGGTCAAATACAGCTTTCGGGAGGCAAGTATCAGGGGGAAGCGGGCAGTAAATATCCTGCTTACAGTCGTGTAAAAGAGCGTGAAGTAAATGTGCCTCCTCAGTATCCCGATAATGCTGTTATGCGCAATGCCATAGCACGCCATTACGAACAGGTCGCCTTTTGCGATAGCCAAGTTGGATCAATTATTAAAGCTTTGAAAGAATATGAGTTATGGGATAATACCATTGTATTTTTCTTTACTGATCACGGTTGCCAGATGCCTAGAGCCAAGCAGCATCTTTATGATGAAGGAACAAAAGTACCTCTGATTGTTCATTGGCCAAAAGGTTTCCAACAAATCACCAATAAGGGAAGCATACGCAAGGATTTGGTAAGTGGAATAGATATAACGGTGAGTTCCCTCGCATTAGCAGGACTCCAAGTGCCGGATTTTATGGAAGGAAAAAATCTTTTTGCAAAGAATTATCAGGAGCGGGATTATGTGATTTCAGCTAAAGATCGCATGGGTATCGCTATCGATCATGTGCGGGCAGTGAGAAGTGAGAAGTTTGTCTATATTAAAAATCACATGACTGATCGTCCCCATTACCAAGCCGCCTACAGAGATGGTAACGCGGTCTTTACAAATATCAGGAAAATGTATAAAGACGGTGAACTCACGCCTCTGCAAGGCTCATACCACGATGCCTCTAAGAGAAAAGTGGAGGAGTTATATGATGTGGAAAATGACCCGCATCAAGTGCATAATCTAGCTTTGAATCCGGAATATGTATCTATTCTAAAAATGCACCGCGAGCAACTTAAAGTATGGGAGAATACGACTGATGACAAAGGCAGAATTCCGTCCAGTAGAGATGAATTACAAAAGGTTTACAAGCACGCAAAGGGTAAAGTCGAGAACCCTGAATACGACATATTTAAAGAGGAGAAATAATTATGAGCTGTAAACTTTATCAACTTTTGTTCTTATTAACTTTTCTCTTAAGTGCTCATGCTCAAGATAAAGAGCTAAGAAAGAAACCCAATATCCTCTGGATAGTTGTTGAAGATATGTCCTCCCACTTTGGCTATCAGGGGGAGAAGCTGGTCTACACGCCGAATGTCGATAAATTGGCCAAAGAAGGGGTGGTATATAATAATGCTTATGTAACGTCACCCGTTTGTTCGACCAGTCGTTCGGCAATGGTGACAGGAATGTATCAGACCTCAATCGGCGCGCATCATCACCGTTCATCAAGGGGAACTCATAAAATTTATTTACCTGAAGGAATTAAAATAATTCCCGAAATCTTTAAAGAGCATGGCTATTATACCTGTAATATGCAAGAATCTCTTACTAAGCCGGGTAAAGAGGATTATAACTTTGTGTATAAACGCCAGGATTTGTATGATGCGCCAAATTGGTCAAAGATGGCTAAGAGTCAGCCATTTTTTGCACAAGTTCAATTGCGAGGCGGAAAGTTGCGCAATGTGGCAAAATGGAACAAAGAAGTAGAGCAGGCAATTCCAGAGAATTTGGTAAAGCCACAAGATGTAAATCTACCGCCTTATTACCCCGATTGTGCAGAGTTCCGCAAAGATTGGGCCGAGTATTTAAATTCAGTCAGTTACACCGATGTGGCAGTCGGAAAGATAATCAACCGTCTCAAAAAAGATAAATTATTGGACAATACCATTATTTTCTTCATCACCGACCACGGCATTAGTCAGGCTCGTGGCAAACAATTTATGTACGATGAGGGTTCTCGCATTCCATTTGTGGTATGGGCTCCCAAACTTCTTAAACCGCAAATTAAAGATGAGCTTGTTTGTCATATTGATATGGCGGCGACTTCTTTGCAATTTGCAGGGATAAAAATTCCTGATTACATGGAGGCAAAACCTTTGTTTAATAAAGACCATAAAGCCCGTGAGTTTATGGTGTCAGCTCGCGACCGTTGCGATGAAACGGTTGATCATATCAGAAGCGTGCGGAAAGGAAATTTTAAATACATAAAAAATCACCTACCCAATCGTCCTTACCTGCAGCCTTGTGACTACAAAGACCATAAACCCTGGATGTTGAAATTAAGAGAATTGGACAAGCTAGGTGAATTAAATGATGTCCACAAATTACTGACCGCAAAAACTCGTCCCCCCGAGGAGTTGTACGATTTATCACTTGATCCTTTTGAAATTAATAATTTGGCTAATGATAAAGCCTATGGCTCAAAATTGATGGATTTTAGAAGTATCTTATCCAAGTGGATAAAAGAAACTGGGGACAAGGGGATAAAACCCGAAAGCGAAGAAAGCTACGATAGCGATATGAAGGCTTATTTAGATGCTTTTAGAAAACGAAAAAATACCGAGCGCATTCAATCAATCGAAAGCAACATTAGCATAATGAAAAAATGGGCCGCAGAAGGGAAATAAGCGAGTTGGCTGGCAGTTCATCGATATTCAAGATGATTTAATCTGTATAAATAAGGCCGGTGGCCAAATAAGCCTCAATGGTATTGCTCAAGGTTTAGCGGCAGATGTAGCTCAACAAGCTCTAAAAGCTAGGGGAATAGAACACGCTCTTATTGACGCCGGAGAATTGAGCTCGCTTGGTAAACCGCAAAATAGAGATGTTTACATGATCAAATTTTCCCTGCAAAATATGCAAGGAATAAACGGGCTATTCACTGCAGCCCAATCATTTTGTTGATTCATCAAAAGGCATAAAACAAACTGCCGCGAGCCATGAGAGCGCTAGCGCATTAACTATTGATACTTAATAAAGTGAATTTCACTCTCAAAAAATCAGCTTAGAGACTAAATCACTTAATTATGACCATTGAAATGCTTGCCCTAGGGTAAATAGCTCGAGATAAACTCAAGCTCGTAGGTATTCAATCATTAGTCCATCCAAGGCAGGAATTTGTAAATTAAAATCTCGAGAACTTACTTGCCTCATCTCACCTGTGGCAGAGGAATAGATAATTATTGCCGTTATATCTAGATCTAGGCTCAACTCCACTTGCTCAGATTTGTCTTGCCAATTGACAAAAAGTTGAACGTCTCTGCCCACTTCACTAACAAAACGGCTAGTCAAGACCTTGTTAAAATTCATATATGAATCATCGCTACGATAGACTTTAGCTTGGTGTGGATTTAAGATTTCATAGGGCTTTTCCATGCGTCCGTAAATTAAAAACTCTTTTGCGGCTCCCTTGCGCCAAGCGCTAAGATTTTTTATCAGTTGAATAATACTTTTTTGATCGGGTGCGGGGACTGAAAACTTAGTACACCAGCCCCAGTGTATCTGTCCCTGATCATTTAACACTATAGTCATTAAATCACCGATTGAAAAAGAATAAGCCGTTCTTAGTAATAAGTGATTAGCCCCCTGCTCTGTACTTAAAAACTCAGTCGTCTCTACTTGATTACCCTGAAAGTTATTGACGTATTCATGGTAAACAAATGCATAAGCCGGCACCCATTTACCGTAGCTCAAAACTTGATTAAAGCGTAAATCATTGAGCGGAAGATCGGTCATAAAGGGTTCGGCTGCTGCTGCCTCACAACCCAATAATACACCTTTATCATTGGCCCCACTATGCTGATAAATACCACTAATGAGTTCCTGCATGGCTTGCACCATCCATGGCCCGGGCCCAGCTGAATGTCCATGATCGGAACTGTGACAAAAATAAGGCGCACAGCCTAAATTTTGATCAAAGAGCTGAACGTAGTCCACGCCTACATCAATCATTTTTTTTGTTTCAGCAGATAGTAATTCCAAGGTCTTTTTGCGAGAGGCGCAAAGATCGTAACCCCAGCGCAGGGCATCGCCATTGCAGACAAGTGAACTTTGCTCGCCCTGTGGACCTAGACAAATGTCTTCTATTAGATTCAATTTTTTGAATGTTTCTCGGCAGTCATAATCACCTTCACCCGTGGAAGAAAACTCCGTCCACGAAGTTCCCGAGCAATAAAGACCAGCCATATTGCCCTGCTCATGCAGTGCATCGACATATTCTTTGAAAAGGTCTTCGCCCCCCATGGGAGGCCAAACATACGGCGGTGACCACGGTGCCGTCCCTTCGTACTGCATAATAATATTGAGAATATTGGTTCCAAATTCTTTTTGATACATCTCTAAATGCGGTAAGACATTTTTATAGGGATAGAGCTTATTGGGCTGAGTCGGTCCTGCATGGTGCCCCTCACCCCGAACTGCATAAGTACAAACAACTGGTGATTCTTTTATCCAATCGAGAACCTTCGGATTATCCTTGAGTTTAGGTATTTGGCATACATTTGCGTTCGTCGCAAAATCACGGTAAATCTCCGCGGCGGCGTACCAATCGCCATCGAAACCACCCACAATCATTGGGTAAGTCATACTGTATGAATTTTTGGCTACACCCGTAAAAACTTTATAAATGAGGCGAGTCCCCTCTTCTACCGCACAGAACTCGATTTCTTTGGGGCAATGAGACTCATCATGCGAGGCCATATACAAGCCACCCTTGGAAGACTGTACGGACATGTACTGCATTTGCAAAGGTCCAGGGTACAAACCATACCAACCACCCGAGGGGTACTCTACGGCTTTATAGGGATGCTGAACCACCGCCGACAACTAATACATCCACATCCAGCATATCGGGACTCTCAGCACTGGGAGTGGGAAGATTTTTAGCATCCGCTTTAAAAACTAAGCCAGACGATGCGAGAATTGCAGTGCCTGCAATTTGAGCTTTGAAAAATTGACGACGATCCATAATGATTCCTTTTAATTCTAATCAATAAAAATGAAGAATTCATGAGTTCTTTGAAGATAAATCTTAGTCTTGGCCAAGGAGCTTCTTAAGTCATAAATTTCTCTGTGCATTTAATTCTTAGTTCTGTATTATCTTGGACTAAGAAAATCTTACAGCAAAATTATATTTTTTGACTTATTCCTGAATCCGTGAGCTGGCTTTGTAATAATCTCGTAGGGATTTTGGTTTCAGAACTTTACAACTTTTTGCAGGAATACCCGTAGGTCTTTTGAAAAAAATTGTAAGTCAATGAAGGCGAAAGATCAAGAGGATTAACTTAATGTAGCTCACGGATTCAGGTTATTCTTTAGTTTCCGTCTTATTCCTACATCCATGAGTAAAATAAAGTTAATCTTCTTGTTTTTTGTCTTAAAACTAGAGAAGCTATTTTGCAAAAAAAAGGACTTATTATTGACTTTTATTAAAAAAGGGTGGCAGGTTTTTATTTTAAGCAAATTAGTATATAAGAAAGCAAGCTAAGAGAATTTTATTATGGACCAGAACACAGAACTTAAAGAGGCTGATTTTTTGAAGCTTTTTTTAAAGCACGAAAATGCCCTGCGCGTCTTTGCTAGGAGCATCTTGCCGAGCTGGAGAAATGTCGACGATGTTTTACAGGAGGCTAGCATCGTGATGTGGGAAAAACTCGATCAACTCGATGGCGAAGAAGGCTTTTTCCCCTGGGGAAAAACAATTATCCGTTTCAAATGCATGAATTTGATGCAAAAGAAAAAAAATGAACGTTTGGTGTTTAGCGAGACCCTAGTGAACTTACTTGCCGATGATGCAGAAAAAATTGATGAACAGGAGTATACCTGGAGGCAGAATGCCATTGGCCAATGCTTGAAAAAGTTATCTGAGCAGGATCAACAATTGGTCATGGCCCCCTACCTCAATCATGGCTCAGTAAAAGTTTTAGCCAGTAATCAATCGGTTTCAGTCAATTCACTCTACAAAAAGCTCGGACGCTTAAGAGACCTTCTCTTCAAGTGTGTGAACTCACAGAAGGCACTTCAATCATGAATAAAAAATTTGATCAACTACTTCATAAATACTTCCTCGATAATATCAGCGAACTCGAATTTAAGGAACTGGAAAATCTTCTCGAGAACAATGCTGACCTGCGACAAAGATACCTTGACTACACCATGATGGATGCCGGCTTGCGCAGCCATTCACAGGAAGGAATGAATATCGTCAACATTCAAAAAAAGCGCTCCAATCCTTTTCTTTGGTTTGCGGCTGCCGCAGCCATGCTTATTTGTCTTCCCGCCTTCTTCTTTTTTAATTCAGCAAATACGATTGCTGTGATTCAATCTAGCGAATACGCCGGTTGGGAAAGTAGCCAAGCTACCCTGGAGGGCTCGGAATTACATGCCGGCACCCTTAATCTGACCACTGGGGTCGCCACCTTGGCTTTCAATTCAGGCGCAGATTTAACTCTGGAGGCGCCAGCAAAAATTGAGCTCATTTCGGCGATGGAAGTAAAACTCATTTCAGGAAATATGTCCATGTATGTCAGGGAGTCAGCGCAGGGTTTCCGGGTCAATACTCCCAATGGTTATGCCATTGATCATGGTACGCGTTTTTCCGTAAGCATTTCCGAAGATAAAAAATCGGCTGACTTCAAAGTTTTGGAAGGAGAAATATCTTTGCACCACGAATTGGGTGAAGTCAAACATTTAAGCGATGCGCAAGCCTCTCAAATGAATGCCTCTACTTTAGCCGACCTTCAAGACTCTGATCTTGAGGGCTTTCTCAAAAACGAAGCTAATTCCCATATTTTGAGTTCAATTGGTCATGAAACATCAATTGTTTTTAATAATCAACAAAGCCGTCTCAATCAAAATTTCCTCATGGTTAAAAAGAACAAGAAAGGTGATGTCAATCGTCGAGCTTTTTTTGCTTTTCAAGTCGATGAGCTGGATTTGAGCAATATTGCAAGGATCAGTTTGAGTTTAAACTCTATACCAACGAGCCTCGGTGAAGTCGGAACAATGCCAGCAGAAAGTACTTTCCACTTATATGGTATCAAGGATGGTGAAGATGAACAATGGCAAAGAACGGGCTTTTTGAAATGGGCTGATGCCCCAAAAATTAAAAAAGCCTTGCCATTAGCCAGCTTTAAAATCTCCAGAGCAAATCTAAGAACTACAGTTAGGCTTGACTCACCTGAATTACTCAATTTCATTAAGTCTAATCAATCTTCTGAAGTCGGCTTTATTTTAGCTTGCAGCACTCTAGGTGGAACATTGGTCCACGGCTTTGCCAGCAGCCTCAATACAGAAGCTTCAGGACCGCGTTTAGAGCTCATTATGGAGTAAGAGTCGCGCTCAATGGGAGCGCCGGCGACCCGCCGGCATTAGAAAAAAAGTTATTCCTAATGGGAGCGCTGGCGACCCCAAGTGAACCTGCAGAGTATACTTAATCGAGTAAACTTCAGCCAAACTTAGGCTTGTTTAGTCCTTCTCAAGAGGCTTTCTGGAATCAGGAATTCCATCGTTATTTGAGTCAAGATCCCATTGATCGCTGATGCCATCGCCATCGCTATCCTTGCTACCTTCGACGCTGTTGGGTATACCATCCATGTCAAAATCCTCTCGATCAGAACCCTTATCCAAAGCTTCGAGTAAATCCATGGGCATTTGCTCTCCCTTCTTATAAGCTTTTATGTAATCCCGCATAAAACGGAAGTACATGTCCCCATAAGGTTCTTTAATAGGCTCTATATCACGAGAGTATTCGGGACGGAATAAATCAACAAACTGAACTTGGCCATCTTTTCCATCTTTTTGACGCTGGGCAATAAGTTCATTCCACCAAGTGATGACGATGAATTTAGGACGTATTTCAAAGGCTCGTGACCACTGGCGCTGAAAAGTCTTGCCCTGTTCACGAGATGTGGCAGACTTTTCATTGGACATGTAGTTCTTTTGTAAGGCGGTGCACACCACCAGCTGTTCTGCTTTACCATCAACTGTAGCCACTTTTTGAGGATAATTCATGAGAAAAGACCATTCGCGATCAGCTGGTTTACTGCGCAGCCCCCACATCGTACGAATCGTCAATTGATCATTGAGCTGCTGAGGGATTTGGTCTCTATCCAATCTACTCAGGAAAAGCGGTTTTGATCCTTGGCCATCGTCGAGGTAGAGCCAGAGATCATCGTATTCGGGTTTAGAGAAATAGCGTTCATCGAGTTCTTCGGCGAGCACGCCAGGAGACCACATGACAATGCGTGGCGATTCTTTGCCTGCTTGCTGACGATCACGCATCACTTTCACCATAACTTCAAAGGGCTTGTATATGTACTCATCCTTGATTTTCGATTTTGGATAGATGTTGGTGACATCCAGTATGATAAAATCAATTTTTGCTTCCTCGAATAGATCAAAGTGGTAATCCATGACCATAGCATTGTCGCCACGGTAGTAACCGACTGCGGGTTCCGCCCAGAAGTGCCATGATCCTCGGTGACCAAACTTCCCTTTGCCACTATGAATCTTTTGGATATTGCGTATAGGCTGGTTTCTTCTAAAGGCCAATGAATGCCAGGTCGAGTAGTTAATGCCGACTAGATTTTGTTTGTCTGTTGCATCCTGAATCTCAAGCTTAGTCGTAGAGGCTTCAGACTTAATTACAGATGTTTTTTTAGCATCTGCCTGACTCATTATTGACAGCAAGCAAGTCATGACTAAAAGCTTGCTAGATATCCCATTCTTCATATGGTACTCCGGAAATTTTTATTGATTATTTATATGGACGCTGAATCCATGAGCTACATTAAGGTAATTGTCTTGTTTTTATCCTTGGGAAAAGGCTTATTTACTCGAGAATATGAAGTGCTTATCACAAAGTTTATTCTTCATGGAGCTTAAAATAATGTTTAAAAAACTGGGCTTCACGACCATAGCTCTTTACAAAGCCTGGCCATTTTTGCTGATTTCTCCAAGTCGCTAAGTTCTTTTGTAAATCAGCGGCAAGTTCGGGGTAAGTCTTGATCAGATTTTTTCTTTCGGGGAGTGGATCCGTCATATCAAAAAGCATCTGAACGCCATTTTCCAGTTCGAAAAACTTCCATTTATCTGAACGAATGACCGACTGACCCCAAAACCTCCAATAAAGGTATTGATGTGGATTTGACTTGTTGTCCTTCGATAAATACGGCATCAGGTTCACACCATCGAGCTCGCCCTTTTTCACTTCCACACCCGCCAGAGCCAAAGCGGTAGCACCTGCATCCATGGTACTCACAGCTTTGTGATAAACTTGTGCAGGAACTTTACCCTTCCAATAGACGAGGTACGGCACACGCACACCCCCTTCTGAAATCATACCTTTTTCGCCGACAAGCTCACCATTTAAAGAGCCGGACCAACCGCCTCTAGCCTTGTAGGGAAGATCTTGTTTTTTGATTTTAAGGGGCGCACCATTGTCGGCAAAGTAAAAAACAATCGTATTCTCTTCGATTTTATATTTCCTTAACGTTTCCATGACAGCACCAATACCATCGTCAATGGCTGCTAAAGATGCTAAGCCCCAACGGCGACGTTCAGTCATGTCACCAGGGAAACGATCAAAATGCTTTTTAACAACTTCCATGGGAACGTGAGGAGCGAAGTAATTCAGGTGCAGAAAAAAAGCTTTGTTATGATTTTTATCAATGAAAGCTAACGCCGCATCGGTCTGCTTATCAACTCGGAAGGTTTTATTATCGACTTCGCGTTCATGTTTTATGGCCTTCCCCTCTAAATCAAAATTCCTTAGATAAACAGATTTTGATCCATCATAGTAATCGCTATAACCTCGGCTCATAGGATAATACGGACGGCTAATGTTTTCGGGAATATGAGCCTTTTTTTGTTTCAAACCTTCAGGATAGTTCTTCTCCATCCATAGCTTATTACCTGTTTTAGGGCCTAAATGCCATTTGCCAACGAAGCCTGTTGCATAACCTGAGTCTTTTAATTTTTCTGCTATAGTCTTTTCATTTATGTCCATAGGTGCTAAATCATTATCATCTAAACCAAATCGAGTTTGATACCTGGATGTGGCAATAGCGGCTCGCGAAGGCGTACATTGTGGAGCTGTAGAGTAGCCATTTGTCACCACTGCACCCGCACTTGAAAGAGCGTCTAAGTTAGGCGTTTTCAAATCTGGAGAGGAACCTTCATAGGCCACGAAGTCGGCATAACCGTGATCGTCAGTTACGATAATAATAATATTGGGTCGTTCACCGGCATAAGCCATCGATGCCAAGAGAATCAAAACAAGGCTAAGGTTTTTTGTCATTTCTATTTTCATTTATTTCTTTTTTTTGATTAATGATAAGGCTTACAAACACAAGGCCGGGTAAATGGAGGGCGCAATTAAAGACAAGTGTTAAAACTTTAGATTGATAACTTGATCTTTATTTTCATCGAGTATTTTGAGGGATCTCAAATGAAGTTGCCCCTGAGGAAAATCCAGGATAAACTTCATCACTTTGGATGGGGTGTTTATCACTGTAAAAGGATGTGAACTTTGGTGCCATAAGCCGTCATCGACTAAATTGATTTTGGTAAAATCAGTAACTTTCGTTCCTGGTGAAAAGCCTTTGACCAGAATATCTCCTTTAGCCGATAGCGAACGAATATCCATTTGCAAAGTATATTTCCCTGCTTTGAGAGCAGGAGTGGGTAAAGTGAAACTCATATCTTGATTATCGGCGTATTTTCTTATGTACAAGCCTGCTTTACCTTTGGAAAAAATGCCATGACCACGAGCTTTTAATTTTCCGGCAGATTGTATGAATTTGCTATTATATTTGGGGTTTTTGATAGGCTTTATACATGCACTCTTCCTAAGGTACTGATCAATGACTTCATTCATACTTTTAACTTTTTCGGGGTTTTGAGAAGCGAGGTTAAGCATCTCTCCTTGGTCATTTGCAAGATTATAAAGTTCAAATCGGTCAGTTAAATCTGGATTGTCATGAAAGACTTTGATGAGTTTCCAATCACCGATCCTCAGGGCTGCAGATGGTGGTACACAATCGGGAACATTTGGTGAATGTGGGAAGTAGGTAAAAACTTGTTTTCTTTTGGCTTCCTGACCTTTTAAAACGGGCACAAAACTAATGGAATCTTTTGCCTGCTGGTAATCCACCGGTAAAGCTGCCATTTCTAAGATACTTGCATAAAGATCTTCACTCTGAATTAAACTGTCATTTCTAACGCCGGTTTTTGTTTGATTTGGCCAAACGACAATAGCGGGTACGTGTGTTCCTCCTTCGTATATAGAGGCTTTACCCCCGCGGAAAGGTTTATTACTTGTGGCCGTTGTACCATCGACAACATTATACATATTTCCGCCATTATCTGAAAAAAAGACAATGATTGTTTTTTCCATCAGTTTATTTGTTTCGAGGGCATCTATGACTTTGCCTATGCTGTCGTCCATAGATTCAACCATTGCAGCATAAACGGGGTTATGTTGAGGATTGTTTTTATCGATGAGTTTTCTGTATTTATCAATAAGTTCCTGCTTAGCATTAAATGGCGCATGAACAGAGAATTGCCAAAAATTAATAAAAAAGGGCTGGTCTTTATTTTCGCTAATATATTTTGCTATTTCGTCACCTAAACGATCATCAATATGCTCACCGGGATAATTCTCTTTGAAGTTAGGGTATCTCCAAGGTGCGACAAAGGAACCGGCAGGTCCGGGTCCCGGCCAATGGGGGATATCTATATCAAATCCGTGTTCCAAGGGTGAGTAAGGTGATTTGCCAAGGTGCCATTTGCCAAAGTGGGCTGTTTTGTATCCGGCATTTTTAAAAACCTTGCCAAGGCTTAAATATTCTGTCGATAATCTATTGACTGATACGGGCGGAACTTGTCTCTTTGAAGGCGCTGCAGCTTTGCCGGCTCGGGCAGTTAAAACAACATTTTTCAAATGCCCATGAGGGGCCGTGAAACCTGTTCTGGCTGGGTTTTGTCCAGTAAGAATACTGGAGCGAGTTGGCGAGCAAAGGGGGCTGGCCGCGTAGGCATTGGTGAAGTAAACTCCACGTTTAGCCAGCCTCTCTAAATTGGGCGTTTGATATAGCTTTGAGCCTCCTAAACTGGTATCGGAAATACCTAAGTCATCGGCTAAAATGAGGATGACATTCATAGGCTTATCGGCAGCTGCCACAAATCCCACTGTGAGGAAAGTCAATAAGAAAAAATACTTCTTAATCATAATAGTGGCCCTAATATTGGTACAATAAATCTTTTTTTTCATAATAAACCTTTTTAAAATTTTAATCGCAGTAGCGGGAGTGAACAGAAGAAAAATGTGTAAGAAGATGCTTACGAAGCAGCTGCTTCTCTAGGGCTTGCCCTAATATTTATAATGAATGACTTCTCATTGAAGAGCCCGTATTACACGCGTTATTTATAGGGGTTTTCTCCCCATTGATAACGTTTTGATGGATCAAAATTGGGGTTTGGTACGGGCATTTGCGCCTTTGTCTCTTTTTGCCATTTTGCTAAAGCCACTTTCATTTCTGCAAACTTGGTTGGCAAGCTTACTTTGTGGTCCACCATTTCATTAACATCGTATTTTATGTTGTAGAGGTAAAACTCTTTACTCACTAAGTTTTCAATGATTTTCCAATCACCTTTTCTCAATGCCGACATGGGTTGATCATGGTGATAAACGGGGTAGTGAGTGAATAACTCTCGCTCTGGGTCAAAACTATTTTTAGTCAATGCCCCCACCATAGAGACGCCGTCGAGGACTTGGTTTTTGGGGGCCTTGGCATGAGCCATTTCCAAAAAGCTTGGATAAAAGTCGCTACTGCTAAAAACGGCTTCAGTTCTCGTTCCCGGACTTACTTTCCCAGGCCACTTCACGATGAGCGGTACACGTATGCCGCCTTCGTACAAAGTGCCTTTCCCTGATCTAAGTGGTGCATTAGAGGTCGCCACATATCTCAATGGGTGTCCTTCCGGATAGACATTGGCACTGCGTCCGCCTAACAAAGGAATATCGTCATAGCGATTATCAACACCGCCATTATCGGAGTAAAAAATAAAAATAGTATTATCGGCTAAACCTTGATCATCAATTGCCTTCATTAACTGGCCAACGCTATCGTCGGTGTGCTCAATCATCGCAGCATAAACCGCATTGCCAGGGTAATTGGGAACTCTTTTTTTATTTAGATACTTGTCAATGAGTTTTTTATCAGCATCTAATTGCACGTGAACATCATAATGAGAGACAAACAGAAAAAAGGGTTGGTCTTTATTTTCTTTAATGAAATCAACGCCCATATCAGTGAGCACCTGGCTTAAACGTTTGGGTTTATTGGGCTTATAAGCCGGTTGAAAAACAGGACGATAAAATCCCCCTCCAGCATACATATGAGACTTGTCATAGCCTCGCACATCCGGAGTATGACGAGATTTTTTGTCCTTTGCGTTCCTAGCATTAAGGTGCCATTTACCAAAATAGCCGGTTTTATAACCCGCCGATTTCATGACATCACCAAGAGTGAAAATATCTTTGGGCAAATGCTGTACTTTGTGATGGGGCACAATCACTTTTTCATAAGGGCGCCAATGACCAGGGATGAAATCAAAAATACCCACTCGAGCTGGTGTTTGTCCCGACTGAATACTCGCACGGGTTGCTGAGCACACAGGTGCTGCATAAGCTTGATTAAAGGCCATGCCCTGCGTGGCTAACTTGTCTATATTGGGACTTTCGTTAAATTTATTTCCGTATACGGCTAAGTCTCTCCCCCCAAGATCATCGACCATGATGAGGACAATATTCGGCTTGTCTTGGGCATTTAGATAAAGTGATAAAGCGATAAATAAAAGAAGTCGCATAAAAAACCTGATTATAATTTTTGTAATTTTAGTAAATTCACTAGATGGCCGCCAATAAAAAGATTTTTCAATTTTTGCACCACAATTTTAAACTCTAAGTGCGCGCTCTACCAATAAAAAGAATGAGAACCAGCGCCATATTTTCGACTTGTAGAACTGTTGGGGAAGGCGTCTTCATTAGCGACTCCATCATAACCCAGTTGATTTGGCTTTATCCATTTTACCGCACCGTCTAATGTATTACGATTGCCTCCTGCTGAATGTAAATAAATCTCTGATACATTTTTAAAAATGTTCCCCCCTTGCAGAGAGTGATTTACTTTGATTATTTTAGTCCCACCATTGACAAATTGGTTTATGTCGGCAAAAACAGTGGTTTGACTCGGATCTTCGTAAGCAGTAAGCTTTCTGTTTTCCACCGCTATTCTAGGACCTCCTGTTAGCCATGTCGTGCTCGTTGTCTGACGTCCTAGGCCTCTAAACATAACCCAATTTTCATTGTCTTGGAAGTTTCCGGTATAGATGTAAGTTGTTGACTCTGTTGCATTCGAAGCATCACTAAAATTACTTGGACACATTAATACAGCCGGGCGTTTAAGATTTGTTAGATCTCCTGAACTTAGGTAGGGAATGATATCTTTAATATAGGTCTCTGTTTGTGCCCATCCATTGGGATCCCAAGGCGTATTGTTGAGTACTGTCGCACCACCCACAGGAAGAAAGCCACTATCATCATGATACATGAATGCCGCTGTATAGACTTGCCTTAGGTTACTTTTGCAGACAGCTCGACGAGATCTTTCCCTTGACGATTTTAGCGATGGAAGCAGTAGTGAAGCAAGTATGCCGATAATTGCCATGACAACCAATAGCTCTATTAATGTAAACTTTCTTTTCATACATACTCCTTGAAGATTCCTTAGTTAAAATACCTTTTGATGATTCATAAGTACTTAATTTGCAGTCAAACAAAACCTGCCGTGCTTTTTTTATTTTTTTTTAAATTTTATTTAAAATAAGGCTATGCCCTTAGTTCTTTATTCATTAATAACAGATAGCTTTCTCTTCTGAAAACTTGTAGTATTTAATCAATTTTTATAAAGGTTATCTCTTTTCGATTAGCACTGTGTTTTTTAACGAAGATCATGGTGGGTATTAAAAGCATGTAGAGTAAGAGTCTCATAGACTATCCTTCAAAATTAATCTTTTATAAAAAATACCGGTCTTATGAGTACTTCTCATAATCGATTTCCAGAAAATCATCCACCTCGGGAATCCAGTACTTTTGTACAAATTCATTGTGTTTAGGGTTATTGCTGTAAAAGTCATAATCAGCTTGATTATCAAATTCCATAGATAGGCCAAAATCAAAGTTGTTTTTAGAGCTGACTTGTTTCAGCAATTCAAAATTTTTAACAGTGGAAATAGATGATAAATTATTGGCAAGTTTGAGAAATGCTTTTTCCTGCTCAGAGCCTTTTTCATGCTTTAAGCGAAATGTTACGGTATGTCTAATCATCATTTTTCCTCTTTCAATTCCTTGATCCGAATGTTTCGGTACAAGAGTTCAGCTGATTCGGCCTGTAAACCAATATGACCTTTTTTAATGGGGACAAACTTGCCGTCCTTCTTTTGTTCCATATTCATAGTTTCGAAGACGACTTCGCCATTGAGAATAAAAGTGGCTTTTTTATGACCGTGAACACGGATCTCTACTTCGTTCCATTTCCCTTTTGCTTTTTCCTTGCCGAAAGGTGTAATGCTATTGCCGTAAATCGTGATTGATTCACCTTTAGGATCCCAAAGATTCCCTTTGCGTTTTGTCTGGGAGCGAAGATGTGCCTTTGTAGATACGGTAAAGAAATCTCCGCTATGAAAACGATGTTTGGGCTTTCTGCCTTGCCAATAATCTTCCGACTTAGCCGTAACATGGCCTGGAGTTTCGCCAATTTGCATTTCAAAGCAATTTGGCCATACTTTTTTGAGGTCTCCATGCACATGGAAGAGAAGACCTGCGTCACGATCCCAGTTGACACGTGGCTCAAAGCGTTTTTCTAGCCACTTGTACTCCATGCGGAGTATGTAATGACTGAACTGTTTTTTAGTAACGAGGCAATCATGAGTTTGCTTTGACCCCTGTTTTTTACCCGCATAAACGTGAATGGCCTGCTCCTCTTTATTAGTAGAGAAAGCACCCCAATCTCCATCACCCGTTGACCTGGCGGAGATCCACCCGTTGAGCGTTTCCCCGTCAAAAAGTGGAACAAAGCCCTCTTCCGCAAAAGCGAAATTGGCGAATAGCCCCATGACTACAAGTGTTATAAAAGTGACACCATGTTTTTGTTTCCATACTTTTTTTTTGATTTTCACGATTGTACTCCTTTGTTTAACCTTTAATATCTTGACATTAATTGATCTGAGTATTCAATTTAAATGCTACATAGTAACCGAACACCGACTCGCCCCAATGGTGCCAGGTATCCTTTGGCCCCCATGGACGCGCCCCCATCGGGGCCTCAAGAATACGGGTAATATCACGCGGTGAATCCACATCCGCTTTGGGATCAGGAAGCAACGGACCTTGCCCTTCGTTCGGATCATCGCGAGACGGGTCCGTATGGCGATCATAGCCATGCGATCCATGCCAAATATAATAAAACAGACAGAGCGACCGATTCTCTCTGGGCTCCCCGGCTTCATCCTGCCGCGGCAATTCCCGACCCAGCCGATCCGCACACACCAGGTATCACTGTAGGTATCCCACGGTTCCACGGACGATCCCGCCGCACTCAAGCAAGCCAAAAGTAGTACGACCACCACCTTCACCAGTAAATTATCTCCAATTTCATACTTCATATTATAAATTACGTATTTTAATGTTTTTCCAGCGCACAGAATAGGTGTTGGGCTTGCCTCCAATGCCATGAACCTGAAACCCCAAACGACCTTTGGTAAAGTGTGAGCGATTGTCTTTATTGTCAGAAATCTGTGTGCCATTAATCCATACCTGAATACGCTGCCCCTCTGCGAGTACCCGATAGCGGTTCCAACCCTCCTTCTGATAGACTTTATTGGTGATTGTAGGCTTCGGGCGCACAAGCCAGCCTCCGACCCCTTCAAACCAGACCGCTCCGGCATTACCATCGGCCGCGATTTCTACTTGGGGGCCGAACAACGATTCCCTCGTCGCTGACTTGCGCGCTTTCGCGGCATCTTTTTCAGACATCCCGACGGGAATTTCATGCGCATCAGAGATGGAACGGATCTGCACCCCGGAGTTTAGATCGGGGTCGCATTTAACCTCGAAGGTCAATTCGAAGTCGCCATACATCTTCGGCGGACATAAAAAAGTATTGGGTGTATTGGGCGCGGTGGTCCCGACAATGCACCCGTCCTCGACAGCATAGGTCGCCACACCGCCTTTACTCTCCCACCCTTCAATATCCTTGCCGTTAAAGAGAGTGTCCCAGCCTGCTTCACTGGCGTTCAGTCGCTCAGGTAATGCCCGAATCTTACGGATCTTGATCTCTTTATCAAAACACTGTGCTCCTTCAGACTGAAGCTGGATTTGGCCTGATGTATGAGGCTTGTCGCCAAGTCTCAGACCTTCAAGGATCATAACGACATTCCCGTTAACCCTATGAACGGCTTTATCTTCAAAGGCATAAAGTTCAAAATGATTCCATTCGCCATTCGCTTTCTCATAGTTACCCTTGCGGATAATTCGACCCTGAACGCGTTTTGTTTTACCATTTTCCGGATCCCAGCGATTGTGTAGACCTGCCTGGGTTACAGTAGATTCGACGCTTGGACCAAGGCTGATGAAGTCCCCGCAATAGCCTTCTAAAATCTGCATCTCCATAGATCTCTTCCAACTCCCCATGATTGCGCCATGAGAACCGTAGCAGTGATACATGATCCCCGAGTCTCTCTGAACATCTAACCTCGGTGCCCATTTCTTTTCGCCCCACTTGAACATCAGCGACAGGTGGTAATTTGAGAAGCTCTTTTTTGTAGTTAGCCCCCCATAAACTTCGCCCGATACGCTTAAAACAGATTTTCCGTTTTTGTCGGCAATCACCTTGAAGAGGCCTTTAGGGTCTCCAAGCCCCACAGGCTTTCCTGCTTTAACAGGAGCCCCTTCCGTATGCGGCACTCCGGTCCAGACTTCCCAGTTGCTTAAATCCTTATCCAAGAGTTCTGTCCATTTCGCAGATGCCTGCGCAGGGCGTTTTGTAAAGTCTTCTTCCGCAAAAGTGGTCTGAGCAAAGCATACGAGGAGTAAGCACCCTAATAAACATAAATTGAGCTTATGTAATCTTTTAGATTCTTTTTTCATTTTTATTTTTCCTGTATTCTAAATTTGTTTAATGTCGTTTTTTGAAAATTTCTATTAACTATAGAATCGACTTCATATACTTTTTTTGCTAAGAGCCACCCATCTTGAACAGCAGATTTATATCTGGCAGATAGTCTTTCACAACAGGGTCAAAATCCTGTTAGCTTTTTTATCTGTGCTTCTGTACCAACCTTACCCGATTCTAGTCCTGGTCTATTTCCCCAGATGAGTTGTTGCTTGGGTAAAGATGTCCCAGGTTTTTTGTCGGTTTCACTCAATAAAAGGACTCCCTCATTATTCCCCTTTCAGCTTTTGAACCAAGCAGCGTTCCGTCCACTTATTGTAGAGGCGACTAAGTTCTTTTACTTTTTCCGGCATTTTTGAGGCTAGATTGTTTAGTTCCGTACGATCACTCACCATATCGTAGAGTTCCCATTTTCCCTGCCTTGTTGCCACCAGTTTCCAAGAGCCTTTGCGGACGCCGCGGTGACCAAAGTGTTCAAAAAATAGACCGTCATTACGTTCAAGACTTTTTCCTTCAAACAGCGGACGCAAACTAGTTCCTTCCATGGGAATGATCTCATGTCCTTTGAAGCTTGTGGGATAAGTCGCCCCGGACAGATCAACACAGCTTGCCATAATATCAATTACGTGGGCTGGCTCTGTTATCAGCTTTCCCTGAAGTGTTTTTGCTATACCTGCTGGCCAATGAGCAATAAGCGGCGTTGAAATGCCACCCTCATGAATATACTTTTTATATTTCCTGAACGGAGTATTCGATACATTCGCCCAGCAAGCACCATAATAGGCAAATGATTCCGCTGTCCCGCAGGTGCCTTTACCAGTGTTTTCACCCATGGTTCCACCCGCGTCACAAGCACCATTGTCGTGCAGGAAGAGTATCAGGGTATTATCATATTGATTCAGCTCTTTAAGCTTGGTGATGATCTTGCCGACATTCTGATCGACGCAATCAATCATTGCGGCATAGCTTGCCATGCGCAGATCCTGTTGGTCCTTTTCTTTGTCGGATAAAGAGTCCCAAGCTGGAATACCTTTTTCCCTTGGCGAAAGTTTCCACTCCTTATCAATGATTCCCAAGTCAATTAAACGCTTATGACGCTGTTCGCGTAGCTTGTCCCAACCCTGCATGAATTTCCCGCGGTATTTGGCAATGTCTTGAGGTTTTGCCTGCAAGGGAAAGTGCGGTGCATTATGTGCCAGATACCAGATAAAAGGTCTGTTTTCCTTCGCTTCCGACTCAATAAATTTTAAGCCTTCATCTGTCCAGGCATCCGTCGCATACCAATCTGCCGGCGGGTCATTCTCCTGATCATAAAGCACTTCCGTGTCACGCACGACTTGTCGTTTTTCTTTGAATGAAGAGGGTTTGAAAAAGAACCCTCCACCTTGCGGACAACTATAGCTATGGTCAAAGCCACGTGCTAGGGGCCACCACTCCTTTTTCTTGTCACCAACATGCCATTTGCCCGTCTGATAAGTATTGTAACCGGCAGTCTTCAAAACTTCAGCAAAAGTAACACAACGTTCAGTCAAATACCCTCGGAATCCCGGCCACTTCTCTCCCCGATCCCCCATCATTCCTCCGATACCTGCCTGGTGCTGATACAACCCGGTCAACAAACTCGCACGGGTTGGACAACAGCGACCCGCATTATAGAACTGGGTAAAACGCACCCCCTTATTCGCCAACATATCAAGATTCGGTGTTTCTATCTCGCCGCCATAGCAGCCGAGATCCGAAAAGCCCATATCATCGGTCATGATGATAATAATGTTCGGCTTCTCTGCCGCAGCGAGCGCGCTACAGAAAATTGGTGCTACCAACATGGCAAGCATCACTCTAAATTTAATTTTACACTTAAGTTTCTTCATTATTCATCCAAATTTTTAATTTTTGTACGCACTGATTTTTATATTATTCTCCTCCACTTATCTGCCATACGAACGGCTTGCCCTTATGAAAGACAAACCATTTTTTCGAGCAGTGGCCATCAAGCGATTTCTAAATCTTCGCAGTCCTTAATAGAGGGGTATTACTTAAAGTACTTTTCGACTGACAACCGCCTTTTCTGAATACTTTTCGCTCTGCTTTTCATTGTAGTGTTACCGTATTCTCTGAAATGCTCAACGATGGCGTCGCTATCTTTCTCGAGGCCTTTGTCTTTACTGAATTCAATCCATTCCGCCATTCGTTCTTTGAGCTCTTTGTGAATTGTGTCGAAACCCTTCTTGCCGATGAGGTTAAGCGTTTCGTATGGGTCATTCACCAGGTCGTATAATTCCTCATCCGCGAGAGGCTTTAGAAGCTGAGCCTGGGCAGGTGTCAGTAGATTCTTGTCTTCCATGATGTTCAACAGGTGGTAAATCGGATGCGATGCTCGACGGTATGCTGTCGTGCATTCATTGATCGATCCGGGCGTCTTGAAGTTCCGGATGTATTTGAACCTATCGGTTCGAACAGCCCGGCTGCATGTGTCGACATTCCCGAAACGGTCGGCAGCGGTGTGGATGTAATTCCGCGGTTTGGAGTCTTTTCGGAGGAAACTTCTGCCCTGCATCCAAGCAGGGATCTTGCCGCCGGCTATAAGAACGGTTTCTGCCACCAGATCGATGGCACTGAGTAGTTCGGTGTTCGTCTTTCCCGCTTGGTACGCCTTGGGTTTCTTCATCCCTTCGGGGAAGTAGATAACCAGCGGGATCTGCGTTCCACTGTCATACAGCCAGTTCTTTCCGCGAATCATCGGCCTGCCATGGTCCGCAAAGACGCAGACGATCGTGTTCTTCGCGAGGTCCTCGGCCTCAAGACGTTTCAGGATATCACCGACCTGCCGATCGAACTTATTTATCTCATTGTAGTATCCGGCCCAGTCGTGTCTGCTCACAGGGTGATCCGGGTAGTACGGAGGAATCTTGATTTTCTCTTTTGCAATGTTCTTGGTTGACGAGAATCCGCGGTGGGATTGCGAGGAATTGATCTGAGCAAAGAAAGGTTGGCGTTTGGTCAAGTCCTTCCACGAATGGGTGTCCCATGACTTCCCCGGTACATTGAATTGCCAGTCATCCTTCCCTGTTCCCGTGCCGCAAATTCCCTTGATATTCCCCGTGTAGTATCCATTCTCGCGCATCAACTCCGGCAATACCTTGACCGCTTTGGGGAGGTCCGGTCTGAGCTCGGTACTGTAGCGCATGTGATGGGCGCCGAGCGTCGTCTGATAGACTCCTGTTGCGAGTGCCGTCCTGCTCGGAGAACACGCAGGGGCAGTGGTAAAGACATTACTGAACCTCATCCCTTTGGCCGCCAAGGAGTCAATGTTTGGCGTTGTCACGACCTTATTGCCATAGCAAGCCAGATCGGGAGACATATCCTCGGCTATGATCCAGAGGATGTTGAGTTTCTCTGAATCTTGGGCAAACATAGTCATACTCAAAGATGTATATAAAATCAATGTTAGTAGGGTTTTCATATTTATAATCCTGATTAAATTTAAAGTCAGTACAAAAGAGCGGAGCGAACACATTGCACTCGCAGTTTCTACTTTTCTGTTAACTTCATGTACGTAGTGGCAAAACGTTTTCCGATCTCGATCTGAGCCTCTGTGCTGTAATGTACGTCGTCTCCGATGGACATTTTAAGTTCCCGAGCGTCAACACAGGCGGTATATTTTCTCTTCGTTGGGAGATTCAGAAGAATCTCATTGATCTCTTCGAAATGGGTAAACCTTTCGTGGTGCTTTAGAAAACTGCCAATGGTGCAGACAATAAAAGGGAGTTCCGGGTTATTCAGATCAGCCCGATAACGATCTACGAGACGCAGCAGCTTCTGCTCATAGGAGAGATAACCGTCCCCTTTCGCATCGGTCTCACCCTGCAGCCAGAGGATGGCTTTAATTTCCGCTTTGAGGGATGATTTTTTTTCGGCATCTTTCAGTCGCATTAACGAACGGTCGTAAAACCTTTTATCATAATGGTTTATTGATACACCACCAACTGCAGCGGGAACCAAGCCTATGGCCAAATCCGAATCCTTCCCGAGCAAGGTCATTGCAAAACTCATCCCAGGTCCGGTTCCGGCATTATCTTTACCGTCGAGTAAATCCGGCGTACCCAATGCATGCAGTGGGTCACGGCTGATATACCACGACTTCTTCTTGGAGTGAAAAAAAAGATTCCTGGCATGGGTCTTGGGGTTCATGTCTATGGCGCCGCGCCCTTTCATATTGGACTGTCCAGCCAATAGGAACAGATTCATCGTAGCATCCTTCGAAAACACGGAGAAATCGGCGGTATTCAGGGGCGGTTGAGCCCCGCCGCGTTCCGAACCTTCCGCAAACAGATTTGATGACAAAGCAATTAGCAGCAGTCCTTTTAGCCATAAAATTCTAATTTTCATAATCACATTCTTTTCTTTGTATTCACTATTGAGCCTTTTGCAAAATTAACAGATCAATTGCCTGTTAATAACTTTAATGGCTCGTTTTTTTATTTGTCTAACTTCTAAAATCACAAAAATCAAAGGACGTGAAAGTCTTTGCTTTTGCTGATAGCGTGTTTAGTGGATAGCTTAATTCATAATTACTTGAGTATTGTTATTAATGTACGCATCGACACATGAGTTTTTATACTTTGCTTAACTTACTGTAATTTAGCAGGAAATTTCTTCCTGGCTGAAGGCCAAGGAATCACATCATACTCTTCTGCCCATTCGGTCCAGAGCGCTTTGAGTCCGGAAGCCCGTTCAGGATGCTTACTGGATAAATCGCATTGCTCGCCAGGGTCCTTGCTCAGATCATACAGTTTCCACAGCGTCTTATCTGCAAGCAATTTCCAACCATCACGGTAAACAGCACGGCTTTATAGATGTTCCCAGAAAAAGGGGCGATTTTCTAATTCAGCCCCTTTTACCGCAGCCATCAAGTTTATTCCATCCGCTTGCACCGGCATAATTCCTTTAAATGAATCGGGGAATTTGGTCCCAGATGCATCCAGACAGGTCGGTAAAATATCGATAATATGACAGCGTCCATTCCGAATTTGGCCGGCATATTCTTTCAGCTTATCCGGCCAACTGACGATCAGTGGTGAAGAGATACCTCCCTCAAGGGCATGGGCTTTGACTCCGCTGAATGGCGTGTTGCTGAGTGCGGCACAAAGATTAGCCGAATTCCTCGTCCCCTTATGATTGGGTGTTGAACCGTTATCACTGAGCACGAGTATCAGGGTATTGTCATATTGACCATTCTTCTTCAAAACATCAATTAATTGCCCGATCCCCTCATCCATTATCTCAATCATGGCGGCATAGGTTGCCATCGTGGTTACCCACTCATTTTTCTCGGCCTCACTGAGTGTGTTCCATTTACTGGACTGGTCAATGGTTGCTGCATGATCGGGTGCCACTCCCAGTTCCTGCTGACGCTCAAATCGTTCCTGCTGGAGCTGCACAAACCCAACTTTATAGCGGTCGATACACTTTTGGATCCGATCCGCCGGTGCCTGAATCGGGGCGTGTGGCGCGTAGTGCGCTAGGTACAAAAAGAATAGATTCTCCTGACCCAACTGCGCGTCCACAAACTCAATTGCGGAATCGGAGAGCGCATAGGTCAGATAAAAGTCAGCGGGATATGTAGTGCTGTCCGGTATGTGTTCACTGTTTTTCATCATGAACTTGGGGCTGAAATAGTCCTTCGCACCCCACCAAGTGCCGTAAAAAAAGTCGAAGCCGCGGTCGAGCGGATATAACGGTTTCTGTTTTGATTTGCCGGTGAAGGTCTGGTGCCATTTCCCGACAATACCCGTTGCATAGCCGTGCGGTTTCAGGATTTCGGCGATGGTCGGTGCATCGGCCGAAAGCTGTCCGCGATAACCGGGTAAATGCTGGTCTTGCTGCATAGCGCCCACCCCGACTGAATGCGAGTAGCGACCGGTCAGCAGAGAGGCGCGTGACGGCGTACAACGGGCGGTGTTCTTGAAGCCAGTAAACCGGACTCCTTCACGCGCCAGTTGATCAATATTCGGGGTCTGAATTTCACCGCCGTAACAGCCCAGATCCGAATAGCCCAGGTCATCGGCTAAGATGACGATGATATTCGGCCTGCCTGCCACGTCGTAACCCTTAGGCGAAGACGGGGCTGCCGCAGTCAGAGTACTACAGAACAGTGCTGGCAACATGGCACCCAGTAAACTGTATTTTATGATAAATTTAAGTTTCTTCACTGTTTATCCAATTATTTTTAACTGAGTTTTTTTGCTTAATACCTTTGTCGTTTCCACCAACCCTCTATATAGGCTTTCCATGAGTGTTTAGCTTTGTCACTTCCGATATATTCATAATCATCAAACACCTTGCCCTTGCCTAGGATGCGAGGGTCTTTAGTCTCTATCAATGTAGTCTTCAACTGCTCCCACAGTTCTTTTTTTATCTTAGAATACTCCGGGTTTTGAGCCAGATTGTTCATGCATTCCGGGTCAACTGACAACTTGAACAACTGCTCTTGAGGCCGCTTCCCAAAATTTGCCTCAAAGTACTGACTTTTACCCTCTTTATGCAACTTGAGGATCAGACTTTTCGTCGGCGAACTGTCACAGTTTGTAAAACCTGTTTCAGGGTTGCCCGCCGGCCACCGATCCGGAGCAAAGTTATGTACATACAGGTAGTCTCGAGTCCGTATTGCGCGCACAGGATAGCCCAGATCCCCTTCCCGGCCTAAATCATGATTCTCGCGTCCCACACAAACAAAGTCGCGTTTCGGATCAATAAAACCGCTTATATTTGCTTTGAAAATATCAACAAAGCTTCGGCCAGACATCTCCTCCGGAATTTCTACACCTGCGGCTTCAAGAAAGGTTGGACCAATATCGATATTGTTCACAAAGTCCTCAACAACTGCTCCACCTTTGTGGACAGCACCCCAGCGTGCAGCCATTGGCAAACGAAAGTCTTCATCGTATATCTGTCCCTTGATACGTGGAAAGGGTGCTCCGTTATCACTAGTTGCAATAATCAGGGTATTGTCTAGCTCCCCAATCTCGCGCAGGTGTTCAACAATCTCGCCGAGGTGTTTATCAAACCAGTTCACCTCCAGAGCATAATCCAGAAGGTCGCTGCGCACATCGGCATGGTCTGGGTAGTAACTCGGTACTTTCACGGTTTTAGGGTCAAGACCGCTTCTAATTCCCGAACCTGCTAGATACCCACGATGAGGTTCTTTTGCTCCGTACCAGAAGCAGAACGGCTGCCCTGGTTTTCGCTTTTTAAGAAACTCCTTAAAATTACCTGAGTAGTTATTATCGCTTATGCCCACCTGGAATTTTTTCTTCTGCGTATTGTAGGCCTTCCCCGCAGGGTTATGAACACGTCCCCCGCGTTTCTTGTAGTCTCCAGGTCCCCAGCCCTTACCGGTCAGGCCAACGTGGTAACCAGCTTCTGCCAAGAGGTCGGTATAAATTTTTAATTCATTCGGCCACACATTCCAATGACACGATCCGGCTTTCATCTGCCAGAAATGGCGTCCGCCCAAGGTTGCAGCACGCGATGGTCCACACTTCGGATTAGTGGTAAATGCGTTCTTAAACAGTATTCCCTCACTAGCTAGTTTATCGAAATGGGGTGTGCTTACCCATTTGTGTCCATAGGCGCTTGCATGCGACATGTCATCGGCAATAGCAAACAAAATATTCGGGCGCTTTTTAAGAGCCGTTTTCGCGACTGCCGGCTCAGTCAAGGCTTGCGTTTCTTGTCCATGAGTGCTAGTAGCTAAGACTGCACACAGTAGTAAGATTAGATGTTTCATAAGTAGCTAATATTTTCCTTTAATTGAATCACTTATATTTTATGAATTAGAGCTTGTTTGACTTAAGTTTAATAATTTCTGCGGCAGCCAATAGGAAGGGGCCTATGCCGTGTTGATCGTGGGTAATCCGTTCACGGTTAAAGTAGTAGTCGAGGTCCTCAGACATACCGGTACTCCTACAAACATCTTTTAATTGATTTTTGTCTGTTAACTTCGTCTGCAGTCCGTTCCAACCTTTTAAGCCGGCAGTGCGAGCAGATGGCGGCAACCAGCCCTTGGCAGAGCCGTGCAATAGGCTGTAAGTGAACATGCCGGAGCTCGATGTCTCGGTATAACTTTCCGGGTGATCTAATACCTGATGCCATAAGCCATCTTTATTTTGACGCGCCACAAGACCCTGCATAACATTATTATAGACCTCTAAAAGCTCAGCTCGTTTCGGATGGTTTTCGGGCACGAAATTTAGCAAATCCGTGATGCCCAGAACAAACCAGCCATTGCCTCTAGCCCAGTGCGGAATCTTAATCTCCGGCTTTTTTTCGAGCCATAGACAATTAAATAATTTTGTCTCAGCGTTCCACAGATGCTTGTAATAACTAAGGGTTTCTTCGATCGCCAAATCAAGATATTTAGCTTCGCCATGATCAACCGATTTACGCACCCAGTATGGGCTAACCATGTACAAGTCATCAATTTGAATAGCCTTAGATTTCCACTCAGGTCTATATCGAGCTAAGGTACCATCAGCTACTTTAGGAGCATTATTTAACATCTTTTGAAAATAGCTAATTCCTCGATCAATTTCCGGATGGTCACTTGTTTTTTTTAAGTCATAAAGGCTAGCGACCATACCACAGTGCCACATGGTTCCTGGATGTAGGTACATGCCCGTCATAGGTTTAATTTTTTTGTACTCTTCGAGAAAGTACAGCATCTGTTTATTTTGATAAGAGCTGAAGTCCGGGCGACCTAAAGCCTCGCCCATCGCCTTTATACCCTCTGTTATCATGTAATTTTGGTACATCCAGTAATTATAACGCCTTGGCTTTTGGCCTTTTTTAAGAGCAGTGTTCGCGACTAGCGTCTCAGCCATTTTAATGGCAGACTTCACCGGCAAGGGTTTTGCTTCTTGTCCATAAGTGCTAGTCACTAAGACTGCACACAGTAGTAATATTAGATGTTTCATAAGTAGCTAATATTTTCCTTTAATTGAATCACTTATATTTTATGAATTAGAGCTTGTTTGACTTAAGTTTAATAATTTCTGCGGCAGCCAATAGGAAGGGGCCTATGCCATGTTGATCGTGGGTGACTCGGGGGCGCGTAAAAAAGTATTGCACTTTTTCGGACATATCCGTTCCGACACACACGTCTTTGAGTTGATTTTTATCCGTTAACTTTGTCTGCAGTCCATTCCAACCTTTGATACCTGCAGTACGCGCCGATGAAGGTAACCAACCCTTGTTAGAGCCGAGTAAGAGACTGTAGGTAAACATGCCGGAGCAGGATGTTTCGGTATAACTTTCAGGGCGATTTAAAACCTGGTGCCATAGGCCGTCTTTATTTTGACGAGCCATAAGACCTAGCATAACATTATTGTAGATCTTTAGGAGTTCAGCTCTTTTTGGGTGATTTTCAGGAACAAAGTTCAATAAGTCAGTAATGGCCATGACAAACCAGCCATTGCCACGTCCCCAGTGATGAATTTTGGCTTCTGGCTTCTTTTCCAGCCATAGACAATGCATCAGTTTTGTTTGCGGATTCCACAAATACTTATTGTAGTTAAGAGTTTCTTCTATGGCTTTCTCAAGGTATTTTGGATTGCCACTTTGCTTGGATTTACGTACCCAGTAGGGAACAAGCATGTATAAATCGTCAATTTGCACACCCTTTGACTTCCATCGAGGTTTATAGCGAGTGTGTGTTCCATCGGTAATTTTAGGCGCTCTATTCAACATGCCTTGGAAGTAAGATATTCCACGGGCAATTTCGGGATGATTGCTTGTCGCCTGTGCTTCAACAAAACTGGCAACCATACCACTATGCCATAGAGAATTTGGTTTTAGGTAATGATTTTGTGATCGTGTATCTGTAATTTTTTTATAAGAATCACAGAAATACATGAGTTGTTTTTCTTTATATTCACTGAATTCTGGGCGACCCAAGGCATCCCCCATATTTTTTATGCCTTCGGCAATTATGTAGTTTTGGTACATCCAGTAATTGTAACGCGTAGGCTGTTGATCTTTTTCTAAAGCGGTTTCAGCAATGACAGTCTCAGCCATTTTAATGGCAGCTTCTGTAGGCAAGGCTTTAGGCTCTTCAGCCAAAACACCAATGTTTAAAATAGTACAAAATAACAAGCTTAGATTTTTCATCATGATTTTTACGATCCTTTAATTCTGTTCTTTTAAAATAGCTCTTGCGTGAATCGCATAGTGGCCACGGAAATCCTTACTGTAAGCCTCAAGGGTCTTCTTGCCCATGCCCTGATAATCCCCGCAGCGGTACAAGGCCCGTGCGACTATGAGTTCTCTCAATGAAACCTCGCGAGTTGTACAATCATAATTATTAGCAGGCGTTATTTTATTAACTTTATTTATGTCCAAAAAGGCATTGCCTTTTGTTTTAGGGAGTTCCAAAAGTGCGGCGAGCGCTTTTGCTGCATCAGGTTTTTTGAGAGCTTCAAAAGCTACAGACAGGGCGCGAAAGTGCGATAGGGCATGGTTTGTATCAAGCTGCTCAGCTTTTTCGATGAGTATAGGCAGAGCTCTTTCGTCACCTGTACGTCCCAGGGCAATGATCAAATTATCCAAAGGACTTGTGGTTGGGCCAAAGTTACCGCAGCCTTTAAATTTCCAGCCTTTGTCCCACTTGGCTTCACTGACTGCAGTCAATAAATTATCAACACCAGTAGCATCGTGTAAAAGGCCAAGTACATGGGCATAACGCAGTTTAACTTCGTGATCATTTGAAGCTTTGTAAGCCTCCTGCATCATTGGAATTGCGCTATCGACTTGAGTTAAAATTTTCTCAATACCGGAGTAATCCTTGCCAAGGCTTTTTACGGCATCACGAATAGTACTTTTACTTAAAGGAAAACTATCTTTCGCACCGATAAATTTCTCTGGAATGGTACCAATGTCGACTAAGTGTCTTTGCAGTTCTTTGATATCAATTTTACGCACAGTTGATTGATCTCGAGCCGCCATTGCGGAAGCATAACCAGCGGCATAACTGTGGTTTTCGATGTCCCTTTGCATACGAATAACCGGCATGGCATCGCCATCACCACTGATTCCGAGCCCGGTTACCAGGATGCCATCGTAGCCTTTGGGTAATAAAGCCCGGTAAGGTATGTTGCCGTACATGTACTCTCTTGCCGGGCGATAAACCATAAACATGTTATGTCTAGAGAAACCATGATTATCAAAGTCACTTTTGGCCACAGTGATCACGTCCGGGAAGACTCGCTTATTGAGGATGTCCATTGGAGTAATGTAGACATCGCCATAGATGCGACGCCTGACTCGTGAATCAACGAGTTGACCTAAATCATAATCATTTTTGAATTTTTGTTTTGCTACTACGTGCATACGCCAAATATCCAAAACATCGTCATCGTAGCCAAATGTCCAGTCCGAGTTCATCATATTTTCACCGGGGTGCCAGGGAGGTAAGCCGGTACCTTGAACAGAGATATGTTCTTTGTCGATCATTTGAGTTTTCAGTCCGGCACAGTGAGGGATGACTGAGTTACCAGTTGAGTCAATGACGGTATTGGCGAGAATGACACCACGGCCTTCTGGTGTGGCCACAACCACCCCCGTAAAGCGCTTGTCTTGTACAACTGAACCGACACCCAGAGTCAGGTACCAAACCTCACCACCGGCTTTATTGATTTCTTTGCGCAACCACTCCATCTTGGTTTCGATGTCAAAAGGGATGTTTTTATGGATGCTTCTTGGTTTAAACTTTTCATCCGCTAGTGCCGTGATTTCTCTTTCTACTTCGGCATTAAAGCCGGCTTTATTGCCGTTGTAATAAATGGCAATACGGCCCAGAGTTCCAACGCCGCCAAGGCCGTGCAAATGCTCAATAACAAGCGTGCGAGCCCCGGCTCTAGCAGCACCAATACCGGCAGCCGCTCCGCCAGTTCCACCACCGACAACCACTGTGTCGTAACGAGCAATTACGGGTAAAGCTCTGGCAGGACTGCGAACAGATCCTTCGCTAGGCTTCCAGCGCAGACCAGTTAAAACGTCTCCCACTTCAGCTTGGATTGTCGCTTTGCCACCATGTCCGGCAACCACAAGTTGATCCGCTGGAGCTAAGTCTCTCTTCTTAGCAATGTCTGCGACCTTTGTACCTAGGATTTGGCCGAGCTGTAAGCTATTAAGTGGTCTGAGTAATTGTTCAGCTGCGTCCCGTGATATATCAGCACAGCCGCCAAGGACATAAAGGTGCTTCAAGCCTTTTGGAGTCATGGCAGCTAAGGGGATTTGTTTTGCCTCTTGCCATGAGCCTTTGTGAGATTTGATCGATTTTAAGTTATCTGGTGGAATTTGAAATAGCTTCTCTGAGTAAGTCGCCTGACCGAATTGGTAGCTTTTATCGCGGGCAAGCTTATCGGCTTTAATAAAAGATTTGAAGGAGCCATCTTTCATGGAGATTTCTAAATCATATTCATAAACTGCGTAAGAATTCCTGATGGTTTTCGGCTTGTTAGCTACTTGCACAACGGTGTACTGAAAACCTAAATTTTTTGCTTCTTTATTTGGCTCACCTCCAACAATTATACGTTTGAATTTCTGTGGGCCCGCAGGGTAAGTCGTGAAATTTGCTCCGGCCATTCGAGCTGCAAAAGCACGATCTGTAGCATCAATGATAAGCTTACCACGTATCGCCTGTCTACCAGAGCGATTCGCTACTACAATCCCGGCGACCTCGCCATTTGGATCGTGAAGAATTTCAGTCAGGTAACTACCATAGAGATAAGGAACTTCTTTATTTAACAGGGCTTCATCGAGCTTTCGCTTGACATCCATTGGTGTAACAATTGAGTAGCCATTTTTTGTTTTGCGGGCTTTACCATAAATTGATTCACCCAATTCAGTCTTTGGCTTTTGATCGGATTTAATCCATAACCTCTGAGTGGCGCAGACATCTTCACCTAAATAAGGACGATCAGTTACAAGAAAAACTTTTGCTCCTGCTTTGGCAGCCGCTTCAGCCGCTGCTACACCTCGTAGAGTCCCGCCAACGACAATGACATCGACATCATAGGATAGAGGAATCTGGCGTTCAGATTCACTAACAGTCATTGAATTTGACTGTGCATGGATGTCTAGCGATAATAATAAACTTAGTAATATGGTTGTGAAAAAAAATGAGGGCTTCATCTACTACTTCCTTTAATTTTAAAAAATATTCCTTCTTGTCAACTCTTAATTTGCCTCAGAGAAAAACCTGCCGTGCTTTTTTTCTTATTTTTTAATTTTCAATAGAATAACTCTAACTTTGATGCTTATCATTTAAGCAAGCACTCTTAGCGGACTCCACAATTTTTGTACTCTTCTGTACTCCATTTTGAATTCCTAGCTCATAGCTTGCATGAGTACTCCCTTGCATGTTCACTTGGGAGCGCTGGCGACCCGCCGGCATTAAAATTCGATAACTCTTCGTGTTCTCTTGGGAGCGCTGGCGACCCGCCGGCATTAAAATTCGATAACTCTTCGTGTTCTCTTGGGAGCGCTGGCGACCCGCCGGCATTAAAATTCGATAACTCTTCGTGTTCTCTTGGGAGCACTACTTAGTCTTTATTTCTTTCTCTTCTTCTGATTTGATGGTAAGCGAATTACACCGTAATCTGTGCCCCATTTAGTCCACAACACTTTAAGTTCTTCAGTCCTTTCCGGGTATTGCTTCGATAAATCGGATTGTTCGCTGGGGTCATTTTTTAGATCGTAAAGCTTCCAAGTACTTTTATCATTGACAAGTTTCCAACCATCATGGTAAACCGCGCGACTTTTATGATGTTCCCAAAAGAATGTACGCTTTTCTAATTCAGCTCCTTTGACTCCGGCCATCAAGCTTATGCCATCCGGGCGCACTGGAGTTATGCCTTTAAATGAACCGGGGAAATTGATTCCGCTTGCTTCCAGACAAGTTGGTAAAATATCGATGATATGGCAGTGACCATGACGTATTTGATTTGCGTATTCCGCAAGTTGCTCGGGCCAGCTGACAATAAGTGGCGAAGAAATGCCACCCTCGAGGGCATGAGCCTTGACGCCGCTGTAGGGAGTATTACTCAATTCCGCACAAAAATTGGCTAGATTTCTCTTTCCCTTTCTTTCAGGCGTGGAACCATTGTCACTTAGAAAGATGATCAAGGTGTTATCGTACTGATTCTTTTTCTTCAAGACATCGATGAGTTGGCCAATGCCATCATCCATAATTTCAATCATAGCGGCATAAGTTGCCATAGTATTTACCCATTCACCTTTATCTTTCTCACTGAGTTTATTCCAGTTATTTGCTTGATCCCGAAGAACAGCATTCTTTGGCGCTACACCTAGTTTTTTCTGACGTTTGAGTCGCTCGCGTTGTAATTGGGTAAATCCAACTTTATAACGCTCAATACATTTTTGAACTCTATCTTTTGGAGCCTGAATTGGAGCGTGAGGGGCATAATGCGCTAGGTAAAGAAAGAATGGCTTTTGTTGATCAATTTGTGCTTCGACAAACTCAATAGCTGAATCTGAAAGCGCATGCGTTAGATAAAAGTCATCTGGATATTTTGTGTCATCGGGTATGTGCTCATCATTCTTCATCATGAATTTAGGGCTGAAGTAATCCTTAGCGCCCCACCAGGTGCCGTAAAAAAAATCAAAGCCACGATCGAGCGGGTACAGTGCTTTTTGTTTCGACTTGCCGGTATAGGTCTGGTGCCATTTGCCGACAATGCCCGTTGCGTAGCCTTGTGCTTTCATGATTTCAGCTATGGTTGGTGCATCGGCTGAAAGCTGTCCGCGATAAGCGGGTAGATTCTCGTCTTTTGACATCGCACCCACGCCAACTGAATGCGAATAGCGACCCGTCAAGAAGGACGCTCGTGATGGTGTACAACGCGAGGCATTCTTTAGCCCCGTAAAGCGTACTCCTTCCCGCGCTAGTTGATCGATATTGGGGGTTTCGATTTCGCCACCATAGATCCCTAGATCGGAATAACCCAAATCATCGGCAAGGATCACAATTATATTGGGGTTTTCGGCAGCAAGAAGAGTATTACTCAAGAAGAATGAAATCAATAGTGCTGCAAGTGAGCCCAATTTTAATGTGATTATTGGGGTTAATTTTTTCATATTTGGCTCAATGTTGTTTTAATTTTTTGATTTTTATCACGCACGATAAATCGTGGACTACCTACTAAAAATTTCATAGCTTATTGTTTGCTCATGGCCGTGCCATGGGTCAAGACTTTATTTGCGTATTCCGCAAAATGTCCATTCACATCTTTGGTATAGGCTTCTAAAATTTTGCGCCCTTGATTTTGATAATCTCCACATTCAAAAAGAAGCGCCGCGATCAAAAGCTCTTTGAATTTATTATTCACCATTGCGCCACCTTTGGTATTCACACCCTGACGGATATAGGCATTTTTATTTGCTTTGAATTCACTGTAATAACTAAGTGCCTGAGTATGACCTTTTAGTTTTTTCTCTTTGAGGAATTTAGCCAGTGGTTCAGCCAATGATTTATCCTTGTTCATTCTCAAGGCTAAGCATAGAGCTTTGTAATGGGAAAGTGGGCTTTGTAAGTTCAATTGTTGGAGCTTTTCTAGTAGAGGCGGGTGGATTTCTTTAGTGTTTAAAAAACCTAGAGCAAGGACAATTCGATCCACAGGGCCATAGGTGTTGGCATATTTACGCTGGTTACTATAGTCCCAGCCATCTCCCCAATTAGGCGCTTTTTTGACGGCTTCGATCAGTGTTTTCTTACCCGTTTGGTCACCGAGGATGGCTAAGATGCGGGCGAAATTTATTTTAGCTTGAGGATTCGTAGTCTTAGTATAGGCACCTTTCAGCAAAGGAATCGATTCTTTGGGGTGACTTATAACTACGGCTAAAGCGGTATGGGTGTCGTCCTTTCCTGGTTTTTGATGCACATCTATCGTAAGAGCATGCAGCTCCTTCACAGCCTGTTTAATTTTATCTTGACTAAGTGGGAAGGAATCACGATCAGTAAGAACTCTTTTGTTCAGACAATTGTTATTCACTAATTCTCTTTGTAGCATTTTTATATCGATGTCCCGTACATTTCCACCAGTAGTCAGTACAGCCATGGCCGCCGCCATACCCACAGCGTAGCCCTGGTTTTGTAAATCGGGTTGCATGCGAACTAAGGTCATGGCATCGCGATCAGCACTTGCGCCTAGGCCGATAACAAGAAGTCCCTCGAGTCCTTGTGGTATAACCGAGCGGTAAGGCATGTCACAAGTAAAAACGGGGCCTTTCATATCTTTGATTAAGAACATCTCAGTATCAGGGTGAGCTCCGGCATCGAAGTTACTTTTGTGATGGCTGATGGTATCCGGGAAAGTACGCTTAGTGAGAATATCTTCGGTAGTTAAAACATATTCACCGATGATGCGACGACGGTCTCGTGAAGGTATCAGTTGACCCATATCGTGAACTGCTGGGTTTTTATACGCTTCTTGCCTAGCGGATAATTTAAGGTGCCAGCGATCGAAAATATCGTTATCATTAAGCATGTAACGGGCGGGGTTATTCGTGCCATAACCAAGTTTGCGATAGGAATAATTAGAAATTTGTACAGATAAGTCGCCATGTTTGGAGATGCTGTACTGAGTTTTTGCCTTGGCTGCGGCAGCTAAATCTGAGTTGCCAGTGCCATCAACTACGACATCGGCCAGAACAATGCCTCGTCCGAAAGGAGTAGCGACAACTATACCGACAACTTTATTACCTTTTGTCACGACGCCACAGCCATAGCTGGCAAACCATAGTTCAGCACCACTTTTGAGTAATTGCTGACGAAGCCACTCGGATTTTTGTATTTGATTCCAGCTTTCTTTAGTGCCAAGAGCTTTATCCACTTCTGCGGTGTAGCCAAAGCGGAAACCATACCAATAAGTTGAAATTAAACCAGCAGTTCCAACGCCACCCAACTCATCCATGTATTCGATGGCGAGAGTTTTTGCTCCAGCCCTTGCGGCACCAAGCGCTGCCGGTGCGCCCGATGTCCCTGCACCAACGACTACCACATCCCATCGGCCTAAAACAGGTAAATCATGATCTGAGAGTACTAGCTGAGGACGATCATTAAAACGAAAACTCTTGGCCTGTTCAGATACGATGAGTTTCCCATTTTTAGCTTTAGAAGCTATGTAATCGATTGTTTGACTTGCTTTTGCTTGTTTCGCAATTTTTGCGGCTTCAGCACCTAATTTTTTGCCGATGGGAGCGAATTGGTAAGGACTTTTTAAAAGTTGAAGACGAGCGGAATTCTCTTTAATCCCCGCATAAGCATTCAAACTGAAAATGTTATCAAAGCCCTTGGGAAGATAGTTATTTAGATCATGACTATCTTCACTGGCCTTTTTAGCATGGATCATTCTTTCAGGGAAGACTAATAGACCCTCTGAGTGGTCAGCCATCTTTGAATCAGAGACCATTGATCTGATCTTATGAAGAGCTTTACTATGCTCGCGGTAAGTGTCATCTTTTAAATCAACTTTGGCATCGTAGTGATAAACGGGGTAGTTTTTAGTCACCCATGTTTTTTTCTTATTTTTCTTGACTTGGTGTTTTGAAGAAAATTGTAGGTTTGGAACTTGCTTGCCACTGATAATTTCGTTGGCCTTTTTTAAGTCACCGCCAATCACAGTGAAAGCAGCTTGTTTTTCACCCACTTGAAAGTCAGTTAAAGCATTGGGTAACTGACGAATCAAGGTAGCATAAGGTGTGGCATCAATGATAACTTTTGCGCGAATGGCCTGTCGACCACTGCGGTTCACCATGGTCATACCGGCTGGCTTACCATTTTCGTTAACTAACAATTCGGCAGGAAAGCTCCCCGTCAAAAATTGAACATTTCTTTTAAGGAGAACTTTATCAAAAAGGCCCTTGACCTTGAGGGGCGTCGTTTGACGTTTATTATCAAATATCCATTGTGAGATTTCAGTTTGCGGTTTTTCTCCTGGATCAAGCCACAATTTTTGATTGGCACAGATGTCGTAACCAAGATAGGGGCGTGACTCAATGACGAGTACGGAAGCTCCATTGTCTGCCGCGGCGCAAGCGGCTTCAATGCCCGCCAGTGAACTGCCGGCGACGAGCACATCCACATCATAGGCCAGTGGAAGTGATGCCTTGGATTCAACAAGTTTATCAAGTGAATAGCCGGAGAGTGGCAATAGCGCAAAGATGACTGCGAGCTTAAGGTAGTAAGTTATTCTCATTAATTTTTTCCCTAGTTTAACATTCTTGTATTACTTAATTTGAGTATAAAACAAACCTGCCGCACTTTTTCTTGAAAAAAGAAGAATAAATTTAGCCGACCATCTATTCAACAATGAATTTACACAAAAACAATAAATACGGCGGCAGGTATTCTTTTTACACAAATTAAGTGTTAGAATATTTATTAGGATATATATGAATAATTTATTGAATAGAAGACACTTTTTATCTTTGAGCTCAGGAGCATCACTCATGCTCCTAGGCTTGAATGGTCACAGTCAAACAACAAGCCTACAAAAGCATGTCCGCTGCTCTTTTGCGCTGGGAACGAAAATAACTTTTACAGTTTTTCATGAAGATGAAAAGTTAGCCAATCAGGCTATCGATGAGGCCTTGCTTCAAATTGATAAAGTCGAGAACGTAATGAGCCTCTATCGTCCTGACAGCCAATTAAGTCAACTCAATCGCGAAGGTCTTTTGCGTAAGCCGCACCCTTTATTTGTCGATACTTTAAAAAGAGCTCAGGAAATTTCAGCATTATCTGATGGCGCTTTTGACATTACAGTTCAGCCTCTCTGGAATCTCTTTAGACAGCATTCTATCAAGGGAACTATACCAAATCAAGATGAAGTCGCAAAGGTAAAGAAGCGAGTTGGCTGGCAGTTCATCGATATTCAAGATGATTTAATCTGTATGAATAAGGCCGGTGGCCAAATAAGCCTCAATGGTATTGCTCAAGGTTTAGCGGCAGATGTAGCTCAACAAGCTCTAAAAGCTAGGGGAATAGAACACGCTCTTATTGACGCCGGAGAATTGAGCTCGCTTGGTAAACCGCAAAATAGAGAGGCATGGAAAATTGGCATTCAGCATAGTCGAAAAGATGAATACTTGGGTAAAATCAACTTAAAAAATCGCTGCTTATCGACTTCGGGTGATTATCAGGTGAAATTCTCTGAGGACTTTCGCCTCAATCATTTATTCGATCCAAGAACGGGATACTCCCCTACTGAGCTTTCTAGTGTCTCGGTTTTGGCTCCTAGTGCCATGCAAGCCGATGCCTTGTCGACGGCCCTCTTTGTGCTTGGTCAAGAAAAGGCAATGAAGCTCATGAAAAACCTTCCTCAGGTCGATGCATTTTTTGTCAATAAAAAGGGGCATATACAACACACAGAAGGTTTTGGACTTGCTTAAGATGAAATTATTGAATAAAACAATGCCAGTTGTCCTATTAAGTCTTCTATGCTTATTGCTATCATCATGCAGTTCAACTCAAAATCAGGTTTACAAGGACATAGAATTGGCTGATCCTGTTCACACTAAGGACCCCGTGAGGCAGCATGAATTATTAGCTCATTATGATGATCATGGTCATCCTACAGGCTATTCAATGGATTTGATCAATTCCGTTTGTCTCGATAACAAGTGCAAACTTGTAGAAGTCACTATGTACTGGGATGATGCCGGAAATTATTCACACCTCACATATCCTGAAAAGAAACCACTAACCAAAGTTGAGCACGAGCCTTTTACTGAAGAGGATTACTTGAGGCTTGATACAATTTTAAAAGATAAAGCTTCGATTTTACAGAAACACTCCTTAGCCTACTTAGCGAAAGAGCCCGATAAGCCTAAGGGAAAAAAAGGTACTAAGAAGCCGTCTTCAGCTCAGGACTCGAGCGATGATGATGTGGATGGCGAGTCAATTGCCACACCTGCATCAGTCAAAGATGCCGTTGTGAAAGACGCCGCCTGGACCACTTGGGTCTTGTGGACTTATGCCAATACCGAGATCGTCCCCATACTGCAAGCAGAGACAGAACTCCATTGCACTCCGGCCTATATTCAAAAAACTTTGGATAGTGGAGATTGGCAGAAGGTTGAATTTATTCTGAATTATCTACTGAGAAAGAAGATTTATACACAAGCCTATGTGGATGCCACGGCAAATGCTTTAGCAGGAGCGGGGATTGATCAAATCGATTTGGGTCTCACTTACCTAAAGACGGCCACTCAAAACAAAAATGATTATTACCAAAAAACCATTCAGACTCTACCAGAAATGGGCAATTATAATGCTGCCATCATTATTGATGAGATTTCTAATGAAGATGACCTAGATGATGAAATTCTTCTCTTACTTTCAAAGAAACTCAGCAAATGCTCTTATTACACCGTTCACCTCACCCTGCAATTCATCGAAAATAAGAATTTATTCTCGGATAAACACGAATTGAATTTAAGCGCACTCTTAGATGTCAAAGACTTCTTCATTGCTCGCCGAGCTTACCGCTTCCTGCAAGAGCAAGACTTGTCGCCAAAAACAAAGCATAAACTTGCTGAATTCGCAAAAAAATACGAAGATAGAATTTAAACCTTAGTTGTAAGCTTGGGCTTATCGCGTAGCTCCATAATCTTACCGAAAAATTCAGTTTTGTGATTATGAATTCGTCGCATTCTCTTTATGCCTTTAATTGAGCAGGCCCATTGCAAATAAAAGAACTCAGCGTGGGACTTATTTTACATGATCAAATTTTCCCTGCAAAATATGCAAGGAATAAACGGGCTATTCACTGCAGCCCAATCATTTTGTTGATTCATCAAGAGGCATAAAACAAACTGCCGCGAGCCATGAGAGCGCTAGCGCATTAACTATTGATACTTAATAAAGTGAATTTCACTCTCAAAAAATCAGCTTAGAGACTAAATCACTTAATTATGACCATTGAAATGCTTGCCCTAGGGTAAATAGCTCGAGATAAACTCAAGCTCGTAGGTATTCAATCATTAGTCCATCCAAGGCAGGAATTTGTAAATTAAAATATCGAGAACTTACTTGCCTCATCTCACCTGTGGCAGAGGAATAGATAATTATTGCCGTTATATCTAGATCTAGGCTCAGCTCCACTTGCTCAGATTTGTCTTGCCAATTGACAATCAGCTGTATATTAGCTGAAGACTAAAACTGTATTGATGGATTCTGGTTAAAGTTTGGCGATATCCTCGCGCTTGATCAAATCAAGAGCAAAAGCTTGAATGACGGCATTGCCGAGAGCTGTGGCTTCATGTGCTCCCACTCTCACGGGACAGTCACATAATTGCGCTGTCATCTCTACTAAGAGCTCATTGCGCCCTCCTCCACCGAGGATAGTCACTGCTTGCGCTTTTTGACCGGATACTTTTTCTATTTCTTTGAGTGTATTGGCATAAGCGTGAGCTAAGCCTTTGATGACCGCCAAACTTATATTCCCTTCATCTGCTGGAATTTGAACCCCACGATCCGCAAACCATTTTACGACGCGATCAGCATAGGGATTTTCCTTACTGTGCTGCTCAAAGAAAGCAGCATCATCCACATCTAGCACTAAATCCACATCCGCTGCACTTCGCGCCACATCCACTAATTCAGGATATGACCAATCAGCGCCACCCTCTTCATTCCAAGTCCTACGACAATTCTGTAAAACCCATAAGCCCATAATATTTTTCAAGGGACGACTCCGCCCATCCCAAGCTAATTCATTACTCAGATTGGCTTCTTTGGCTTCTTTACTTAGTAGTGGCTGCTCACTTATCATACCCATCAGACTCCAAGTTCCCGATGAAATGAAGACCTGCCCTGCTCCTGCTGGTGTCAGCGCGGCTGCCGAGGCGGTATCATGTGAAGCACAAGTCAGAACCTTAACATCTCGCTTTAAGCCAGTTATTTCTGCGATATCCGCAGACACAGTCCCAAGCTCAATGCCACTCTTCGTTAAAGCTTTATCAAAGATAGCTAAATCTCCTAGACCAATTTTTTTGATGAGATCTAAATCCCAGCCTTGTCCAGATGGACTCGCAAGAGCAGTGGAACTGGCATTCGTCCATTCATTAGAAGCTACGCCACAAAGTTTCCATGCCAAAAAATCTGGAATCATTAAGATCGATTCTGCTTGCTTAAGTTTTTCTGGTGCTGATTTTTTTAAGGCTAAAAGCTGAAAGACTGTATTAAAGGGTAGATTGCGAATACCCGTATGCTTCCAAATCGTATCTTTGCCAAACTCAGTCTCTATGCTATCGACTAAGCCTTCAGTTCTTGGATCGCGGTAGCATACCGGCTCTTCAATAAGTTCCCCTTCATTATTGATCAGGGCAAAATCCACGGCCCAAGTATCGAAAGAAATACTCTTTATTAAATCCCCATATTGTGCTGCTGCTACCGTAAAGCCCTCTAATATACCTCGCCAAAGACTCTCCATATCCCAACGTAAATGACCCTCTTTTTTAATGGGCTTATTAATAAAGCGACTCATTTCACGTAAGTTAATTCCATCTCCAATTTCGGCCGCCATCACACGACCGCTTTCAGCACCTAAATCGACAGCAAGAACCACAGCTTTCATACATATCCTTCTCTATAATTAAAAAACTAAGCATCCAAATCTGAGAGACTAAGGGAGAGTCTACACTTTAAACACAACAATAAACACTTGGATGCTTAGCCACTGCCTAAGACTACATACAGGCAAAAGTTTTTCAAGTGTTTTAAAAGCTTATTTGTCATTTTTTCTTCGTTTCAATCATTTTTTTAATAAAAATGCTTGAAACAATCATTTAACACTCGTATAGTTTGTTGATTTAAGAACCTTTCTCAAATTTTAAAAAGCAAATTAATCGCTCATTAAAGGAGTCCAGATAATGAAATTAAACCTCGATCAGCTCAAGGATATCAACAGTAAGTCACTTGATCTACACCAAGTAGAACTAGATATCCTCAGTCAGAAACTTGACAAGAAAGGTATTAACGCAGAAGATATAATCAAAGACATTACTGAACTTCAGGTCGCCACTCCCTCATGGGCGCTCGGTACCGGTGCTACACGTTTCGGACGTTTCCCTGGTGGTGGCGAACCCGCAACGCTCGAAGAAAAAATTGGCGATGTTGGTATCCTTAAGCAACTCTGTGGTCAGACTTCGTCCATTTCTTTACATATTCCATGGGATGTTCCGGATAATGCCGAAGACGTCAAAGATCTCGCAGCTAGTTATGGCTTGCGTTTCGATAGCATGAACTCAAATACCTTCATGGATGACCCACGAGGACTCAATACTCCAAAAGGCTTGTCTTATAAGTATGGTTCTATGTGCAATAGTGAAGAAGCCATTCGCGAGCAGTCTATTCAACATAATATCGATGTTATCGAATACGGAAAAAGACTCGGCTCTGACTCCTTGACTGTGTGGCTCGCCGACGGTTCAAACTACCCAGGACAGGCCAACTTCCGTCGTCAGTTCGAAAATGTTCAAAATTCACTTCGAGAAATCTACAAAGCTATGCCGGAAGACTGGTACATGTTCACAGAACACAAACCTTACGAGCCGAATTTTTACTCCACTGTAAATAACGATTGGGGTTCAAACCTCTTACTCGCCAAAGGCACCGGTGAAAGATGCCTCTGTCTTGTTGACCTCGGCCACCACTTGCCAAATACCAACATCGAGCAGGTTGTCTCCCGTGTGATCATGGAAAAACGCCTCGCCGGCTTCCACTTCAATGACTCCAAGTACAGTGATGACGACCTCACTGTCGGTTCACTTAAACCCTACCAACTTTTCCTCATCTTCAACGAACTCGTTGAGTACATGAAAGGTGATGATAAACAAGCCAACGAATTGGCTTGGATGATCGATGCTTCACACAATACTAAAGATCCTATGGAAGACCTGCTCCAGTCTTTCGATGCTATTGCTCTCGCCTACGGCCAAGCACTCTCGATTCCTCGTGCGACTTTAACAGAAGCACAAATGAATAATGATGTCGCTGGTGGTCAAGAAATTATCCAGGACGCTTACCGTACAGACGTACGTCCACTCGTTCGTGAAGCTCGCATGCGTCAAGGTGCTGCTTTCAGCCCTCTGCAAGCTTACCGCGAACTTGGTGTCCGCAAAGAACTCATCAATCAGCGCGGAACTCGCGTAGCCGTAACCGGCCTATAATAAGGAATATTATTATGTCAAAATTCAGTCCAAAAGAATTCAAGCACGTCAATTATAATTGGGATGATGCGGTAGCAGCATCTCTGCAAGGCGTTGAAGAACTTGTCTATCGCTCCAATGTGCTCGGCGATGATCAACGTGTCACCAATACTGGTGGCGGCAATACTTCTGCAAAAATCATGGAAATCGATCCGCTCACAGGTGAATCCGTAGAAGTTTTGTGGGTGAAAGGTTCTGGCGGTGATATTCGCACCGCAAAAAAAGAAAATTTTTCTTCACTCTATCAAGGTAAGTTAGATGCACTTGATGACGCTTATCAAAACTTTGACGTCAAAGGCTATAAAACTGCTGGTGAAGACGCGATGATCGGCATGTATAAGCACTGTACTTTCTGTTTAAATCCACGTGCCTCTTCTATTGATACACCGTTGCACTCTATGATCGCAGAAAAACATGTCGACCACTTACACCCCAACTCTGTCATTGCTGTTGCATCTTGTAAAGATCAAGAACTATTGGCGGAGAAAATCTGGGGTGGAAAAATGGGCTATATCCCATGGATGAGACCCGGCTGGGAAGCGGCTAAGAAGTGCGAAGATATCTATAAAGGTGACTCAGATCTTCTTGGTATTTTAATGGGTCAACACGGCCACACCAACTGGAGTAGTGAAAGTAAAAGCTGTTATGAAACCTCTCTATGGGTAATCGAAACGGCGGCTCGTTATATCGAAGAGCATGACAAAGGCGCAATGACTTTTGGTGGTGCCAGAGTAGAAAGTCTTTCTGAAAGCGATCGCAAGGATTTATTAGCACAATTTTTACCAACAGCACGTGGTTTACTTTCCAATAAAGTAAAATTCATTGGCACAGTTCAAACTGATGACCAAGCCTTAAGATTTGTTAATAGTGTCGATGCACAGAGACTTGCTAAACTGGGCACTTCATGTCCTGACCATTTCCTAAGAACAAAAATCCAGCCCTTATATCTTGATTTTGATCCCGCTAATGATGATTTCGATACTCTCGTCGCCAAGTTCAATGAAGGACTAGAACAATACCGCATTGACTACAAAGCTTATTACGATGCTTGTAAGCGTGATAACTCACCTGCTATGCGCGATCCAAGCCCTACCGTTATTCTCATACCTGGTGTTGGTATTATTGGCTGGGGTAAAAATAAAAGTGAATCCAGAGTGACTACTGAATTCTACAACTGTGCTATCGAAGTTATGCGCGGTGCTGAAGCCATCAGTGAATATACCGCTCTGCCACAGCAGGAAGCTTTTGATATTGAATACTGGGAACTGGAAGAAGCTAAACTACAACGTATGCCGGCTGAGAAAGAATTTGCCCGCAATGTCGTAGTCGTCGTTGGTGCTGGTAGTGGCATAGGTAAATCTACCGCTCACCGTATGGCAAAAGAAGGCGCACACGTCGTTTGTGTTGACCTCAATGCTGATGCTGCCCAAGAAACTGCCGATGAACTTCTTGCCATTTATGGCCAAGGCATTGGCGTTGCTGGCACGGGTATCTCCAACTGTGGTCCAGCCATAGCTCTCGAGGGTAACATCACAAGTCGCGAAAGTGTTCAAGATATGTACAAACAAATCATCCTTGCTTATGGCGGCATTGATAATGTGATTGTGACTGCAGGCATCTTCGTTCCTTCCGATACCGCTGGTTATATTCCTGACGAAAAATGGGGCCTCACTTTCGACATCAATGTCAAAGGACTCTTTATTGTTGCTGATGAAGGCAATAAAATTTGGAAACAGCAAGGGCTCAAGGGTTCACTCGTATTAACGACGAGTGTCAATGCGGCCGTCGCCAAGCGTGGTTCATTCGCCTATGACACATCTAAAGCCGCGGCTAACCACCTCGTTCGCGAACTGGCAGTCGATATGGCTCCACTGGTCCGTGTCAATGGTCTCGCACCCGCTACGGTCGTAAAAGGTTCTTCAATGTTCCCTCGCGATCGCGTCATTGGTTCACTTGCCAAGTATAATCTTGAGTATAGCGAAGAGTGGGAAACAGAAAAACTGCGCAATACCCTTGCCGAGTTTTATGCTAAAAGAACTCTTACTCAGGAGCCAATTACACCAGAAGACCAAGCTGAAGCAGCCTACGTTCTGGCCAGTAATAAACTGAGTAAAAGTACCGGCCAAATCATCTCAGTAGATGGCGGCCTTCACGAAGCTTTCCTGCGTTAAATCATTAAGCTCCTCCTAATTTCTTATTTGGAGGAGCTTTTTACTCGCGGAAAATTTAATTTTTCTAAAGTCGTACTAAATTTATTCACTCTTTAAACACAAGGTTTTTATGTCAGTTCAATCCAAAGCACGTCATCAACAAATGATGAGTTTCCTCCACGAAGTGGGAGAAGCCAAAGTCAATGAACTCTCACAAAAATTTAATGTTACCGAAGAGACCATTCGTCGCGATTTAGCAAGATTAGAGAAAGACGGTTTACTCATCCGCAAACACGGTGGTGCTGTGCCTCAAGATGTCATCACTAATGAGCTCAGTTTTGATCAGCGAAAAATACAAAATATCAAAGAGAAAACCGCAATTGCGGAACTCGCACTCAAACATATCGAAGCAGGCGACTCCATTTTTCTAGATGGTAGTACAACTACTTGGCAAATGGCCCGCAAGATGCCCGATATTCCGCTGACCATTATTAGTGACTCAATCAGAGTACTCGTCAGCCTCGCCAATCACAAAAATATCACCCTCGTTTCAATTGGTGGCGTTCTTTGCCCCGCAACTCAAACGATGCTCGGTCCCAATGCCATCAGCTCCATTAACAATTACTACGTAGACAAATACTTTTTCTCCTGCCAGGGGCTAGATTCTGAATGGGGCGTGAGTGATAATAACTACGACGTCGCCGCCGTTAAAATAGCCATGCTTGCACAGTCCAAAAAGCATTTCCTCTTGCTTGATAATCAAAAGGTCCACAAACGTTCTTTAGTGCTCTTTGCTAGCCTCAAGGAAGTCGACCATATTATTACCGACTCCAATACTGCACAAAACTTCATCCCCAGTTCTGAAAACATCCAAGTTTCCATCGCAAAAATTTAATTATTAGCTTAATTCGTGAGTAAATAAAGCTAATACTCATATGTGAACTAAAGCTTAAGTTAAAAGCAGAAATATGCAAAAAGTGACTCTAGCGTAATGGCTCATCGAGGTAGGCGATTTCTTTTTGCAGGGCTGCCATGACTCGTTTTTTGTGGATATTGACTAATACACATAGCCCCTACTGATTAAATTCATCATTTAAGCCAATATGAGCATATACAAGGAAAAACTATTTGAAAATGCCCACTCTTTGATTTATGTTACACTTGTTACATATAAAACATACAAAGGTGAAATATGACAATCAGAGAACTAGCTAAAGCCTCAGGAGTATCGACTGCCACTGTATCGCGTATGCTGAACAAAAATGGTTTTGTAAGCAAGGAAGCTGAGGATAAAATTAATGCCGCAATGAAAGACAATGACTTTCAATCAGAGAAGCGGATCAAAAGACGAGCTACAGGCGAAGGGCATCCGAAGCAGCTCAATTTCACCATGCTGTGGACATCGGACATTCGGGCCTCTATGACTGGAACAGGTCATGACATAATGCTTGGTATTACTGAAACAATGCGTGTTATTGGGGCTAATCTGGTGGTTGACTACATTGACTCGGATGGCTCTGTACCTAAGTGCCTCTCTGACAAAAGCTGTGATGGTATTTTCCTACATGGGGACCATCTGCCAAAACATCATGCTGATCTCGTTAAAAAACGTCCTGCAGTCTGGTTGTTACAGTCTGGTGACACTGAGTACGGAGACCGGGTACAGCCGGATCATTGGGGGCTAGGTGTATCTGCATACAAAAATATGGAATTACAGGGCTGTAAAAATGTCTGCTGCATAAGTCACACCTTAGATTCTATTTCTTTGCCCTATTGGCACTCCAGACTAGAAGGTTTTCTCCATGCCGGCAAATTTGGAAAAACGAAATACTGCAATATTAATACGGCGTATACAGACCCCTTGAGTAGTCCTGAGGATCAAAAAAATATCGCCATTGATATAGTTGATAAGCTCGAAAAAATATCTCCACGCCCTGACGGTATTTTTGTTGCTAACGCGCTGGGATCCTACATTCATGCCGAACTGAAACACAGAGAAATCACCCCCATGAAGGATATTTATATGATTTCCGGGGACATGGACGCTTACGGTCAATTCCTTGATTCCGAGACTGTTAAAATAGATATCCAGGGCAGGCAGATCGGAAAACTCGCCGCCGAGGCCATGCTTTTGCGGATAAAGAATCCGGATATGGATAAAATAAAGTATTTCACTGAAGCAAGCTTACTGACTCCTTAATTCATCTTTCCGTATAAAAAATCACTAAGTGCTACAAGGTTTTTTTGCTAGTTGATAAGACCCCAGCCCTGACTGAGTTCTCCCCTATGCCTAACACGAAGGCACTTAAGGTTTTTTAAGCTTGTGTACAACATTAATTGGCCCGCGGGAACGCCTAAGGGTAGTGAACTTAAGCACATGCCGAAGCTATGTAGTAGGGTAGCCACCGGATTTATCCGGTGGCTATTATTAAAAAATGATATTCATTCCGAAGGTATGAAGGAAACCCTCTGCAGCGTACCTTCTACACGCACGATGCTCTTAGTCAAACACCACGAACTTAGATCCATGACTACATTCCTAAGTTCTTCGAGCTCAAATATCTCTTAAGTTCCCCGCCATTACGGGGACGCAAAAAAAAATCTATAGCTATTCCCTTTTATTTCCAAAAATCACGGTTTTTAGTAAATTAAAACCCCACCTTAAGTAGCCATATGACAAAAAAAACAATAACGCTGTTGATATTTTCAAAAACCACCTGTATGATACATGTAACAAAACTCATGTAACATATGTAACAAATCAATGAGGTACAAATGTCAAAAGTCTCAAGCTGTGTTAAACAGATTATTTTTATCGGATTAGCCCTATTTACTTTTAATGTAAAAGCAGATAGCGATGCCATGAATAAAGAGTATTTTAAATACTCTACGCTAGCACCGCTTTCGAGTGAAACCGCAGTAGATTGCGCTTGGCACAGCGCCGAAGGACTTATCATTGTTCAGGACAATAAATTATCTTTACTTACAGATGAAGCTAAGCAGTGGACTGAAATTAATGCCGATCCTGTAATTATTTCCAAATCCACTATGACTACAAGCTCCGAGAAAAAGCTCTATGTTGTTGACGGGGTGAAAGTTTTCACCCTTGAATATATTGAGGGAGGAATTGTTCGTAAGAAAATCAAAGACCTCCCCTTCCCCATTACACAAGGCGATATAAGCGTCAACAATGACAAGTTATATATTGCCGGACTTGATGCTGAGGGGAATAATATATTCTTATGCAACGGAGTGAAACAAAAAAACTGGGGCATACAGAAGTCGACAAAAGTGCTGACGGCACAATTGAAGGGCAGTATTTATATTTTTGCGAATGAGGATAGCTCGGGTAAACTGACTGCGTACGAGTATAATACTAATAAAAATTTATGGAGCACCATTGGCACTAGTGAATTTGCGATCGAGGCAAAGCAGGCCTTTGCCTGCGGGGATGCGCATATATTGTTTTTGGGCAAAGGCCATAAGCAGCTTGATGCACTCTATCTCGATCAGAAAAAATGGGTGCAGTTTGATATCACATCATTTCCTCAGAGTGATTTTGCAATTGCCCATGACTACAAAAGCTTTACGATTATCTCAACAGAAGCCTCCTATAAAGTTGAAGCGATTTTTCCTAAGACTAAGTACGGCATTTGGGACCACCTAATCGTCGGCTTGTTCTTTTTTATGATGCTATGGATAGGCAGACATATTAGTAAGCGTGAAAAGAACGGAAACGACTTTTTCCGTGGCGGTCAACGCCTCCCCTTTTGGGCCGTTGGGGTAAGTATGTTTGCTACCAGTGCGAGTGCGGTCAGCCTAATGGCTCAGCCCGCACAGGCTTATACGGACAACTGGCTCTATTTTTCTATCGGAATTGTACAGTTCCTACTGCTACCCGTAACATTTTTTGTGGTGATCCCCATCACCCGCAGGCTGCAGTTTTCTTCGGCATTTGAGTATCTCGAAGCACGTTTTTGCGTAGGTCTGCGTATGTTCGGTAGTCTTACTTACGCCTTCATGCAGCTGATCACAAGAATGGCCGCCATTATGCTCTTACCCTCCATAGCCTTGAGCTCTGTCTGCGGCATCCCCATGGAAGTGAGTATCATCATTATGGGTGTCGTAACTACACTCTATTGTATGATGGGCGGTTTTGAGGCGGTGGTCTGGACTGACGTTATCCAGGCCATTGTCATGCTTCTGGCTATGATCATGTGTATAATCTGGGTCTTCATGTCCCTCGACTCTACAGCTGCTGACGCATGGCAACTTATCTCCTCGGAGAACAAGTTAATGATGTTCGACTTTTCTTGGGACCAGGCTCAGCCGATTATTTATATCATTTTTCTGTCCTATACTTTGCAATCTATTGCCGTTCCGATCGGAGATCAAAACTTCATTCAACGCGTACAGGCGGTGAAATCTGAAAAAGAGGCGCGCAAGGCCGCCTTAACCCAGCTTTGCGTGGCCATACCGCTCAATGCTTGCCTATTCGGCTTAGGAACCTGCCTTTATCTTTATTATAACGCCAATCCTGCGGATATTGCACCAGCAATGAAAGCGGATGGGATTTTCCCACTCTTTGCCGCACAAAAGCTCCCCACCGGATTAGCTGGCATTGTGGTGGCAGCATTGATGGCGGCGACAATGTCAACACTTTCGAGCGCGCTAAATAGTGTGTCCAACATTGCTGTTGAGGACTATGTGCGTAAATTCAAAAAAGATTTAAATGACGACCAAGCCCTACTCTGGGGCAAGGGCCTTACTGTGGCGCTCGGCATCATAGGCACGGGTATGGCCCTATGGCTGGCGCAAAGCAATACGACTTCCATATGGGATCTTATTTTGCTGATTCTTGGCGTCGTTTTCGCTCCATTGAGTTCCATGTATCTGTTGGGAGTCCTAACAAAAAGAGTGAACACCACCGGAGTTATTGCCGGATTTATTGCTGGGATATCTGCTACCCTCTATTGCCAAAGTAACTTCACTCTACACCCCTTTTTCTTTACTCCGATAGGTCTTATCCCCAGCTTAGCTGTTGCCTATCTAATGAGCTTCATTGTTCCCGGCCAGCCAAAAGATCTCACGGGTTTAACAGTGTTTTCATTGCCAGAGAAACCAGAAAATTATAAATAACAGATAGGAAAAGAGTATGATATCGCAAAAACATAAATTCACCCTTATTGAACTGCTCGTGGTGATCGCTATCATCGGTATACTCGCCAGTCTTTTAATGCCCGTGTTGAGTAAAACAAGGGCTAAAGGGAGAGCGGCTGTTTGTAAGTCAAACCTCAAGCAATGGGGGATGGCTTCATTTATGTACACAGACAATTGGGATGGTACTATGCCACATATAGGCCTAGATGGCATGAGATCTATCTTCAAAGAAATAGCAGAAATGAGCGGTGAAGTTAGGTACTGCCCATCAGATGGCTTAGCACAAAACAAAACTTCCCGTAATGCTAATGGGATTTTGTGGTCCTACGGATATAACGGCTACTTTACCACTCTCGACATCTCTGGGCAAGGACCGGTGAAAATTTCTGCAGTTCAATATCCAAGTAATACCTTAATCTTTATCGACAGGGCACATAAAGGTGAAGTGGATTTTTACGATCAGGTTTATGGTGTATCTCCCTCTACAACTGAAAAATCTAGGTCAGCATTTGCACATAAACACAAAGCATTCACCAGACATAATACCAAATATTCTAACATGGTCCAAATTGACGGTAGTGTAAATAGCGGCCTATCCATACTTTATCGAACACCCAGCGGCTGGGACAACACATACCGAAGAGCTCATTTTATGATTTACAAAGACCCAGATGAGTTTGCACAGGCCCTGGCTGAAATTCAGTAATCGTGCTACACAACAAAGCTGTATAGCTCAATAATAACAATTTAAAAAAACAAATTTTAAAGGTTAAATTAATGAAAAAAACACTCACAACACTAGCAGTTACTGCCCTTACTTTTTGCTCTTACGCCGAAAGTGATAAGTATCTCGATAATTTTTACGGACCAGAAATACAGCTTTTCGGTACAGCAGATACATCTCAGCAATTAGGGAATGACTTAAAACAGCGTTTGACTGCACCGGAATATTTTAAAAATGCCTATAAGCGTGAGCACCATCAAGCTTTCTCTCATGATTTCAGTGATAAAAAAGTTGGTGATTTAAGTATTGTCTACACACCTTCTAAAGCCAAGTCGGCATCTCAATTCGGATTCATGACCAATTTATGGGGATTATACAGTAAGCTTGATGAGAGTTTCAGTATAAAAATCCATTTAAAAACTGAACACCTGGCTGATACTCAGAGGAATTGGAAAGTTCAAATTATCGATTCAAAAGGCAATACGGCAAAGAGTCTTCTCAAAGAAGTGAATACGAAAGGCGAATGGAAAGAATTTATCCTTCCATTGAAAGACTTTAATAAAAGTAAAGACTTTGATCTAACCACGATCAAACTTTGCATGTTCCAAGCTCCCAAATTTGCGAATAAGGCAAGAATTAAATTCGATTTTGCCCGCTTTGACAACGGAGAAAAAGTCATTGGTATCAGTGATAAAACCATTACACAGATTAGGGCTGAACAAAAAGTTACAAAGCAAGTTCGTATCAACAGAGCCTTTGAAGCATCGGCAAAAAAAGCCCATCATCCGATGGTCAGTGCATTTGCCATGTTGTACCTCAATAAAGATTTAACTAAAGCTAATAAGTTAGTACGTGAAAGTTTAATTGGATGGGGAAAAACAAATCCCTGGGGCTTATGGGAAACACAAGTTATCTGTCGTACCTACTTATTGTATTCAAATCGTTGCGGTAAATTCAAGGGTCGTCTCGAAGCAGAGACCGAAAAGTTACTACTTAAAACGCTTTGGGATAGAACCGCACTTAAAAACGATATTCACTGGGCTCGACAAAGTACTTGGTGGATGGATGGCAGCGAAAATCACGACCTCAGTGCCAAAGCCAATAACTTAGTGAGCTCACGCATTTTCATGAATGAGCCAGAATACAAAGATAAAATCTACCCTGATTATGGCTTTGGCGGCGGCTATCACTACGGACGTTCCGGATACTATGGGAAAGGCATTGATGCTGAATCACGTCATGGTGGCGGTAGAGCCGACCTTAGTGACGGAAAAAAATACACGGCTAAAGATCATTACATAGCCTGGACTAAATTTTTGAAAGAGTACTTTCGTGAGCGTGCTAAACATGGCTTCTTTATGGAAAGACACTCCTATACATACAGTAAACATACCATGAATATGGTAGACCTGATTTACGCTTATGGTGGCGATGAAAAACTAAGTGACTTAGTTGGCGATTTTATGACTCTTTATTGGGCTGACTGGGTTCAGGCGGGAGCCGCAGGAATTACTGGTGGACCCAAGACACGCTTTCACAAACTTGCGGTAGGATCTAACTGTAATAGAGGTATGCTTGAGTTTTTACTTGGTGGACCTGCCAATACGGGAATCTGGAACTACTGGAATAACATCAATGATTATGAACTGCCGGAAGTGGTACAATTAATGGCACTTGACCGCGAAGGCATGAAAAATTTTGTCTATCAATCACGTGGTATTGGTGAAGAGGTAGGTACACAACCAAGGCCCCTAGGTTTGGAACGCACCACTGCCATCAATCCCAATTCACGATTTCTAAAATATGTCTATGTGACACCATTGTATACACTGGGCACACAGATGGATCACCCACAAGCCATTCACTCACATTTAAGTAAGGCCGGACGCTGGCACGGCATGACGGTAACAGCAGACAATAACGCAAAAATTGTCCCTGTCTCTTTCCCAACCGAAGCTGATTTTCGAGGTAAAACTGACCCAGTCTCACTGGAAGTCATGAATCGAAGCCTGCAATCCAAAAACACTCTCATTGTTCAGCGCAGTAGAGGCTACACTGCAATCCATCCGGACTGGTACCCCCAATACAAGCAAAGAACTGAAATGGGCGTTTATTTAGGTAAATCCTGGGATGAAAAAATTGAACAAGATGGTTGGATATTTTTAAGAAAAGGAGATGTCTACGCCGCTGTTAAAGTGGTCTTGCGTGATAAAAATTTTGAAGACGAAAAAAAGAAAAAGAAAACAAAAGGGACTCAAGTACTTTTTCACGGACCTAAAGATGACCCCACAGTAAAAATGCTGGATAAGCCCTACAGCTGGATACGAAATGATGAATACATTAAGTTTAATGATCGCTTTTCACCTGTCATTATTCAAGCTGGTGATAAAAAACAGTTTGTCAGCTTTTCAAATTTCATGAAGAAAGTATCGCAATCGAATTGTCAACTCTACAAGACGGTAGTTCCCACCTTCAACATTCTTACTTTCACGCCTCCCGATGAGGCTGCACCTGAGATGGAATTTAATGCGGCAAATACGGCTATCCCCATGCTTGACGGCAAAGCCATCAACTATGAATACCCCATGACCTTCGAAAGTCCCTATATCAAATCAAAATACGGCAGTGGAATCATTGATATCCAGTACGACGGCAAAAAGCTCGAACTCGATTTCAATGAATCATTTTGGAATAAATTATTTTAATTAAAGGAAGTATAAATGAAACAAACAATCACTAGTTTAATGTTACTAATAGCCTGTACATTTAATCTATTTGCACAGGAACAAGTAAAAGTTAGCACAGCCGATCGCGGCGATGGCAAAGCCGGTCTTGGTGCAGATCTTTGGCTGAGTGAAGAGCAGCCCACTAAACACACAGGTCGATATCATCCTAAAATGGTAATGGTAAGAACTAATCCAAAATCAAATAATCCGGGTATCTTGCGCTTCGACTTATCATTAATTGATAAGAGTAAGGTTTCGGAATGTATACTTAAACTCTATTTCATAGGAAATAATAGCAATACCATAACTGTCTATGCACTTAAGGATAATCCAAATAATGACGAATTCTTTAATGAAACAGATGTAAATTGGAATACTTTTGCGGGTTTAAAAAAAGTTGATAATGATTATACAAGTACTCACTGGGATCCTCATAAAGTCATTAAACTTGGAACTTTCACCAACCCCAAGAAACGCGATCAATGGATTAGCTTCAGCTCTGAGGCTCTCAGTCAATTAATCAAAAACGATAGCAATAATACTGTAGTTATCATGCTACAGGGTGGTCCTAACTCAAGTGGTTACACAACAAAAGAAAGTGATGCAGACAAAGCTCCACAGCTCATCCTCCATGGCACCAAAACGAATGCTTTAAAAGTAACGACCTCATCCCCCCTGCTTGGTAAAGACATCGATATACCTCAACTTATCAAAGCTAAATGCGCGTCCTGTCACGGACCTGATCTCAAAGGCCTTGGTGGCGTGTTTCCGAACTTATGGGAATCGGATTTAGTTAAAAAGAAAAATGTAGACGGCATCGTAAAATTTGTTATCGCGGGCAGTGGGCCGGATTCCAAATCACTCGCCCAAATGCCTCCTCGAGGAGGCGCCTTGGATTTAACTGACGAACAGATTAAAAAGATAGCTATCTACCTAACGACTAACAAAGCGCCAAAGGATAAGATCGTAAAAGTACCAGAAGGTATGGGAGTTCTTCACAACAACTACGGTCCAGTTGTTGGTGCAACGATTGATCTAGGAGAAGATTTACAAGGCACCAAGCATATTGTTAGCAGATCACATATCGTTCCCTTAGGAAAAAATCGCAAAAATGGAATCGTCTTCGATAGCGACACGATGAGCTATGGCTCTATTTGGTTGGCAGGAAAATCCCCAAGTGTAGCCATTAAAGGCCTTCCTTTTAAGCATGGTCATATGCCAAGTTTAAATAAACACCATCAACACTTACTTAAATCAGGGTCACGAAATGGTTGGAGTTACGAAGGCAATTTGACCGACCCACGTGAACAAAAGTATGAAACTTATCCCGCAATGGGCCCCTTACCTAAACATTGGGCTCACTTCAAGGGTTATTATCTCTACGATGAAAAAGTTATTTTCAAGTACACAGTAGGTGATGCTGTGGTTTACGATAGCCCAGGTTTTATCGTCGGAGTCAATAAAGATGCGATAACAAGAACCTTAAATATAAGCGGTGCCAAAGCTGAAAAAATCATTTTAGCTGACGCTGAAAATGCCAAAATTGAAGATGGTGTAGTTAGTTTTATTACTAAAGGCAATTCAGAACCGACATTTATAGAACTATCTGTAAAATCAGAACAAGCAAATTTTGGTATAGATAATAACATTGTCTATTTAAACATACCTGAAGGTGATTCTAAATTAAAATTGATCTTTTGGGCTGGTAAGAAAGATTTAAACCTTTCATTCAAAGCTTTAGCTGGAAAAGCCGAGGATTTACTGGCATTCACTCATGGAGGAAACATTCAATGGCCTAAAAAATTCAAAACAGCGGGTCAACTATCGAAAGACTCTCAATCAGCCTATGTTCTCGACCGCATCACTCTCCCTTATGATAATGAGTATGAAGGAAGAATGAGAATCGGCGCCTTCGATTTTTTCGCCGACGGCACACGTGCTGCACTATCTACCTGGGATGGCGACGTATGGATAGTTAGTGGTATCGATAAAGATCTAAAGAATTTAACTTGGAAGCGCTATGCAACAGGACTTCACGAGCCACTGGGTGTAAAGATCGTCGACGATGTTATCTATACGGTAGGAGATGATCAAATCACTCGTTTTCACGATTTGAACAATGACGGCGAAGCCGATTTCTACGAAAACTTTAACAATGATTGGGATCTGACCGAGGCCTTTCATGCCTTCTGTTTTGACTTACAGACTGGACCAAAAGGCAACTTTTTTTTCAGTTTCGGAAGTCCTGTGAATCCTGGTGGACATGGCTTTCAAAGAATTGGCCGTCATCATGGTACCATTATGAAGGTTAGTCCAAATGGACAAAAGATGAGTATTTACGCTTCAGGTTTTCGCGCTCCCAATGGCATTGGCATAGCAGCAAACGGTCAAGTTACCTGTGGAGATAACGAGGGAAGTTTTGTTTCCGCTAGTCCCATCCACTGGGTAGAACCCGACAAGTTCCACGGCGTAGTAGATACTTACCGTGGCACCCAAAAACTCAAGACCGAGCCTATTGCACGTTATTTTCTTCCCATGCGCCCGAAAAGGTGGGCTGAAAAAATCAAAGCTGAGGGTGGCAATATCGAAGAGATGGTTGACCACAGTGAAATGCCTAAACCACTGGCATGGCTCAGCAAAAAAAGACAAGTAGACAATTCTGGCGGTGGTCAGGTTTGGACAGGTGAAAATTGGGGGCCTTTATCAGGTGAACTCCTGCATCTTTCATATGGACAAAGCAAAGTCTACCTTGTTTTCAAAGAAAGAAAAAATGGACTTATGCAAGGTGGAGTCGTAAACCTTCCTTTCAAGCTCACCAGTAGTGCTATGCGAGCCCGTGTTAACTCTAAAGATGGACAAGTCTATTTGTCCGGTTTAAATGGTTGGCAGTCGAATGCTAATAAAGACGGTGGCTTCGACCGTATCCGTTACACCGGTAAAAAGCTCTACATGGCAATAGGCTTAAAATCAGCAGAAGGTGCGCTAGACATAAGTTTTAGTCAAAAATTAGATAAAGCTTTCGCTCAAGATATTGCTAATTTTTCTATCAAAGCCTGGAATATTAAATGGAGCCAAGATTACGGATCACCAGAAATGCCACAGAAAGGTTTTCAAGTTAAGAAAGCTGAACTCTTGAAGGATGGTAAAACTGTTCGTTTGAGTATTCCTGATTTAAGGCCTGTTCACATGATGGAAATCCAATACAATATCAAAGCTGCAGATGGCCATATCATTACCGGCAAGATCGATAACACGCTCCATTCTATCAAGTCAGAAAATCTAGATAATCGTCTAAGTGATGCTGAAAATAAAGATGGCTGGGAGCTACTTTTCGACGGTAAGACAACAAAGAATTGGCATAACTGGAAAACGAAAAAGCCCCTCAAAGAAGACAAATGGGCCGTTGAAGATGGGACATTGCTCCTTAAGGAAAAAGGTCATGACATCTATACAAGTCAAGCTTATGAAAATTACGAATTGGTTCTGGAATGGAAAACGACGGGCAATAGTGGTATTTTCCTAAGAGTTAATCCAGCACTCGAAGGCCCCATTTGGAAAGTTGCTCCAGAAATGCAAATTGAAAATACTCCTGGGAATAAGAATAAATCAGCAGCTGGTTTATTTAATCTCTATAACATTGAAGGGGAGAAAGTACTGCACGTAAATGACTGGAACCATGTTCGCATCCGCATGCAAGATGGTAAGGCAAAACATTGGTTCAATGGCAAAAAAGTATATGAGTATGAAATCGGTTCTGCGGACTGGAACAAGCGCGTGGCAAAAAGCAAATTCAAAGATTCAAAAGCTTATGGCCAAACGGTAAAGGGACATATCGGCTTACAGGATCATGGCGCCGTGGTTGCTTTTAAAAATATAAAGATTAAAGAATTGAAGCGACGTATAAGTCAAACCCTACGCGCCAAATAGGAACAACTATTCATTCGTAAAAAAAATAATTTAGAAGGATAAATAATGAAACTTATTTTTAAAACATGTTTGATATTTTTTTGCCTTACAATAGCTATTGCCGCCAAGCAAAAAATTGAGCTAAAAGTAGGCTTGATTGGAGACTCAACTGTAGCCACAACTTATGGTTGGGGCCCTGCCTTCGCCAAACAAGTCAATAAAAATGTTACCGTACTCAACTACGCAAAAAATGGCGCGACCCTCGACTCACTTTCCAGGCGTTTAGACGACCTTCTTGCAAAAAAACCAGATTACGTACTGGTTCAGTTTGGTCATAACGACATGAAAGTCTGCGATGCGAAAGCCTACGCTCAAAAACTCAAAAATTATGTACTGCGAATCAAGAAGGCCGGCTCAAAAGCTATTATTTTAAGTTCTGTAACTCGTCGTAATTTTGATGAGGATGGCAAAATTTTACCAAGAATATTCAATGATAACAAAAGTCGTATTTTACCGGATTTTGCGCTCAGCGCAAAAGCTGTGGCTGAAGAGCAAAAGCTTCCCTTTTTAGACCTCAATACAATTAGCATTGCCCATCACAATCAAATCGGAGAAAAGGAAAGTCAGACATACAATTTTGAACCGACAGACACCACCCACTTTAGCCCAAAGGGCGCCCTGGTCATTGCCTCTATCATCATAAAAGAATTAGAGTCCGTTGCACCGGATTTATTTTTTTACCTCCATAATGGCAATAATCCAATCAAAGTATTTCTACTCGCCGGGCAATCAAACATGGTGGGACAAGTTTACGGGGGTGGCTTAAATGCCCCCTACAATCAGGCTAATTCAAAAGTTAAGACTTGGGACTACAGGCGAAACAAATGGGTGGCTTTAGCTCCTGCCTATCGAATTGGCCCAGAAATCGGCTTTGGGCATGCCATTACCAAAGTCTTACCGGATGACGATATTCGCCTAGTCAAATATGCAGCAAATGGCACTAACCTTTATAAGAAGTGGGCTCCGTCTACAGGAAGACAATATATCAACTTTATGAAAGCGAGCTATGGCGCTCTAGCTGATCTCGAAAATAAAAAAATACCCTATGAGATAACGGGGATGCTTTGGCTTCAGGGAGAAAGCGATGGAAAGGAACAAAAGGGAGCTGAATATAAAAAGAATCTTTCTAATTTTATAAAGGATATACGTCTAAGGTTCAATTCTCCCAATATGCCTTTTATCATAGCCCGAGTGCGCAATTTTTACGGCAAGGGCAAAGAAGCCCAATTGGTTCGCAAAGCCCAAGCAGATTTAGCCCAAGAAATGGCCTCTGTTGCCTGTTTTGATACAGATGATTTAAATCCACTTATAAACGGCGGCCACTACAATTTAGAAAACACTATTACAATCGGCCAGAGATTTGCGCAAAATTTTGATTTAATTAGCAAGGAAATAAACATGAGTCATGAACAAGACAAAAACGCATTCGACACCGCAATAAATCAAAACTGGAAAGAGGTTTTTAATGACCCTTGTACAGAAAACTGGCAAGAGAAGTGGTTTCTCGATGGTAAAATTGCCGCCGTTACCAATCGTGCCAATGGCATGCTGCTCGCTGCTGGTCCACAATTCTTAAACGATGACCACCACATGGTTTTATGGACTAAGGAAGAATTTACTGGAGATCTAAAAATTGAATTTGATTACACTCGTACTGATTTCGCAACCCGTTGTGTAAATATTATTTATATACAAGCTACAGGATCAGGCAAGGCACCCTACTTAAAGGATATAACAGAGTGGAATAGCTTACGCACAACCCCTGCAATGAAAATGTACTTTGATCATATGAACACCTACCATATTAGTTTTGCTGCATTTAATAACACTGATGATTTAAATGAAGATTACATAAGAGCAAGACGTTACATTCCAAATAGTGAAGGCCTAGAAAACACAGATCTTGAGCCAGACTATTTCAATACAGGATTATTTAAACCAGGAGAAAAACATCACTTCACGATCATTAAAAAAGATCAACAACTGTTTATGAAGATCTCTAATAATCACCAAAGTGCTTACTTCCATTGGAATAACACCAAAGCGCCTGGAATTGAATCTGGTAGAATTGGTCTACGTCACATGTTCACTCGTTCCGCCATCTACAAAGATTTTAAAATTAGCGTACCACAATAAAGGAGTAAATAAGATGCAAAGAGTAGCCTTTAAAATGCAGTTGAAACCTGGTTTCGAGAATGAATACAAAAAACGCCATGACGATATCTGGCCAGAACTCAGTCACGCTTTGAACCATGCGGGAATATCTGATTACTCCATATTCTTAGATGAAGAAAGCTTAACTCTCTTTGCTGTACAAAAATTAAGTGCAGACAATAGTGCAGCAGAACTTCCACAAACAGAGATTGTGAAAAAATGGTGGGATTACATGGCTGATATCATGGAAACAAATCCTGACAATTCACCCGTGTGCATAGAACTCAAAGAAATGTTTTTTCATGAATAAGCCCCTCCAAACAACCACTATCACGTTTTAATGAAACAATTAAATACAACAAAAGAGTTACAACTGAATAATTTATTATTTTCAAGAAATGACCAAAGTAATAATATTTTTAATTTTTTGAAGTATTCATGGACTTTCTCTTATTAATTTCAAACGGATCAATGATCAATGAACAAAACAACAAATAATAAAAAGCTCATTCTTATAATTCTTCTGGCCTTTTATGTATTATCGTATGCCGGGCTGAGATTAGGTAAAATGCTTGTTTATCGAGTAAGCTGGAATAACAAGATTAATTACGAAACAAAAACTCACGACACATCTGTTTCGTCAAGAGACATTTCATCTTGGAATGATGAAGCTCCTTTAAATAACTCTATGTTCACATTTGTTTTCAAACCATTGATAGCGCTTGAACTTGCTGTAAGACCAAAACCAAAACCCTTAGCCAATTACACTCCTAAACAACTATCTGCCATAATAGATACCCATAAAGCCTCACTAAGCTTACGTCAAAAAGCACGAGAGAAAGTCCTTACTAAAAAGACCTCTTGGCCCGGCGGAGCTTGGGGTGACACCATGTGGGAACTCTGTGCTCTCTACCAAAACGAAAAAATCGACCTAGCTAATCAACGCTTATTAGATCGTAGTCAAAATTTCACTGAAACGATTAGCAATCTGAACTCAGAAAAAGGCTTTGTTTTTCTTCCTGAAAATTACGGAAAGTATTCCCCTTGGGCATATTTTGCCATCACTGATTATGTTCGAATCCTCTCTCTCTTTAATTCTAAAAGCACTCACTTCCCAGGTCGCTTAAAACCCGCAACAGAAAAGGCTATGAAAGAGGCACTTTGGTTAGTGGTAAAAGAAATGAGCCGAGTAAAGGATGCTTCCTTAGATAATCTACTTGTGCTCTATGGCACTGAAAATCATGACCTAACCCTTCGCCCAGTATATTATCTAGTAGCCGGCCTACTAAAAAACGACCCCGAATTTAAAGAACGAAAATATAACGATGGGTACACTGCACTCGAACATTACGATGCCTACAATCGCTTTTTCCAAGAATGGCCTGTGCAACGCATTAAAAGTGGTCTCTGGTTTGAAGTTGGTTCAGACACCTATCAAAAGTATTCTTGGCCATCCCTGTTTAATATGCAAGATCTCTCACTGGATCCACTCGTTCGTAAACGCTTTGGCATGCTCATGGATATAGCCTTTATCGAAGAATCTCAAATTTCCGTTAATGGTCGTCGTGGGGGTGGTCGCAGCCGAGCGGGATACGGAAAAAACAGTTTCGAAACGTATAAAAATCTTCTCTATGCTCCTGAAGGCCTATATGCTGGATCTAGTCATTCGAAAGTAATCGAAACCAGTAGCTACCAACTGCCAGCAGCGGCAATCTTATTACGCAAAACTGAATTGCCGGCGCCTGAACCCTTTGTTATTGAAAATCGCATTCTTGGTGAATTAAAATCACTCAAAAAAGATAATTTCACAGCTTACACGAGTGATTCTGCTTTGATTAATTATGCTTATCGCACCGCTCATTTTATTATGGGGTGTACATTGCAAAACCCAGCCTTAAGCATGACATCTCCTGATAGTGGTAAAGCCATAAAAAAATATAGTGGCATTAGCCGTCAAAACCGTTGGTATGGAATTTTATTCGATGATCCCGACGCCCGCCAGGCTCTGATTCCGTCCTTAAGTAAGCGTTCCGACGATGAAATCTGTGCTATCTTTCCCGAGATAGAAATACCGAAGGGAGGGCGTCCGCAACACCCTCACTGGAGCTTTCAACACGAAAATGTACTATTTATTCAACGCATTGATGATCAGCCTAAAGGCATGGGCTCCTACCACACCAATACAGTAAGCATGCGCTTCCATGGAAAAAAACTAAAAAAAATCGAGCGAGATGGCTGGATCTTCGCAAGTAATGGAAAGGCTTATGCGGCCGTTAAATTTATTAATGGTGGCTATACTTGGGACGAAAGTGGTGAACTGGCCAGTCCTCTTAGTGGGCCAGGCATCGCTAGCAGTACACGCTACTTAATACAGAGTGGTGATAAAGATAGTCACGATTCATTCGAGGCCTTTCAAACGGTAGTCTTAGCCAATCCATTGACCATCGAAAATGATCGTATCGTCTATCAATCCAGTCCTAATAGCGATCTACTGGAATGCTTTCTTTACGATCCTCATGCACACAAGGACTTTAAACTTCCAAAGATCAATGGTCAGGTCATTAACTTACGTCCTTCTTGGACCTTTAAGAGTCCCTACCTCAATAATAAATTTGAAGATGATCAAGTCAAAGTAAGCATTGGCCCCATTCATCAAACTTACGACTTTAGAAAGGCCCAAATCACGCATTGAATAAAGATGATATACCATAACTTCGAAAACAAGCTTAAAAGAGAATACTAAAATGAAACTAGCAATAATTGGCAACTGGGGTCACCACGTTCATGTACTCCAGGAAACAGATGAAATGAAAGACCTCGAAGTTGTGGCAATTGCTCCTGGTTTTGAGGGTGAAGACCTGAGTACTATGACGAGCCAATATAGCAAAGCTAGAGTATATGATGATCACCTTAAAATGCTCGAGCAAGAAAAACCCGACGTCGTTACAATCAGTACACGTTTAGATAGAATCACTCAGCTCGCCATCGATGCCTCCAAGGCAAATTGTCACAGTATTTGTGAAAAACCCCTAGCTCTGGAACATAATGATCTTCTACAGCTTTGGGAAACTATCATTAAAAATCGTACCCAATGTATTGCCATGCTTCCAAACCGCAACCACCCTGTATTAGCCTTTGCCAAGCAGCAAATTGAGGCTGGTAGAATTGGTGATGTAAGCTTGTTAAATGCTAGGAAATCCTATAAATTTGGCCATAGTCGCGATGAGTGGTTGTGTAAACGTTCAAGCTATGGTGGCACCATCCCGTGGATCGGAATCCACGCATTAGATTTTATTAATTCTGTGTCCGACTCACCTTGTTCAAGTCTTTCCGCCATGCATGCAAATTTAGCTCATCCTCAATTCCCAGAGATAGAGGATTCTTGTACCCTATCAATCAAGTTTAAAAACGGAACTCTCGCAACGGCTAGCGTTGACTACTTACGTCCATTATCAGCAGACGGTCACGGTGACGACTGGATTCGCATTGTCGGAACTTCAGGAATTATCGAGGCCTCAATGGACCGTGGAGAATGTACTATTATCGACTCATCAGGTCATAGTAAAATCACAAGTTTTGATGACAAATCGCCCTATTACCCACCCCTAATGAGAACATTCCCAAAATCCGGAACTGGAGAAATCACAGCAGAAACTCGACGTAGTTTTCATCTTAGCCATTTAGGACTATCTGCTCGGGATGCTGCAGATACTGAGGAAAAAATGATAATAGATAAGGCTCCATGGGACAAAACATAAGGGCTTTAAGAAGGCTTGTACGGGACTTAAAAAACTAAAATTTTTCGACCTAAGACGAATAACTAATTTAATAAAGAACAAAGGATTTACAGATGTTGAAAATTGCAATAATAGGTGTTTCTGGGTACGGTAAAATCATTTATGATCTTTGCAAAAACTCAGAAAAAACAAAAGATGTAAAAGTAACTGCGGCAGTTATTAGAACCCCATCTAAATGCCCGGATGTTTATGAGGAAATCATAGAATCTGGTGGACAAGTTTTTTCAGATGCCGAATCAATGTTTTCATCCATGAAAGGTCAACTTGATTTAGTCTGCATCCCAACCGGGATAGAAACACACGCCTCATTAAGTATAGCCGCTATGGAAGCGGGAGCCCATGTAATGGTCGAAAAACCAGCTGCCGGCACAGTCGAAGAAGTAGATACTATGATGGAAGCCTCCAAGAGAACTGGTAAAATTGTAGCCGTTGGCTTTCAGGATATTTACCGAAACGATATACAGGAAATCAAAAAGAAACTCCTCACCAAGGAATGGGGTGAGGTTAAATCAGTCTCTGTACTTGGAAGCTGGCCACGTCCAAAAATGTATTATAGAAGGAACAATTGGGCTGGTCGCCTAAAGTCCGGTGATTCAATGATTTTTGACTCTCCTGCCAATAATGCTCTTGCTCATTATATGAACCTCGGTTTATATCTTGTAGGTGAAAACTTTAAAAGTAGCGCCAGTATTGCCACCATTGACGCCGAGTCTTTCAGGGCATACCAAATAGAGACATTCGACACACTTATTTGTCGTGCAAAAACCAATAGTGGAATTCAATTTCACTACACTGTAACACATGCCAGCGCCGAGAACTTTGAGCCCATAGTCAGTATAAAAACAGATAAATATAAAATAGTTTTGGCATGTGATTCTAATAAGGTCTACGATCTTGAAAATAATCTCATTACTGAACTAGAACATAATGACACGTGGACTGGAAGAAATAATATTATTCCTGCAGTAGTGGATAAAATTAATGGACACAATTCATTTATTTGTGATCTCTCCATAGCTCGCTCACACACTTTATTCATAAATCGTCTTCACTCACAGAATAGTTCTAGGGAATTTTCTCCTGAGCTCGTATACGAGACTGTGATTGAAAACAATGAACACTTAGTTGTAAAAGGTTTGTTACCTGCTTTAAAAGAAGCTTCATCTAAAGGTGCTTTATTTAGTGAAATAGGCTATAAATTCAATTAATATATCTGTGCATGTCAGTAAATATTTGAAGGGGGATTTTAAGATTAATTCCCCTTACGATTGTAATATCATCCTATTTTAAAACAACTCATTTCAATTAGCTTAAATTAAGAAATGAGTTGAACAATGATTTACCTCAACTCCTCACCCAAGTAAGCGATTTCTTTTTGTAAGGCCGCCATGACTCGCTTCTTGTAGACATACACAGAGTTTTGTGAAAGACCTTATTCAAGAGGAGATTTCCATGCAGTCTTAATGATGTTACCCGCTGTATTGGGCTCGTCAAAGGCATCATGCCCAGTCGTTTTTCTTTAGCGCATGAGTCCATAGCGATAAAACCTTAACAAGTCTTTCAGCTAATCTATTTCCACGGGCAGATAAACTGCTACTGTACCGTAACTCTGATTATTCATTGCTCGTAGCCGAGCCATTCTTGGGTCATGAGCAGATGTTGGTGCTCCAGGGGCCATAATATTGTTTACTCGCTTGACTGATCCATCCTCATAGAGAAAATTACGATCTAATGTACCGCGAGCAACGTAACTCTTATAGAAAACTGATTTATCAGCCCCAGCAACTTCCTCACTGGACATGCCTCCAGCATTATCAGGGTGCGAACTTGCCCAAAGACCATCACCTCCGGGGATATATAGATCATTATCGGCAAGTAAAACACTGAATGAATTATCTATGCCTTCAAAGCCCCAACTAATACGATCCCCCACCTTTAAAAGAGCCGTGTTGCGATAACCATTACCACTGATCAACTGTTGGCCGTAGTACATTTCGTATGCTCCCGCAAGCTTGCCACTAGCGCTTTCCGGATTCCAACTTTTAGGCTGATTCAAGGGACAAAATAAGCTTTTGATTGATATATAGTCGACCAACAGAGATCTTCCCTTGGAGCTCGGTTCCAGATTGTCAAGACGGGCCATCGTGCGTTGAGGCCAGTAATCATTGTTATCATTCGTGTAAGAGTATAGAGCTAAACCGTTTTGGCGCATATTCTGTGCACAAACTGCCAATCGAGCTTTATATCTAGACTTCTTCAAATTCGGTAGTAAAAGGGAAGCAAGAATGCCAATGATCGCAATCACAACTAAAAGTTCTATCAACGTGAATTTTTGTTTCATTTATTTATATTCCTTTAAGCTTCATTGAGTGAAAGATTTGATGATTCTTCAATACTTAATTTGCAGTCAAAAAAAACCTGCCGTGCTTTTTTTATTTTTTTTTGAGTTTCATTAAAATAAGGCTATGCACTTAATTCTTAATACCTGTATTATCGTCAGCTGACAAAATCTTACAGCAAAATTTAATTTTAATTTCGCTTTACCCTCTTAGACATTTATTTTGGGCTCTTTTTCACCCAAATAACTCAACTTGGACTTATTTTACATGATCAAATTTTTCCTGTAAAATATACAAGGAATAAATGGGCTATTCACTGCAGCTCAATCATTTTGTTGACTATCAACAAGGTTCAAGACACACTTGGATAAACCTGTAAGAGCGGTGTTTCATTAAACATTGAAACCTTTCTTAAGTTTATTTTTTCATTTAAAAAAGTCAGATCAGTGCAAAACCACTTAATTCAGCTCTTTGAAATACTTGTCCCAGGCATCATCTCCGGCATCGAAATCACCGGGTTCAATGCTTACACTGCCATCGAAGCAATAAACATATCATTAGGTGATAAATGCCTTTATTTAATGAGGTCAAATAAGTTTAAGCTCTTAGATATTCAATCATTAGTGCATCCAAGGCAGGAATTGATAAACTCAAACATTTTGTACTTATAAGTGGATTAGGAAGACGCGACAACAACAGCGTCTCTATCAAGGATAGATTGAATGTAGTTCATGAATGGCAGGATATTGTTATTCACTTAAGCTTCCTCTAATGCATTGAAGTATATCTGCCTTTCCTCATGCTTAATGATCAACCAAGGCAGCTTTTCTTTACAAAGGAAGTAATTCATTACGAAGCGTGATGATAGACCGGGGACTGATAGACCGGGGACAGGTTAAATTTTGAAAGGGAAAACTCTGTAAAAACTTGCTAGTAAAAATTAGTGCATATAGGTTCTTTTAGGTATAAAAATCTAGAAGGAGAAATAAAATGGCACGGAAAGCAAGGATTAAACTCACAGTTGGTTCCTATTACCACGTAACAAACCGCGTTGCAGGTTTTAAAGAAGATCGTCCCTTTGGCGATATCGAATTAAGCAAAGCTTAAGTTAAAAGCAGGAATATAAAAGATTTATCTACCTTAATGGCTCATCGAGGTAGGCGATTTCTTTTTGCAGAGCCGCCATGACTCGCTTCTTGTAGACATACACCGAGTTTTGTGAAAGGCCGAGTTCGATGGCTACCTGCTCACCTTTTTCACCGGAGGCCAATTTTTGAAAAGCCAGTAAAACTTTTTCTTCAAATTTAGAAGAAATATTAGCCCAAGCAGTCTCTGCCACATGCTTCTCCCATTCCTGCTGACAAATTTGCTCTATTTCCGGTGGCAGTCCTTTTTGTAGTTCTTCGGCTTCAAAATCACTTTCAAAGAAACTCGCTTTTTTATTTTTATGGTAAAAACTATTGGCGGTCCTTTGAGTAATCACACTGAGCCAGGAACGAAAACGGCCCTTTTGAGCTTGGTACTCGAACTCAGGCAGTTTTTTCCAGGCAATCAGCATCACTTCTTGAATGATGTCTTCCCTATCAACTGCCTGAATTTGATTTAAATTCTGTACCACGCGATAAATGTAGGGACGATAAAAAGAAATAAACTCTTCCCAAGCATCATCATTATATTGATCACGAATTTTTATTAAAAGCGTTTGACGTGTATTTTTTGCTTGGCTCATAAGGTGAAATCACTCTTGAATAAGGTGTTTTACTAAATCTAGCTTTAATTGTAATGGCTTAATAATTATTTGTCACTCCGCTAGGCCAATAACTTAGCTGGTGCAATGATGTATAATTTCGCTCATGGGCTATATTTGAACTCAAGTATCTTGTAATAAACGAGTATAAAAATAGATGGACTCAGACAACAATAATTTTAGCGATTTCCTGCAAACACAGTATAAGCTTGTTCAGGAAAAAATTGAGACTGATAGTTTATCTGTGGGCAATGAACGGTATCTGCGCAAGCAGCTTATTGGTGAAGGTTCCCAAAAACAAATTTATCAAGTTTACGATACGACTTGCAGTCGCGAAATAGCCTTAGCAGTGCTGAAAGGTGAATCACAAGAAGAAAAAGCCCAATTCATGCGCGAAGCGCGAATCACCGCTTTGCTGCAGCATCCCAATATCATGCCAATTTACGAAACTGGCAGAGATGACTTGGGTCACCCCTACTTCACCATGAAACTGGGCCGCGGCGATACTTTACAGGATCTACTTATTGCGCAGTCAAAAATGCCTCTTCAGGAACTTCTAGCCCTCTTTCTCAAAGTCTGCGAGGCGCTTATTTATGCCCATTCAAAAGGTATTTTACATCGTGACCTCAAGCCAGAAAATATCTATATCGGTCAGTTCGGTGAAGTCTTGCTCTGTGACTGGGGCCTCGCGAATATAGTCTTTGAAGATTGTGATGAAAAAATGCTTGATGATCAGGACTTACAGGATCTCAACTTAAAGGTTTCCCTTAAAGGCGTGATCAAAGGAACACCGGGTTTTATTGCCCCAGAAATTTTAAAAGACGCTGACTACTCTTTTCAAAGCGATGTATATGCTCTGGGCTCCATTTTCTATAGCTTGCTAACAGGGAAGGATCACAGCTTAGAAAAGAATGATTCTAGCTTGGTGATTTTTCATAACGAGGACAAAGCTATAGCAGAGAGTTTAAAGGCTATTTGTGCGAAGGCTCTCGAGCTCAACAAAGAAGCTCGCTATCAATCTGTCAATGAAATGGTCTTGGATATAAGAGCCTACCTCAACGGCTTTGCGCCCAAAGCAGAAGAAGCAAGTACCTTGACACAATTAAAATTATTGTATCAGCGCAATAAACGTGTGATGAATACCTCCGCCTTTTTTATGCTTGTACTTATCAGCTTAGGCATCAGTTTTATTACTTCCCTGCAGCATAAAGAAAAACAGGCCTTGAGTCTGTTAAATCAACTAAAGGAATCTGATTTAAAACGCCAAAATGCCGAGGCCGAATTAATCCCTCATTATCTCCAAAAAGCTGAAACGGCATTTCTTGAAGGTCAGCCAGATACCGCACTTACACTTGCGCAAGTCTGTTATAATTTTGATCCGCAGAACAAGCAAGTTTGTGATCTATATGGCAAAGCACTCATGTCGATGCAAAAGTTTGCTGATGCTAGCGAAATATTAAAAAATATCAATCCAAAAATGGCCTCAATTGCCCTCACTTGTACCCAAATCAAAAATCAACAAAGTCAAACGCCTGATCAAACCATCGCCCTCCTCAAAGCCGTCGGTGTTGAGCCGGAAAATGACAAGGCCTACATCTATCGCAACATTTTATATCAAGAATTTGCTAAGAGTGAGCCCCAGAGTAAACTCAAGCTCTTGCGCAGTGTGCTAATGATGCGCAATAAATTATCGTCTATGAACTCGGTATTGGAGTTTAAAGATGATGCCTACACCATTGATCTCAGTAATAATCCAGATTTGAAAATCCTTAATGTCTTGGCAAAGTTTGGCCCCGCAGTGGTGAAAAAATTTGACCTAAGTCATACTCAGGTGAAATCTCTTTATTCAATTAAAAATTTAACTATAATCAATCTTCATCTACGTCATACGGGTAAATTACCTCTGGAGAATTTTAACCATTTTTATGAATACCTCGATGCCGAAGGTTCACAAAATGACTTCTCTCCCTTCCTAAAAAATAAACCCGTGCAATATTTAAATATCCATCAAAGCCCCTTTGGAAATTATGGAGTCTTAACGACATTGAAAAAGTTAAAGACTCTGATCGTGACAAAAGGCGCATTAGCTCAAAACGTGAGAAGAAAGTTACCCAAGGACTGCCAAGTCATTGAAAAGTAAATGCCATTCTTTTTGTATTCACTCATTCAAAACATCCAGCTCAATTTCTACGCTAGCGCTAGCACTTCGAACGTGCAAGAAATAAATTATCGGGAATGCCACTTAAGCTTATTTCAGATAAGCTTAGCTTTTAAATAATGGATTCACTCTCGCCCCAATCGTCTTACATACCTCTTCTAGACTGATATTCTTCAAGATCTTATTACGCTTCAGAAAAGCATTCCATTGTATATTCTTAGACTCATCTGCATAAAAGTATTTTTTCCATACACGTGCGGGCAAGCTAGGGATTTTTGTCGCTCTATGCTCGAAGGTCACTGCCAAGGCTTTTGCTACCAACTGCTCGTCCAAATCAGCCTCAAAGTCCGACAACAAAATATAGACATCAAAGAAGTCCTTCATTCGACTATTCGCAATATCTAAACTAATCATCGCATGAACCTTCTCAGCTATTACCGTTTCCTTAGGATACATCTTCAGATTTAGCTCATGACTCTCGCCCAGCAAGTTCGGATAGCTATGCTCCTCCGGCTGAGGAGTTATCTTATCTCCTGTACAGACATCAAGCTTCATCGTAATCCTCGATGATCCTATCTTGGCCTCAAAGTGAATGCGCACTCCATCATACTCATGATTTTCTTTAATCTCTTCATATGAAAAGCTATCCCACTGGAAGGCAATACCGTCCTCTGGGTAGGATATTGCACAAATCTCCTTAATCTGCTGAAGTAAGGTTTCGCGCCCCAGGTCGCCATAAAACATAAAATCCAGATCCTTTGTGGGTCGGTACTTCATCTTAGCCCAAGCGTAGAAGAGCGTACCACCCTTAAGCACAAATTGCTCCTTGTGTGTCGACTGAGATAAGCGATAAAGGAAGCGCTCCTGGACGTACTGTAACTCGATAAAGTTCAGAGCTTCATTCGTGATCTTCATTAGATTCTTTAGCCGGGCTCTTATCGAAGCAGCATGATTTTTCATATCAATGATTCCAGGTAAGGCATCATCACACTCTTAATGCGACAGGCTTCTGCCATATCCACTAGTTCCGCTACCGAAGCGCGCTTATTGCGCAGAACATCCTTTAGAGCTTCCAAGGCCACATCTAGACCTATCCGATTTCGAAACCTAAAGCAGTCAGCTACAGTCTTGGCAATACTATAAACCTTGATTTTACCGTATTGCTCTATCCCACTCTCATAGGAACGACCACCGAACTGATAACTCTGTATAGCGAACTCAGGACGCTGTGGTGATCGTTTCCCTTTGGGAATAGCGAGGTGATACTCGAAGGCCTGCGCTGTTCCTATATTATGATAACTCAGTGCACTGAGTAGACAAAAGACTCCCGCTGGTACTGCCATGGCAATAGCTTCGAGATCTGCATGCTCAGCTTCTTCCTGAGCCGAAAGCCGATAAAGCCCTCGAGCTACTTCTTCCAGCTGACCATTATCTACCAGTTTGCGTACCAAATTAGGATACCCACCAATAGCCTCAAGTTCCTTCAGGCTGTGCACCCCAGGGAACTCTTGATAATACTTCACTATCTTATCTGTTGTTTTCATATCACACTTTTTTATAACTTATGTACTATATAAAATATAATGTATGACACTTATTATAAAATACTAATCGATATCTAGGTATCACAGTCAGCCAAGGTATTTAAACGCTTGGCAAATTTGCGTAGCTCGCAAGTTCGGCCAAGGGGAACTTCTTGTAACGATACGCGACTTGCTTTGTAAGCGTCAATTGAGCTGAATATTTGAATGCCTATTTCGAAAAAAAGTCTATTTCTTCCAGTTTTGTGGTAGGAGTTCCATTAAATTTTCTTTTGGGTGATCAATGATTCTCCTGAGCACATCCTCTAAGTATTCTTTTGGATTGATACCCAGCTTACGACAAGTCTGGATTAAGGAGATGATATTGGCAGCCGCTTGGCCGCCTTTTTCACTGCCGAAGAAAAGCCAGTTTTTTCTACCAATAGTAAGCGGACGAATAGCGCGTTCACTCACATTGTTATCTATGCGAGCATCCGGATAAGCAAGAAAAGCTTTAAATGCTTCTTGCCGTTTAAGTAGGTACTCCATTGCCGTTTTAAGTTTGCCTTTGGGCTCACATGCTTTGTAGTAATGATCTTGAATCGTCTTTAATAGAGCTTCAACAAAAGGCTTTGTTTTCCTATTGCGAAAGCTCTGTCGCTTTGCCGAAGTACCAAGCGCCCAAGCATCCTGTTCGAGTTCAAAGAGCTTATCCATCAAAATAAGCACTTGTTTACAGAATTCGTTTGGATTGGGTGTGTCAAAAAACTTACGCCTGGCATGAGCCCAGCAAGCCTGCCAATCGATACCATCAAGCTTATCCATTTTTTCATACGCAGCAAAAGCATCGGCATGAAAAACTCCTTGAAAGTCTTTCATTCGATCTAATGTATGGGAGTGTGAACGGTCTTTGGTGAATTCGAACCAAACGAGAGGAGGGTCTGGACCATCGCCGCCGACATAAACCCAAATCCGACCTTCTTGAAGCTTACCTTTACCTTTTGTTTGAAGCTTAACAGGGCTGTCATCTGTAAAAACTCTTGATGAGTTTAAAATTTGATCTCGTAATAAATCACCTAAAGGTTGGAGAGTTTTTCCTAACTGGAGAACCCAGTTGGAAAGCGTTTGTCGCGCAATAGTAAGTCCATCTCGTTTAAATTGCTCTTCGATACGATAAAGAGGTAAATGGTCGGCATATTTTGAAATGAGTATATGTGACAACAAGCTCACATCAGCACGACAGCCTGTTATCGGATGGCTGGGAACTAGAGCGGAGATAACTCCTGCCTTGGGCTTATTTGGAATATTGTATTTACGTACACGAGTCTCTATGACTTTGTAACGACCATGAACATAAACAAGTTTTTCTGATGTATCGAATCCCATGAGTTTCAGTTCTACACCAGTTATGGGATCAACTTTTTCATCTTCGGGCAAATCAATGATTTTAATTTCGCGTTCAGCATTCTCAGGGAAATTGAAATGCGTAAAGGGCTTGCGTTTCTTCTTCTTTTTTAGGGTATTTACTTTGGGTTCTTCATCTCTTTCTGGTGAATTTGAATCGCCCAGATCCTTAAGGTATTCAGTCCACTCAGGAAAAGTATCTGAGTTATCAAAGACTACAGTCTCTTTTTTACGACCATACAGCTGGGCTTTTAGATAGGTGTTTTCCTCTTCTAAAAACACAACTTTTTTGGTGAGGTCTGAGATAGTTTTAGTCATGAAATAATATAGCATAACCCCATGATTTTTCAGCTATAAAACCAGGCTATTTGATCTTAAAATAGGCCCCTTTACAGCAGTGGATCATTAGCAGAAATTCCCGAAAAATAAGCTCAGTTTTAGCTTCGGACATGTCGCTAAAAGTTCCGCGCTCCAACTGTTTATTGAAAATACAAAAACCACCTTCATCCCAGTAGAGACCTTTCAATAAATTACGCCGGCGATTTATGAAAAGGTAGACATCTCCTGCAAAGAGATTTTCCAGATTACTTAACGCGGTTAAGCCATTGAAGCCTTTGCGGAGGTTCACGGGTTCGGGATGTAGTTTTAACTTACGATCTTTAAAATATTCTAACATTGTATCTCCTGGGGTAAGCCCAGACTCTAATTCAACTACTCTCCCTCGGGATATGGTTCAAATTGCCCTTTACCTTGCTTTAAAGTAAGTTTAGATTCACGATCTTTCCGAATGACAAATGAACATGAGTACTCATATACGAAAGTTCATCTAGAAATCTATCTTCTGATGATTAAATTTTTGCGAATCTCCCATTTAATGCCGATTAAAAATCGGCGCTCCCGGCATGCCTATATGCTTACAAGTTCCGCATGGAATGCGGTGCTCCCAGCTGCTGCCACAAGGGCGATTCAAAAAGTTTTCACCGTAAACTCAGCGTAGCGTTATCCCAGGCCGAAGGCCGTTATCTCAGGCTGAAAGCCGTATACATAATCGCCCACGGCCTAAAAGGCTCAGTCGTTCAAGTCAGTTTGTTACTGGAAGTTTGCCGCGCTGAACTGACGTCTTTCTCCTGCTTTGAGCTTCAGTTGAATTTTCTTGCCTTGGTAGATAAGCGGCAAGTTAACAGGAACTTTACCAGCTTTGATTTTAGCCGAAATAAGCTTACCCGCAGTCCACTTGATATCAAGAGTCATATCGCCACGAGCACGAACACCTCTAATCTCGCCAGCTTGCCAAGTATCTGGTAAGGATGGTAAAAGAATAATGGAGTCGAGATGAGATTGCATAAGCATTTCACAAACACCAGCGGCAAAACCAAAGTTGGCTTCGATTTGAAAGGGTGGATGAGCCATCAAGAGATTCGGGTAGATCCCGCCAGCATAATTCATCACAATACGCGTCGTTTTACAAGGCTTCAGAGCATTGCGAATTATGCTATGTGCACGATTGCCATCCAGCAAACGAGCCCAAAGGGAAATTTTCCAACCGATCGACCAACCAGTACCAGAGTCCCCACGTGCATTGAGTGAAACTGCCGCTGCTTTGGCAAGCTCAGGTGTCTTCATCGGAGAGATTTGACGACCTGGATATACCGCGATCAAATGGGATAGGTGGCGGTGTTGGTTTTTGGGATCATCACGATCTTCCATCCATTCTTGAAGTTGTCCCCAACGGCCGATTTGTGGCATCAGAAGTTGGCTTCTTAATGAAGCTATTTTTTTACTATATTTTTGATCAACACCAAGATCTTTTGCTGCTTCGATGTAGTTGGTAAAAAGATCGTAAATTAGCTGTTGCTCATAAGAGTTACCACGTAAGGCCGGACCATGCTCTGGCGAAACACTTTTTGGACTTACCAACTTACCATTCGGCAATTTAATAAGTGAGTCTTCCCAAAAAAGACAAATATCTTTAATCAATGGGAAGGCTTTTTCGCGCAAGTATTTTTTATCCTTAGTATAAGCGTAGTGATCCCAGAGATTCTGCGCCAACCAAGCGGCATCGCCTGGGACCCAAAGATAAGAAGAACCACCGAAGATACCATTTTCTGATCTCGCAGCCCAACCGCGAACTCCGTACTTTTTCTTTGTTTTGTCGATGCGAACACTACGGGTAGAATAAATCCAATCGGCATAAGGAGTGAAGCACTCTGAGATATTGCATTGGTCGACAAACCAGTAGTTCATCTGAACATTAACGTCGGAGTGATAGTCACTGCGCCAAGGCGGATTATTACTATCGTTCCACATACCCTGTAGATTAGCGGGTAAGCTACCCGGGCGGGAACAAGAGATCATCAGATAACGCGCATACTGAACGAGTAAGGCTTCCAGGGCTTTGTCGCTACCGTCCTTTGCGTAAGCTTCGAGGCGCTTGTCAGTCGGCAATTTACTATTTTCACTGCCTTTCAATTCTAGAGAGAAACGATTGTACAAAGATTGGTAGTTTTCTATATGCTGACGACGCAATTCTTTATAAGGCGTTTTCGATGCGGATGCAATAAGTTGACTGAGGCGCTGATGTGGGTGATCCCCTTTCCATCCTTTGTCACGACGGTTGAGGAAGTTTGTTCCACCCGCGACGATAATTGTCAGCTTATCACACTTATTGAAGTGAATTTTTCCATCTTTAACCGATATCTCACCACCTTCATGAAGAACCTTTACTTGGGACTCATAATCGAGGTGAAATTGGTACTGGGCGGTTTTACGTCGAGTCTCATTTCTTTCATCATATTTGTATCCAAAGAGGTTACCCCTTGCCTGAAGGCTATCGCCCTTGGCAATAATTTTTGCCTCGTGCTTGTCGGTCAGTTGGATGTAACCTGTGTGAGCGGATTTTTTGTCGGCCTCGAGGCGAAGCACAATAACTCCTGCTGGAGCACTAGAAAATATTTCACGACTATACTTAGTTTCACCATACTTATAAGAGAGTTGATGAACTGCTTTTGAGATGTCGAGAGAGCGCTTATATTCGCTTATGGGAGCTGATCCAAGCCCTTTAACATTGAACTTGATACCCGCCAACTGAAAGTGTGTTGCGTTATGAGACTTGAATTTCAAACGGTAGAAATTGTAAGATTTATTATTTTTGATGCTAAATGTTTTAGCTTGATAACGTTTTTCCCATATCGCCACATCGCGCTGAGAATCGAGGGTGATCCATTCTTCTCCATCCTTGGAAGCCTCAAGCTCCCAAGATTTTGGGTCGCGGCTGGGGATATCATTGGCTGAAGTCAAAGTGTAGGAAGTCAATGGACTTGTCTTACCCATATACTTAATCAAAGCAAGGACTTCTTTATTATTGTGCTCGAGACACCACTTAGATTTAACATTATTGTTAAAAGCCTGAGAAACACCCTCTCCGCCATCACCCCCATGACTCGGGCAAGTCGCATTTAAGGAAAATTGCTCTGGATGCATTTGTACAAAAAGGTCACCAAAAGCCTGATAAGAACCCGTATCTTGTTCGTCACCGATCCACATACTATCTTCATTGAGCATAAGACGTTCACGGTCGACTCCTCCGAAAATCATCGCTCCGAGACGGCCATTGCCAATCGGCAAAGCTGTCGTTTGCCAGTTATTCGCCGGCTGTTTATACCAAAGTTGCTGTTCTTTCGGGGAACTTTCAGCTCTTAGTAGACTGCTACTAAAGCAGACGATAAAGCACAACAAAAATCTATTCATATCAGGTTTCCTTTAATTGGACATTAATCTATTACAATTGACCGCTAAATACGGAGCATCTTGTTTATTGTATCTCGGAGTCAACTTAGATGTACACCTTAATCTTGTCGGTCATTTTGCTTAAAAAAACCTAATGAAGTTTCACCCCTGACGAAGTACTCATAAAATCTTGTTTACGCGTGTCAGTCGAGTCTAACTGTAAAATCAGGATTGCCACAGGGGCGATTCAAAAAGCTTTTTCCGTAAACTATCTCTCTTCAGCGGCTTTATAAGCCTTGTGACCCGTTGAATTTTTGCCGAGAATGGGGGCGCGTTCTTGGGGAACTTGCTTACGGTGCTTAGCAATGATGGAGGCGTATTCGGGGTTTTTGGCTTGGTTATGCCATTCCTGTGGGTCTTTACTACGATCATAAAATTCTTCCGAGCCATCATTATACTGAATGAAGCGGTAGCGTTCCGAGACAATAGCGTAATTACCGGGGCCAAAGCTCGTGCGGGCATAATGAGGCCAATCACTTTGCGGATTGCGCAAAAGTGGGACAAGGGAGTTACCTTCAAGTTTGGCATCGGCTTTTAGGCTCGTGAGCTCAAGCAGTGTTGGGTAAATATCAAGGAGTTGAGTGGGCTTTGTTGTCACGCCTGGTTTAATTCCCGGGCCGGAGATCATCATGGGGACGCGGGCGCCATCTTCCCAGAGGCTACGCTTGGCATAGCGTTCTTTTTCTCCTAAGTGAAAACCATGGTCACTGTAGAGCACCACATAAGTATTATCTTTATGGGGGCTGGCATCGAGCGCATCGAGAACTTTGCCTACTTGAGCATCGACAAAAGAAACACAGGCGAGGTAGGATTGTACCAGCTTCTTTTCTTCTTTATTTTTTATCACCCATTCATAAGTAGGTGCGACGTGTTTCTCGCGTGTTAAGTCAATGCCATACTGAGGAATTCCTGCGATATCATTTTTTCTCATTTTGGGCATTTGCACATCTTCTAAAGGATACATATCAAACCATTTCTGCGGTGCGAATTGCGGGACGTGAGGGCGGTAGAAACCCACGGCCATAAAAAAAGGAGCCTCATGCTTTTGAGCTAATTTATTTATTCCCCAGGCGGCTATTTTAGCATCGGGCATTTGCTCGTCTCGCTCTGGGTAGGCCCCCCAATCCCAAAGTGGATGGCCAGGGAAAGAAGTGATTTTCTTTTTAGGGATTGGTCCAAAGCCACCGAAGTTTCCGCCATACTCTTTGAAGTACTTCTTGTTAGTATTCCCGTGAAAAAGCTTGCCGGCGGCACTGACTTGGTAACCCTCTTTCTCAAAACGCTTAGGCAAAACCGTGTTTTTACGCGCTTGCGGTGATTTATCTAAACTTGGATTTAGAAAATAAATTCCCGTTGTACTAGGATAAAGCGAAGTCATCATACTGGCCCTAGAGGGATTGCATACAGGTGATTGGCATTGGGTATTGGCAAAAAGTACACCACGCTTGGCGAGGCGATCCATATTGGGTGTTTTTGCTTGCGGATGACCACCCAATACACCTATCCAATCATTGAGGTCATCGACCGCAATGAGTAGGACATTGGGCTTTTCTTGAGCGAAGAGTGAGCTGAGGCTCATTATTAAAACTAAAAAACCTGTATATAATTTCATTTCTAAATTCCTTTCCATTTATTTTCTCTCTATGCTATTAGCGAGATCTGTGAGTATTTTTATTAAAGTCTTATTTTTGTAAAATAAGTAAATCTAAGTACAATTCAGTTCTTTTTTATGATTGCTTGAATGCCCTCAAGCCAGGATTGAGCCATTTTTTCATAGAGCGCATTAGTGGGATGGTTGATGCCATTGGATAAGCGTTTTTTATCGATAGATTTTGGATCTTTGGGAGTGATTAAAAAGTGTTGATAGAGGTCGACAGTGGAAATAGTTCGCCCCTGTTTTTTGAATTTAGGAACTAAGTTCTCACGGATAAAAGTATTGTAGTCAAAAAGAACTTTTTTATACGTCGAGTAAGGAGTGATTTGTGCCACAATGACTTTGACTTTATGATCAGTTTGATAAATCGTATTGAGTAATTTTTCTAATTGCTGAGGGCTTTTGGGATTAATGCCATTAATTCCAATCAGTAAAAGAATTATATCGGGTTTATCTTCTTTCAGCCACTGGCTGATGTTTTTCTGAATTTTTGGGATTGACCACCCTCCGTAGCCGCGATGCCCATCTTGGCCTAAGGCTTTGAGATCGAGCTTTGGAAAGATTGTTCCACCATGGGTGGGGTCACCAAATTTTTTATTCATGGGCTCAGCAGATTGGCCGACAAATTTGAAGGGTATGCTAGCCTTCGTCAAAAGCGTATACAAGGGTGCGCGATAACCCTGTTCAAAGGGATGATTCCAAGCAGAATTATCGGTATAACCCGCAGTAATGGAATCTCCAAGGGGCATGATGCGCACAGGTTTTTCATTGGCCATCATTTGCACGGATATGAAAAACGTGATAAAGATCAGTATTTGTTGAATTCTCATTTTATCCTTTGCGGTTTATCTAAGGTTAAACCCAAAATTATATTTATGCCGGCGGGTCGCCAGCGCTCCCAAAAGTAAAACTGGAGCGAATACCTTCTATATTTTGGATATGATCTGAAGTTTCCGCATTAGAATGCGGGGCTCCCAGCAAGCTCCATGATTTAGACAAAAAAACCAGAGGACTAAAGGACTCCGGCTTTTTGATTAATTTAATAAATTACACGATTCGTCAGAATAAAGGGCATGATGCTTCGCATACGAGATGGACGCTGTCCCTCTCGAGCTCTCCCAGTAAGGAATTGCCATTCCTTAACCAGGCGATTAGGGGCTTTGCCCCACTTTATGCTTCCTCGTGATAAATTAATCTTTACGCTGAGTATTTTTCGTTGAGCTTATCCATGAATTTGATACATGTTTCAGTGGCACCCCAGGCGTCGTCCCAGAAACAAAGATCATTTGTCCACCAAGCATCTGCAGGGTGATACTCAAGGATGGCCGGAACGATCTTGTCGAAATCGAGGATGCCGAGTCCGAAAGGTGGGTGAGCGGATGTTTCGTCTTCACCATTAGCATCTTGGTGACACTTATTATTTGAGTCAATCAAGTGAACGTGATTGATGCGTGGGCCTACCATTTTGAGGAACTCAGTCTGGCATTCAAAAACTTCTTTCTCACCATTCTGACGTGTACCCATAACAGTCATGATCTGTGCATGACAAGTATCGTAGAGGAAACCAAAATTTGGTTTTTGAATGGCATCAAGAATTTCCATGATCTCAGAAGGCTTATTGAAAGCAAAGCCGGGCTCAGCTTCCCAAGTCACTGCAAGATCGTACTCAGCAGCGATATCGCAGCACTCATTCCAAGTATCAACAACACGTTTTTTGGCTGTTGCGTAATCCACAGTCTCAAAAATTGTTGGTGGTTGAACGGTATCAACACGAATGGTTTTGATGCCCATATCTACTGAGAATTCGCAGTTCTTTTTGAATTCAGCGACGTATTTTGAGTTGTCTTCTGCATCAACAAGGTTTTCGCCCCAGAGATTGGCGGCGATACCACTAATCTGGAGACCATAAGATTTAATTTTTTCGACCACTGCCTGGCGAGATTCTTTTGTGGGCAAGTCATCTGGATTGGGGTGAGGAGGAAAAGAACCCAACTCGAGGCCATCATAACCCAAGTCTGAAAGTTTTTGGCATACGGTATCAAAATCAACGGGTTTAGTTTCGTAGGGGCCAATTGTGTAGGCCCATGTTCCGATTGAGGTTTTCATCTTAGTTCTCCTTTCTTATTGCATTGAGCTCTAGGGCTCTTTTATTTAAAATCATTTTTGCGCATTGAGTCTTAAACTCTGCGATATGTGGTGCTACACGATGAGCTTCAAAAGCCTCTGACGTTTCCCAGCTCTCTAAGACCGTGAATAATGCGGCCTCATCTTTGCTTTGGTAAACGCTATAATGGGCACAGCCTTGCTCTTGACTTGATTCGAGTTCAAGTTTGGTCATAGCTAGTGAAAAAGCATTTACGTCATTTTCTTCGACAGTAAACTCTATCCATTTAGTAATCATTTATACCTTCACGTAACCCGGGCTGTCTGCGGGCATATCATAATATTTTTTGAGTTCATCATCAAGTTTCATCAGTGTAACTGAAACTCCTGCCATTTCTTGAGCAGTACAGAATTCACCGAGCTCAGTTTCGTGAATGGTCATGCCTTTAGACTCAATATATTTGTGCATGTGACGCATAACAATAAACATCTCCATACGCGTTGTAGCTCCGTAGCCATTGACGAGTGCAATCACGTCATCACCCGATTTGAAGGGCAGATCAGCAATAATACCATCGATCAAACGTTCGGCAGTTTCATCTGCAGTCATGAGATCCACTTGTTCAATACCCGCTTCACCGTGAATACCCATACCAAATTCCATGCGTCCTTCGGCAAGCTCAAAAGTTTTGAGGCCGGTTTCTGGCAAGGTACATTCAGAAGTAGATACCCCGAGTGAACGGCAATTAAACACCGCTCTTTCGAGCAATTTTTTGAGATCATCAAAGCCCATGCCTGCTTCAGCTGCGGCTCCCGCAACATGAATCACCAAGTGATCCGCGGTGGTACCACGACGTTCTTCGGCTTGATCGGGTGGAAAGGCTGAAATTTCATCATTGATGAGCACAGTTTCAACTTTGTGTCCTTCGAGGCGGGCAAAATCTTGGCCCATATCGAAGTTCATGACATCACCAGCATAGTTATTGTAAAGCAAGATAACGCCTTCGCCTGAATCAGCCGCTTTGATTGCGTCTAATACTTTGTCAGGAGTTGGAGCCGTAAAGACTTGACCATGAACTGAGGCATCCGCCATACCTTGGCCGATAAACTCAAGAAACAAGGGTTCGTGCCCTGCTCCACCACCAATGACAATACCGACTTTCCCTTTGATGGGGGCGTCGACACGAGCACAAACATGCGGCGCCATGCGTTTAACTTTTTTCTTATTGGTCAGACAGAAGCCATCGATGAGTTCAAGAGCTAAATTTTCGGGATCATTTATGAGTTTACGCATGATTGAGTTCCTTATTTGCCTGCTTCGCAAAGCAGTCGATAATGAGACAAACCGAAGTCGCTCCAGCATCGGCATGGCCTAAACCACGCTCACCGGCATAACGCGAACGGCCTTTTTTGGCCACGAGTTCTTTGGTGTGTGCGAGTCCTGCAAGTGCAGCTTCATGCATCATTCCTAAGGCTGAAGCTAAATCGAGATTTTGTTCTTGAGCTTTTTTAAGGGCTCGAATTCCAGGTGCTAAGGCATCAATGAGTGTCTTATCCCCTTCAGCTGATTTACCGATTTTTTGAACGCGTGCTAAACCACTCTCAAAGGATTCAATGAGGTGAGCTAAGTTCATTTCTTCAGAACCATGAACCGTCATGCCCATGCCCAAAAAGAGACTGGAAAAGATAGGTCCCGAAGCGCCACCCATGGTAGAAACCATGCCCATTGCGTAGGCCGCAAAAAGTTTATCTAATTGCTGAGGTTTTTCAGTATCAATTTTTATCTGTGCAGCTTTAACACCACGACGAATTGTGGTCCCATGATCACCATCACCAACGACGGAATCAAGTTCACAGAGATGTATCGCATTTTCGCAAATGATTTCAGTCACATTGCCAAGAATGGCATAGACATCATTGAGTTTTAAATTTTCCATAATCTCTCCTTAATTATTCGAGTTTTTTCTATTAACCAGGTTACGCCGTAAGATATTTTCATTGGTGCTTCGCACACGAAGGGACGCTGTCCCCTCGAACTCCCCAGCAAGGACTTGCCAGTCCTGGACCAGGCGAATAGTGTGCTTCGTACACATTTTACGGCCTTATGTAGTTAAACCTAAATTAGTTTGCGAGGTCCTGATAAAGTTCGAAAGCTTCAGCAGGTGTGCTGTCATCATGAACAACTGATTTAACAGCTTGCATCATCGCTAAAGGTGCTTCTGACTGGAAGACATTACGTCCCATATCAACACCCGCGGCGCCGCACTGAATAGCTTTGTAACAAAGGTCGAGAGCGTCGAGTTCAGGAAGTTTCTTGCCACCGGCAATAACGACTGGTACTGGGCAAGCTGCCACAACTTTTTCGAAACCTTCAGTGTAGTAAGTTTTTACAATGCTGGCACCATTTTCGGCACAAACACGTGCAGCCATACCGAAGTAACGAGCATCGCGAGCCATGTCTTTACCGACTGCGGTCACACCCATCACTGGAATGCCGTATTTCATACCGATGTCAACAAGGCGACTGAAGTTGGCAATAGTAATCGCCTCAGTATCTTTGTCTCCGATTGCGAGCATAGCAGCCATTGCAGAAACATTCATGCGAATGGCTTCTTCTTCAGCAATTAGTACATTGTGGTTCATTTCTGTTAAAATCGTCGTACCCGTATCAGTACGCAAACAAACTGGTGTTTCGCAATCTGCAGGGATAGAACTACGGATCATACCGCGAGTTCCCATTAGACAGTCAGCATGCTCAGCAAGTGGAGCAATGTTGATGTCGATACGCTCAAGACCAGAAGTTGGTCCCATGAGGAAACCGTGATCGAATGCAAGCATGACCGTACGGCCAGATTTTCTATTAAAAATACGTGAGAGACGGTTTTTGAGGCCCCAGTCAGTATTGTTTAAACCTTTGAGGTGAAAGCCGTCAGTTTTAGCTGCAATGCCAATTCCAAAGTTATTTCCGTCTCTGATGTCGTCTAGATCTGCCATTTTATTTTCCTTGTTTTTTATTTAATTATATTTTGAACTTAAAGTTTAGATAATGCGGTCATTACCACCGTCAACAGGAATCTGCGCGCCGGTAGTTTTGTTGAATAAGGGACCCACTAAAGCCGTACACATTTCGGCGATATCAGTAGATTTGATTTCGGTGCTAAGAAGATTTCTTGTCTTGTACTGTTCAATCGTCATACCATAACGTTCAGCGGATCGCGCTAAGGCTTCTGGAGTCCAAAGATCCGTATCGAAAACAGCATCGGGATGGATGACGTTGACGCGAATACCACTTGGTGCTAATTCCATTGCTAATACACGAGCGAGCTGAGTTAAGCCGGCTTTTGAAACCGAGTAAGCGGCGGCACCAGGACCTGGAGCACCAACATTTCTTGAGCCGACAAATAGTATGGCCGGTTCAATGCCCTGCTTGAGGTAAGGCGTTGCGTGTTTAACGAGAAGTTGGTTCGCAGTGAGATTGATTCTTAGAGTTAAATCCCATTTATTGCTATCGAGTTCTTCGACGTATTCACCTGCGGTGAAAATTCCCGCATTACAAATAATGAGATCGAGTCCACCGAAAGTTGCTACGGTCTGTTCGACAACGTTTTTGAGTTGATCTTCATTGCCAATGTCACAAATAAGGCCAAGTGAGTTTGGACCAGTGAATGACTCAATACTCGGTGAGATATCGATACCAACAACTAAAGCACCATGACTCATGAGATCTTCGGCACATTTGCGGCCAATTCCAGCTGCTGCGCCGGTAACAATCGCAATCTGTCCTTGAAGCATGGGCTTAGAACCACCTTTATTGAGCTTGCGTTGCTCGAGTTCCCAGTACTCAATTTCGAAAAGATCTTTTTCGCCAACGGGGCACCATCCGCCTAGAGCTTCAGCATCTTGAATACCATTGGCAGTATGACGAGCAATATCACTAATCTGGCCAGCTTCTTTGCGATTGACGCCAAAGCTTAAAATCCCCGCATCTTTCCAAACGGCCCAGCGTGGTGCTGGATCAAGGATAGTGTGCTCAGGCCCCGCATTGCGAGCAAAATAGGCTTCGTGATCCTGCTGAAAATCAGCTAAGGACTTGGCTGAATCATCGCCAATAATTACGGGAGTACGCTTAGTTCTAATACTATGATCGGGGGTCAGTGTTCCACGCGTCGCAATACTGGCGACATCGGAGCGTTTAGAAAAACCCACTGCTTCTTTTGATTGATCAACTTTGATGGTAACTGCTGAACCACGAAGCTGTGAGACTTCTTTTCTGATTGTTGCGAGTGCGAGTAAATCGAGATTTTCTGCCTGAGCTTCTTGGCGTGCCTGCAAACGTTTATCTGAAATCAATTCTTCCGCTTTATTAACTGCTTCAATATGCAGTTCATAACTCTCTTTCGCGTCATCCGCAAAAGTAAAGAGTCCGTGACCACAGAGGATGACGCCTTTTTTGCCGTTGAGCAAACCTTCTTTAACGGCAGTATCGAATTGCTTAGCAAGATCAAAACCTGGCATCACGTAAGGAAGAATTAAAAGTTCTGGGAATAAAGAATCTAATTGACCTTTATACGTCTCGCTATTAGAAATAACCACAATCGCGTCGGCGTGACTATGATCGACATACTTAAAAGGGATACAAGCGTGAACGAGAGTTTCGATTGAACCATTAGGCGCGGCGGGGTCGAGTAAGGCTAAGCGCAATTGCTTGACCATCTCTACATCGCTGAGTTCATCCATACCTGCTAATAAGAGGCATTCTTTTTGACGCTCAGGAGAGAAGCCGGCTTTCTCAATTGTTTTTAAATCCCAGCCACTGCCCTTGATATAGAGCACTTCAATTTCATTGCCAAAGATATCTTCTTGACTTGATTTTACCGAAGTATTGCCGCCGCCGTGTAAAACGAGGTCCTCACTTTGTCCGAGCAATCGCGAAGTATAGACTCGCATCCCAAGATCATCATCTGCATATTTTGATGCTTCAGCATCATTCCAAAGACTTTTCATATTTATCCTTGGATAATGGGTACAAGTACATTTTTTGTGTACTCTCCACATTCGATTGTTACTTGATCAGGTTCATTAACCGAACGCTCACACTCGTCTTCAACGATAATCCAGCCTTCGAAATTAGTGTCTACAAGGTCTTGTGTAAGAGTTTTGAAGTCGACAGTACCTTCGCCCATAAGTGCCCAAGACTTGTCTTTATGCATATCTTTGTAATGAACATGATTAACGAGGGCACGATGATCGCGCATCATTTGTACTGGATTCATATCCGTGTACGCCATGTGACCTACATCCGGAGTCCAACCAATTACTTTTGAATCGAGCATCGGTAATAAGCGATCATAATCTGATTGTGTACGCCAAATAGATGACTCAGGAGAGTTCGGGTGGTAGGAGCACTTAATGCCCTTAGCTACTGCACGACGAGAAATTTCATTGATACAGGAGATGAGATTATCTTGACGCTCAATGAGAGTATCATCTTCACGAGTGGTCGGCATCTGGCAGAGCATCATTACTGCATCGGGGAAATAAGTCGCCAAGAAGTCGATCAATTTATCTGATGCGATACGTTCCGCGTCCGTTTCTTGTGGATTGAGCCAATCATCGAGAAGTACAACTGAAGAAAGTTCAATACCAGCTTCTTTCATTTCTGCCTGAAGAACTTTTCCATCATAAGAACTATACATAAATTTATCAATCGGCTCGAAACCTTCGAAGCCTGCTTCACCACAAATTTTTGCCATGTGACCAATTTTATCTGTGTAGGGTTCGTCTGGATTAATACATCCCGCCATTACCCATGCGTAGTGCTCACTTGCAATTTTAATTTTAGTCATTTTATATCCTTATTTCTTTGAATGTTTTAACATAAATTCTGTCGTATCACGATTGAAGTCTTCGAGGACTTCCCAGTGATGCGCATGTCCCGTTCCTGGGTAGATCTTTAATTCTGAACCCTCGATAAGCTGATTGAGCTCTTGTGAAAACTTAACTGGGGTGAAAATATCTTGCTCTCCCACCGTGATTAGTGTCGGAAACTGACTTAGCGCGGAAACTCGTGAAATAGAATCGTGAGCCATGCAGGCATCTGCCTGTGCTGAGAAAGCGTGAAGTTCCATATGGTTTTCGTGAGCGGTCTCCTGCCCTTCAATAATGGCTTCCGCGCAATCAGGATTTGCGAAAAATGGTGGTGCAAAAATCCATAACTGAAGCAACTTCATGAAATCTGCGGGAGTCGCAATTTTTCTCATGTCCTTGAAATGATCAAATACCTGTAGCGCATAAGCATCACATTTTGCCCAGCTACTAATAATCACTAAAGACTGAATCATCTCTGGATAATTGATCGCAAGTTCTTGAGCAATGATTCCACCCATGGAGATTCCTGCGACATGGCATTTGCCTAAGTTTAATTCTTTAATGAGACCTGCAGTATCGTCGGCCATCATTCTACTCGTGTAAGGGCCTTCCGGTTTATCCGAGTCTCCTGCGCCGCGATTATCGATGATAATACATTTAAAATGTTTCTCATACTCTAAAATATGATCTTCCCAAAAAGCTCCACGAGCACTTAAACCCATAATTAAAATTAAAGGCTCACCTTCACCGCGAATTTCGTATGCTATTTTTACATCTTGCTTCATCTAAGATCTATCTCCGGATTTCTTTAAGTTGATTAAGTTTAAGACACTTTTAGGGAAAGTGATATAACAGGATTTTCAATTTTTATAATAATTTAAGCAATCTTTAAAAAAAATGATTGCATAAATAGAGACTACAAGCTATTTATTATGAAGCATAAATAAAGAGAGATAGCTAATGAATAAAGATCTTGCTTACTTGAAAAGTTTTTATAAGGAAAACAACTGCCCGCTACCAAGCAATCTACTCACTGAACAAATTGATTCCTTTTATTTTGCCAAAGATACGAAAGGGATTTTTGTCTGTGTGGACAACACTTTATTGAAGCATTTTCACATGAATAACAGCAGCGACATCCTAGGTAAAAGTGACTTCGATATTCAACGCCAAGACTTAGCCGAAAAACATCGTATTGATGACCTAAATATTTTAAGTAGTGGCTTATCTGTACCGAGTAAAATTGAGCTTGTCGGTGATGGCCAAGGCAACGTAAAATGGTTTCAGACCACAAAAGCTCCACTCCGTAATAATACTGGCGAAATAGTAGGTATCGAAGGCTTGAGTCGAGATATAAAAATGACTAAAGAGAGTATTGAACCTTATAATGAATTCAAGAACACAGTCTCTTTCCTTCAGAAAAATTTCAAAAAATCACTTAACATCCAAGATATAGCCTACCAAAGTGCTATGAGTGTCAGTACTTTTGAACGTAAATTTAAAAAATATTTTGGCTGTAGCCCCACTCAATTCATCAAAAAACTGCGCATTGATCACGCTTGTGAATTACTCGATTTAAATTATGACTTATCCGATATAGCCCTGGAATGCGGCTTCTGTGACCAGAGTTATTTCACCAAGGAATTCAAGCGCGTCATGAACATGACCCCACGCCAATTTAAACTTAAAAACACGAAAAATCACAAATAAAATAGCAATAATAAGCTGGGTACTAGCTCGGCATCAGCTCAAGCCATTCATTTTCGTATTAGCCTTAGTCTTTTCATACTCAATCACCCCTCTATTTACATGCCGGGCTATCGCCTCACAGCAAGAAAAAAGTCCTCCATAGGGAGGACTTTCTCAAAAACGAGCAGAGCTTCAATCAAGCTCTACTTTATAAGTACTCTTAAATCTTAGAGTCCTAAAGTTTTCAAATACTCTTTAGCATTAATCGCTTCGACATCTTTTCCAGTAAAGATATCGATGATCTCATTAGCTAAGACTTTACCCAATTGAACACCCTCTTGATCAAAGGAATTGATATTCCAAATAAAGCCCTGGAAGGCAATTTTATTTTCGTAAAGCGCGAGTAATGCCCCCATAACTTCAGGCGTAAGCTGTTCAGCAAAAAGCATTGAATTTGGACGATTACCTGGGAAGACTTGATTTGGGTTTTCAGAAGTCTTACCCGTGGCTAAGCCAATAGATTGTGCAATTAGGTTAGCTAATAGTTTCTGCTGTGAGCTTGTACCTTTGACATCTAGGTCTTTTTGATATTGCGATTTAGCAAAACCAATAAAATCACAAGGTACCACAGTTTCACTTTGGTGAATAAGTTGATAGAAAGCATGCTGACCATTTGTTCCTGGCTCACCCCAAACAATCGGACCCGTGGCAAAATCAACCGCTTCACCCTGACGGTTAATGCGCTTACCATTACTCTCCATGTCACATTGCTGTAAATGAGCCGCAAAACGACTTAAAGCCTGCGAATAAGGTAATACTGCTAAAGTTTCGTGATCGAGTAGGTTTCTATTCCAAATTCCAATAAGAGCCATCAACAAAGAAACATTTTTGCGAACGTCGCGCTCCTGTGAATTGAGGTCGATTTTGCGAGCTCCGCGAAGAAAGCCCATGAAGTTATCAAAACCAATACCAAAAGAAAGCATTACGGCACCGACCATGGAAGTCACACTGTAACGTCCGCCAACATAGTCAAACATATAGAATGAACGAAGATACTTAGCAGGATTATCCATGGGACTGTCTTTGCCCGTCACACAAACAAAGTGATCTTTAGTATTTAAGCCTGCCGCTTCAAAGTTGGAAGCCACGAGTGTTTCATTGGTTAAAGTCTCTAAAGTTGAACCAGACTTAGAAATGACACAGACAAGGCTGCGCTCAAGATCGGCATCTTTTAGAACCGCAGCGGCATCATCGGGATCAACATTAGAGATAAAGTGAACTTTACGTCCTTCTACTGCAAAAGCTTTTAAAGCCAAATAAACGGCACGAGGTCCGAGGTCAGATCCACCGATACCAACGAGGATCATTTCTTTGAATTTTTCACCCTTGGCATTGGTGATTGCACCATTTTCGATTTCATCACAAAAAACTTTTAACTTGGCAATCTCAGTCTTTGCACCTGCTACCGCTTCAGTATCGGAAAGAAAGCCTTCTGGCAAGTCATCAAAGACGTCGCGCATTGCCGTATGGAGTACTTGACGATCTTCGCATTCAAAACCATCAATCTTATTCATCTTTTCGCCACCCATCATACGCGAAAATTGTGAAACTGCAGCTGTTTCATCTGCTAATTTTTGAAGTGCATCGACGACGTCATCATTCACTCTTTGGCAGGCATAGACATAATCGATTCCCATAACACTCGCTTTCATAGACGCAAAACGTCCTTCTAGTGCTTTTGCTTGAGTTAAGTCATAGGGATTCGCGGCCAATTCTTCTAACAATGAGTAAGATTTACTATTTTTCATCGATCTTCCTTGTTTTTTGTATTTATAAATTAGATTGAACTTAATAAATCTGATTTTATTTACAACCTAGGTGACACAGCTTATACTCCTATTAAGGAGCAAAATATTGAATTTTATGAAAAGAAAAACATTTACATGGCACTGCCGAAATAAAAAACTCCTCCTTGGCGAGAGAACTTTAATCATGGGGATTCTAAATTCAACTCCTGATTCTTTCTCTGATGGCGGCCAATTCTACTCTTTAGAAAAAGCCTTAGAGCACTCATTAAAGATGGCAGAAGATGGCGCCGATATCATTGATATTGGTGGCGAATCAACTCGACCCGGATCAGAACGAGTAAACCTGAATGAAGAATTAAAACGTACAATCCCATTGATTCAGGCCTTAAGAGCAAAGAATACGGTGGCCATCAGTATTGATACAACAAAAGCTGAAGTGGCTAAACAAGCTTTATTGGCGGGCGCTAATATCATCAATGATGTCAGTGGATTTCAATTAGATCCTGAAATGGCTAATGTAGCCAAAGCATTGGATGCTGGCTGTGCCGTGATGCACATGCGAGGTACTCCTGATAATATGCAAAATTTGTGTAAATACAAAGATTTGATTGATGACGTAAAAGACGAATTAAATCAAAGTATGACTCAACTCTTAGATTTAGGACTCAATAAAAATCAGCTGGTTTTAGATCCTGGCATTGGCTTTAGCAAGACCGCTGAACAAAATATTGAAATCATGAAAAGACTCTCTGATTTTCATTCACTAGGCTACCCTATGCTCTTGGGCACTTCGAGAAAATCTTTTATTGGCCACATCCTTGATGAAACAGATGCCCAAGAAAGAGTCTGGGGAACCGCTGCTAGTCTTTGCGTAGGAATACAGCATGGTGCGCACATAATGCGTGTTCATGATGTGAAGCAAATGGCGCAAGTATGCAAGGTCTACGACTTCTGTAGTTGACGTAAGCAAGCAATCAACTATTGTAGGCCAAATAAAATTTCATATTAAGGTTTAACCCCATGTCGCTCAAGTCAATATTGCCTATTTTTGTGCTAGTATTCCTCTTTTCTTGTCAATCGTATACACCCGAACAACTCGACGCCAAAGCTCAACTTAAAGAACAAAGAGCTTTTTTACGCGTTCTCGAAAAACAATCAGACAAACTTGAAGGTACTTATTTTGATATAAAAGAAGATTTAACTAAAATCATGCAGCGTGAAGGTTTCTTAATTCGTCGTTTAGTACGAGAAAAGAAACGTTATATCCGCTTCTCTAATCAAAAAGTAAAACTCGACAAGAATATTGAAGACCAAGAAGCTCGAGAAGTCGACGCCAGTACAATCGAAGTAAATAAAGATATAGGCGAATATATCCAAAAAGTTGTCGACAAAACAAAAGTTTATATCAAAGAACTTGAAACAGAATTACTCGAACGTACTTCAACAGGTTTAGCTGTACGTAAAAACTTTGAAGGCATTGCGGCTCAACGTCAAGAAATTGAAATTAAAATCACTCAAACGCAGAGTGAAATTTTTCGCTTAGATAAAATTTTAGAAGGCGAATAAAAAGTTCAGTGGCCACAAAAAAGCTCCGTTTATACACGGAGCTTTTTTATTGTCTATTTAGCTACTAACTACTTTAAAAAACCGCTTTTGTGAAGTCCACACTCATGATTGAGTGAAGGCTTAGTGGGGTCAAAGTAACGCTGCTCATCGGGCAAAGCCTGTTCTTCTATATATGTTTCCATATCGGATTCACTCCAGTAGAATACTGGATTACACTTTAACATGCCACTTGAGTCCATATCAAAAATATCCATAGCCGCGCGATTCTGATTCTGCTCCTGACGCAAACTTGTAAACCATAAGCTAGGGTTCACTTCTGTTAAGGCCCTACGAAAAGGCTCTAATTTGAAGATATCTGCGAACGCCGCAAGTTCTTCTTCTTGCTCTGCACTTGGAATCGCTGCATCTCCACCAAAGCGAGCCGCAGTCATTTTTGGAACAAAAACATTGATATTGAGTTTTAGTTCTTGAATTGTTTTCTCTGCAAATGCGTAGGTCTGAGGCATCATAAAGCCTGAGTCAACCCATACAATAGATATATCATTTTTCACTTTTGTTGCCATATCCAATACGACTGCTTCCAAAGGACGGAAATTAGTCGAAACCATGGGACGGTCACCGCCAATCTCAATTGCTTTTTTTATGATTTCTGAAGGATGGGCATGACGCATCTCTGCATTCAACTTCTCTATATCTATATTCATTTTAAACCAAATTAATTATTATTATAAACTTAAACAAAACCACGACTACAGAGCTCTACTTGCAGATGTACTAAGGATAATAGAATCATACAGCTAATCGCCCGCAGTAAAATCAGCAATAGGCCCACCGTATTTTTGGTGCTTTCCAAAAAGCTCTATTTTGCTAGCTTCTGAAATTATATCTATCCTTAGTAGTAACTCTTTAAATTATCATAAACATAAACCAATACTGACAAACTAAAAAAGCTTCAATCACTTTTTTATAAAAATTTCACACAAATCAGCCTTAAACTATTTCCTAATAGCTTCTCCTCAGCTAGTAGCTCAATAAAAAACATCTATATTTATTTTTTAATTTTGAGCGAAGCATCATGGAAAAGTCTTTAGATATCATTAAACAATTGCTTCGTTCTCCAGGTGACAACGATCCACATATGCTCAAGTCATGGATGCCAAACCTTCAGACGTCCTGGAATGAACACTTAAACGACATCATCAATCACGACATATGTATGTTTGGCTTCCCGTCAGATGCGGGGTCTTCCACGACTCGTGGTGCATCAGAAGCGCCTGATGCCATAAGAAAAGCGCTCTTTTCTGCTCCTGCTTTTGATCTAGGTAACCTCAATGTCATACCTCAATTTTTATCTGATGAGCTTTTAAATGATCAACAGATTACCCTCTCTCAAGCAGCCTTATACCCCGAAATGGAACCCGATTCACGTAAACAAATGCCCGTCTCACCAATTGAAATGTGCTGCGAATTAATCCGCCACATTTTACTCATCAAACCAAGCATGAAATTTCTCATGATTGGCGGGGACCAAAGTGGTTCATGGGCAATGGCAAAAAGTTTAGTTCAAATTAAAACTAATGAAAAAATCGGCCTCATACATTTTGATGCTCATAGTGATACGGATAAACATTTTTGTGGTATCGATATCACCAATAGTACCTGGCTCTACAATTTAATGAATCATTTCATTAGCCCAGAGCATGTAATCCAAATAGGTGTACGCGATAATAAAAATTTAAACTATGGCCAAAAAACCTTGACCGGTCGCGAGACATTACAAAGTGCCCCTAAAGCCTACGCATTGGACTGCTGTAAAAAACTCTTAGCGCTAGGAATTAATCAGGTGTACCTCTCAAATGATATATCAGCTAGTGATAGCTCTTTAGCACCTGCCTGTGGTCACACAATCCCAAATGGTCTCTATCCCCATCATATCAATACTTTAATTGAAGAACTGCCGAAGCAAGGTATTTCAATCATTGCTTCCGACCTTATGGAAGTTGCGCCTCGCATCGGCACTGGCCCTGGCAGTATGTCTACCTGTAGAAATGCCGCGCAATACATACGCAAACAAGTCGAAGCCATGAAAGCGCTGTAAAGCATGTGTCAAGAATGAACTTCATGACAATGACTCTTTATAGATAAGTAAAAATATCTTCTTCATTTTAAAATAAATGAGTTTTTTCGGTTTCCGAGTAAGAATATTCTCTTTCACAACAACTCATTATGGTAATTAAAATTTTAATCCTTTAACCTTAAGCACAATTATAATGTTCACAAAATTCAATCAAATCCTTAAAAACCTCGGGCCAGGACTCATGTATGCTGGTGCAGCCGTTGGGGTATCTCATTTAGTCTCGGCCACTAAAGCTGGAGCCGTTTACGGTTTTCTACTATTAATTTTCATCCCTCTTATACATATTATAAAATATCCCTTTTATAAATTTGGTCCCCAATACACAGCTATCACAGGCAAAAATATTCTTCATGGTTACCGTGCCCTCGGAAAATGGGCCCTCTTCACCTATATGGGCATGACTATTATCACTATGTGCTTGATCCAATCAGCCGTAACCATTGTAACCGCCTCGCTAGCACTCAAAATCTTTGGTTCTAGCATACCGACCAATTACGCAGCTATCATTGTCCTACTTATTGCCGCAAGTGTTTTATTTTTTGGTAAATACAGCCTTTTAGACAAGCTGATGAAAATCGTCATTTTGACTTTGACTGTAACCACTATTTTTGCACTTCTCGCTATTTTATTCAAAGGAACTAATGACGCACAGGAAGTTGCTGCTCCTGTATTCCAGTTTGGCAATCTCAGTGATGCCCTATTCTTGGCCGCTTTCTTAGGATGGATGCCCGCACCTATGGATATCACCGTATGGCACTCTGTCTGGGCCGAAGAAGCCGATAGAAGCTCAGGCAAAAAAGCTAATGTAAAACAAGCTATGTTTGATTTCAAAATCGGCTTTATTGGCACGGCTTGTTTAGCCATGTGCTTTTTGGCTCTAGGAGCCCTAGTCATGTATGGCAGCGGTGAAACACCTTCACCCAAAGGCACCGTCTTTGCAGGTCAACTTATCGAGCTATACACTGATTCACTTGGCAGCTGGGCTTATCCCGTCATTGGTGTTGCGGCTTTAGCCACAATGATTAGTACGACTTTAACTTGCCTAGACGCTTATCCCCGTACTCTAGATGAATCAGTCTTAATCTTAAAAAATGAAAAAGAAGGCTCGGAAAGAAAAGTTGACTCTAAAAATATTTATCGCCTCTTTTTGTCAATTACAGTCGCCGGAACCATTATTATCTTTCTCTTTTTTATGAAAAACATGGGGCAACTCGTCACCTTAGCGACCGTGGTAGCATTTGTTTCTGCGCCTATTTTAGCTTTGATTAACTACCTAGTTATCAATGGTAAAACTATTGACGCTGAAAATAAACCCTCAAAACTCATGAAGACCTGGAGCATATTAAGCATTATCTGCCTATTTACTTTTAGTATTTGGTATGTATGGATACGTTTTGTAAAATAAGAATACTAAGAGCCACCAAGGCCAAGGTTATTAGCAACACTGCCCCGACTCAAAAGTAATAAGTACTGGAGTCTTTTAAGCTACGCTTAGTATGTAGAGTTTGGATCCGCTTGGCAACATATAATTATTAACGACCGTCGGGACTTGCTGGACCTCCTCCTCCATCAGTTATATTTATTAAACCATTATCTGTTTTTACATAGATACCATCGGTTTTTTTTAGCTGTCTATACCGACTAACTCTTGGACGTATGATAGAATTTTCTATAAATGATTTACTTAAAATTTCACCTGTTTTGACTAAAGTGAAAATTTTAACCGATTTACTTATGAACTTTGAGCCATCCAAAAACTCTGTTACTTTTATAATGGTAACAGTTTTAATCTCTTCGCCCCTTTCATTAACACTATAAATAATAATCGTCTTGGACCCATCTGGATTCACAGTGATTTTACTTTTTCTCTCCACATTGCTATTACCTTGCGCTTGTGTATCTACAGGCGCAAACATAACGATAATTAGCATTAATGATGTGATTATTTTTTTCAAATTTTTATAACTCTTTAATTTACTTTACTTTACATACTAAATAAACGACATTTCCCTTCATAAACAAATGTTATAGAACATTTATTTCTAACTCGCAATAAAAAACCATGTATATTTATACCTTGATTTAACATAAAACATAAAACAACTTCCCATCATATGATTATTTAGAAATTACAAATAGTAACCCAGTTTTAAAATCATCTAAAACAATAATTTCTCTTCTCATCATGATGGGAAACAAGATAAATAGCCTTGCGCTACATCTAAACTGATAATTTTATCATAAAACAACAAAGTTTTTGAAATGTTTTTGCTAAGTCAAATACGCTCAAACAAAAAAAGGACCTCGAAAGAGGTCCTTTTTTTTAAAATGTATAGGTAGATGTTTTTTCTTAGTAAGAGCGTCCTTCTATGCCTTTAACGGCATTTTCACGAGCTTTTACGATAAGCTTCTTACCCTGAGCTGTTGGGTAATCACTATTCACACAAGCAATACAAAGATCTTCATAAGGTAGATCAATAACTTCTGCCATATCAGTATGCGATAAATAAGTCAATGAATCTGCACCTAAGTCATTTGCCATCTTAGTACGAACTTCTTCAGATAAATCAGACTCAGTTGCATCAACATCTGTATACTGACGCGCAAACAATTCTTTGAGTGTCGACATATCAATACCATAGAAACAAGGAGATAAGATCGGAGGACAAGCAATACGTAAATGAATTTCGGCAACTTGACCACGTTCTTTCATATCTTTAATAATATGTTTTAAAGTTGTTCCTCGAACGAGTGAATCTTCTACTAAAATCACTTTCTTTCCTTTTAGCACAGAAGGTAAAGGAGTGAACTTTTGCTGAACAACTTTGTTACGACTATCGCCGGACTTAATAAAAGAACGACCGACATAGCGATTACGAAATAAACCTTCAACTACTTTGGCTCCGAGCTCAAAGCCCATGGCATCACCAGATGCCTTGGCCGTGTCGGGGACCGAAACTACAATTGTGTCATCATCTATCACTAAAGTTTCTTTCTTTGCGAGCATTTCACCTGCACGAACACGTGATTCATAAACATTGACGCCATCAATATCTGAAGCCACGTTAGAAAAGTAAATCCATTCAAAGAAGCAATGAGCTTTGCGAGTAGACTCTGCAAAGCGCTCAATTTTGACACCATCTTTTGTCACGCGCAATAAGCAACCTGGCTCAAGAGTTTTAATATCACCCACACCACGATTCCAAATTGCTACTGATTCAGACGCGACTAAAACTTTATCATCAGTGATTGCATAACTAAGAGGCTTAAAGCCCATTGGGTCACGAGCGACGACTAAATCACCCTGAGCATCAATCATTGATAAACACCATGCGCCATCAAAACTGTGCGCAAGACGTTTAAAGATTTGAACGTAGTCAACATCACCATCTTCGAATTGAGCAATCTCACGTGCGAGGTAATGCATCAAAATCTCAGTATCTGATTCAAGATTGATATGATACATTTTATTTTCAACTAGATAGTTTTTAAGCTCTACATGATTGGCAATATTACCATTGAAGCAAAAAGAAAACCATTTATGTAAGCGACCATGTTCACGCTCAAAGGGCTGAGCATAATTAACGTCATCTTTACCACAAGTTGCATAACGAACGTGGCCAATGGCAGCACAACCGCTTGTCGCAGCTTCAATTTCACTTGCATTAGCGGGTTTCATTTTAAAAGCTTCTTTGACTTGGCCCAATGCTTTGTAAGTTTTTAATAAATAATTGCGATTGGGATCATAGCTTGTTATGCCTGCTGAGAGCTCGCCACGGTTCTGCATGTCTTGCAACATGAGGGGGATATAGGAACCTAGGTCAGTCTCTGTATCGGGCAATCCGCCTTTGAGGGCATATACTGCGGCAATACCGCATTCGTCTTTGGGCTTCATAAATTATGTCTATACCTGAATTATGCTAAGTTAATTTAAAGTTAGTGAATATAGAAATGACAATGCTTTTGTCAAGACTGTATGCAAAGAGCTTGACGAATCTCATAAAAGGTTTTTTATAGGAGCATGAATTTTTTTAACATTATATAGAGAAAATAATGAGCGACTTAAATAATATACACATAGCTAAAATCACACCTTTATCTGCTCCTGCAGTTATTCGTGAGACTGTACCCGTAACTGATGAAGCTGCAAAAGCAATTCAAAACGGCCGCGATACAATCGTAAAAATCCTCAATGGCGAAGATAAACGCCTCATGGTCATCACTGGCCCATGCTCAATTCATAGCAAAGAAATTGCTTTGGATTACGCTACACGTCTCACTGAGCTCCAAAAAGAACTCAATGATAAAATTTTTATCGTTATGCGAGTTTATTTCGAAAAGCCAAGAACTATTGGTGGCTGGAAAGGCTTAATCAATGATCCTCATATCAATAATTCTTATGCTATTGAAGAAGGCGTAGTCCTTGGTCGTGAGATTCTTCGCGAAATTGCTACTCTAGGTTTAGCAACAGCTACTGAGTTTCTCGACCCAATTGTTCCTCAGTACCTCTCTGACCTCGTTTCATGGGCCGCCATTGGCGCACGTACCACTGAATCACAAACTCACCGTGAAATGGCCAGTGGTCTTTCCATGCCTGTAGGCTTCAAGAATAGTACTGATGGTAGCTTCGAAGTTGCGCTCAACGCAATTCAATCAAGTCGCCTCCCACAACATTTTCTAGGTATCGATGCAAATGGTCGTTCATCTGTTGTTTCAACTACTGGTAATCCACACGGACACCTCGTTTTACGCGGTGGACATGATGGACCAAACTACGATGCTGCATCCATTGCTCAATGTGTCGACGCTATTAAAGACCGTGGAATTGACGCTGCTATTGTCGTTGACTGCTCACATGCCAACTCATCAAAAGATCACAACAAGCAAATCCCTGTACTCAAAGATATCATTGCTCAAATCAATGAAACACCTGGCAAAATCAAAGGTGTAATGCTCGAGAGTAACATCGGCGAAGGCAACCAATCCATACCTCCAAATTTACGCGACCTCAAATACGGCGTTTCAATCACTGATAAATGTTTAGATTGGGACCGAACTGCAGAACTTCTTAGAACGGCTGCTGCTGAGCTCGCATAAATCTTCTCGAAGATCTAAAAGCCTAGGTTCTTACCTGGGCTTTTTTTTTGACCTTTTAGGAACTCTATAGATGAGCTAAGTTAATCAAAGCTTAAATAACACAAAAAATGAGATAGCCATGATCCAAGCTTCAAAAATCAAGAAAAATTCCGTTTTAGATATCAATGGAAAACTCCATATGGTAGATACAATTACTTGCCAAAGTCCTTCCGCTCGTGGTGGTAGCACTCTTTATAAAATCCGTACTCGCGATTTAATCACTGGCCAGAAAACTGATCATAGCTTTAAAAGTGATGAAATGCTTAAAGAAGGCGAATACGAAAAACGCCCAGTAGAATTCTCTTACATCGAAGGCGAGAACTATATCTTCATGGATTTGGAAACTTACGATCAGTTCGGCCTTAACTTAGATTTCCTTGCTGATGATAAAAACTTCCTTGTTGAAGGCATGGAACTTACGGCCTTACTCATCGACGGCATTGTAAAAACTGTTACACTTCCCGACACAGTTCAACTTACTGTTACTGAATGTGATCCCTGTATTAAATCAGCTTCCGCCACGGCGAGAACGAAAAATGCAGTATTAGAAACGGGCTTCCATATTCAAGTTCCTGAATACTTAGAATCTGGCGAAGCCATCAAAGTTGACACGCGTACAGGCGAGTTTCTTTCACGCGCAAAATAAGTATCACTCTATGCCTTGGGATCCTCAACAACAGTACAATATCCAACGTTGGTCTGATTCATTTTTTCACATTAACGAACGGGGTGAAGTCTGCGTACTTCCATTTCAAGATGAAAGTGGCTTACAAATCCCACTCAACAATGTTATTGATGAAGTCAAATCTCAAGGCTTAAGCCTCCCCTTAGTTATTCGTTTTCACGATGTACTCCGTGCTCAAGTCCGCAACTTAAACCTCGCGTTTCAGCAGGCCATTAAAGAACTTGATTACCAAGGTGAATACCGTGGTGTTTATCCCATCAAAGTTAATCAGATGCGCGAAGTCGTCGAAGAAATCGTCGAAGCAGGTCAAGAATTTGATTTCGGCTTAGAGGCTGGATCCAAACCTGAAATCCTTGCGGTCCTCGCCTATAACACCAATAGCAATAGCCTCACCATACTGAATGGTTATAAAGATCGCGACTTTATGCGGCTGGGCTTACTCGGTGTAAAAATGGGACGTAAATGCTTTATTGTCATAGAGAATTTCAGTGAACTCAAATTACTGCTCGAAGTCTCCAGAGAGCAAAATATACGCCCCCTCATTGGCTTGCGCTTAAAACTTTCATCTGAGAGTCGTGGTAAATGGGCTTCTTCCACTGGCGACAAAGCAAAATTTGGCTTATCCATTTTAGAAATTATTAAATCTCTTAATATCCTCGAAGATGAAGCTATGCTTGATTGTGTAAAACTTCTTCATTTTCACATGGGCAGTCAGATTGCAGACATCAAAACTATCAAAGAAGCCATCATCGAAGGTTCACGAGTTTATGCGAAGATCGCAAAAATGGGTGTCAATATAGAATACATCGATGCCGGTGGCGGCCTAGCTATTGATTATGATGGTAGTCGCTCGAGCACGGATTCATCACGCAATTATCGCTTAGATGAATACGCCATGGATTTAGTTCTTTCCATTAAACAAATCTGTGATGATGAACATGTCCCGCACCCCACCATTGTGACTGAGAGTGGTCGCGCTATTACTGCACATCATTCCTGTGTCGTCACCAATGTCATTGACATCAAAAAGAAACACCACGAAGATTTTGTTCTTGAAGCCACTGACAAAGATCATTACCTCTTGCAAAATATGCGTTCGACTCTAGATGAACTCAGCATAGATAATTGCCAGGAAATGCTCAATGATGCCAAGCAAATTAAAGCTGAATCGATGCAGGCATTCAAGCTGGGCATTTTAGAACTAGAACAAATGGCCGCAATTGAAAATATTTACTGGCAAGTCATGGATCAAATCAGTCTTCTACTTAAACAAAAAGATTTCATCCCCGAAGATTTACAAGAACTCGAAAAGAGTCGCGCTAAACAATACCTCTGTAATTTCTCCGTTTTCCAATCAGCTGCCGACGTTTGGGCCATCGACCAAATATTGCCCATCATGCCTCTACAACGCCTCAATGAAGTCCCTGAAGAAGATTGTAAGCTCTGTGATATCACTTGTGATTCCGATGGTCAAATCAAGCAATTCTTAGGTCCAGAGGGACTCTCCGAAACCATTAAACTTCACAAAATAAAAGCTGAGGAATCCTACCACATCGGGATTTTCCTCACCGGTGCTTACCAAGATGTCATGGGAGTTATGCATAATTTATTTGGCCGTTTACACGAAGTCCACGTTTATGCCGATAAAGATGATGACAGTGGTTTCTACATTGATGAAGTCATCCATGGTGGTGCTTGTGGCGACGTACTCAGTACCATGCAATACAACCCCGCTGTGATGGCTCAAACTATCAAAAAAGAGATCGACAAAAACATAAAAGCCGGCCTAATTCAATCCCGCATGGGAGTGAAACACATAGATTTTTACGAAAATTGTTTAAAGCAATACACTTATCTCGACACTCAAAACTAAGGAATTTATTATGTCTAGATTACTTATCATTGGCGCCGGTGGCGTCAGCCAAGTTGCCACCTTAAAATGTATCCAAACAGGAGCATTCTCCGAGATTATGCTGGCTTCGCGCACTTTATCAAAATGCGATGCGATTGCGGCACTCGCAAAAGAATCCATCGATACTGCCCAAGTGGATGCTGATAAAGTCCCTGAATTAGTCACCCTCATGAAAGACTTCAAGCCCGACATCGTCCTTAACGTGGCCCTGCCTTATCAAGACTTAACCATCATGGATGCTTGTCTAGAATGTGGCGTTCACTATGTTGACACCGCAAACTACGAGCCCCTTGACACTGCAAGATTCGAATATAAATGGCAATGGGATTATCAAGAACGCTTTAAAAAAGCGGGACTTTTTGCCCTGCTCGGCTCTGGTTTCGATCCTGGCGTGACCAATATCTTCACTTCTTGGGCACTTAAACATCACTTTGATGAAATCACTGAACTCGATATTATAGATGTTAATGGCGGTGATCATGGCCAAGCTTTTGCAACAAACTTTAATCCCGAAATCAACATCCGTGAAGTTACAGCAGAATGCCGTCATTGGGAAAATGGACAATTTGTAGAAACTCTCGCTATGTCCCTAAAACAAGAGTACACTTGTCCTGAGGGCGTCGGCACTTTTAATATTTATCGGATGTATCACGAAGAATTGGAATCTTTAACCAAGCATATCCCGACCATTAAAAAAGCTCAGTTTTGGATGAGTTTTTCAGATAACTACCTCAAGCATTTAGAAGTCTTGCAAAACGTCGGCATGACCCGTATCGATGAAATTGAATACCAAGGACAGAAAATTGTTCCTTTGCAATTCCTGAAAGCAGTCTTACCCAACCCCGGTGACTTAGGCAAATCTAGTCAGGGTAGAACTTGCATAGGCAATATCATCAAAGGCACTAAAGATGGTAAAGAAAAATCTATCTATATCTATAACATCTGTAAGCACGAAGCCTGTTTCGAGGAACTTGGTTCCCAAGCCATCTCATACACCACAGGCGTGCCTGCCGCTATTGGCACAGCCTTACTAGCTAAAGGTATTTGGAATGGCGAAGGCGTCTTTAACATGGAAGAACTCGATCCAGATCCTTTCATGGATATGCTCGTAGAATTTGGTCTTCCCTGGACAGTGAAAGAACTCTAGTTTCAAAAGGCTTATACTTCTATGGCATAAGCCTTTTTATTGCTTCACTCCCGGCACATAATAGGGCTTAAGTCTGTCACAACAGGTGACATAAGTTAAAATCCGTCTATACATACGCTAGAAATTAATAAAATATAAATCAGGATCATCATTTTGAGCAAAAAATCCCCCCTCAAACAAGATATCAAAATGCTCGGTGCGCTTTTAGGCGAAACGATTAAAGAGCAAGTTGGCGAAGAATTCTTTGTTAAACTCGAGCAAATTCGACTACTCTCAAAGCGTGCACGCAAAAAAAACGACGAAGCGGCTGATAAAGAACTCAAAGAACTTATTCGCACCCTCTCAAACGAAGAAATCAAAAACATGACTCGTGCTTTCGGTCAATTCCTCAATTTGGCGAATATTACTGAAGGTCATCACAGCATGAATGAGCTCAAGCTCTATGATGAAGATTCTTTAACTAAGCATTTGACGCAACTGACTCAAATCATTCCTCAGCTTCTCGCTGATGGTCGTACTAAAGAAGAAGTCAATAACACCATTGCCAACATGAATATCGAATTGGTTATGACTGCTCACCCAACTGAGGTTAAGCGTCGTACTCTTCTTCATAAACATGCTAAAATCAGTCAGCTGCTCGACAACAAAGATCATCACCACCTCACTCCTTCGGAAATCAGAGAAGTGAATGATAGTCTCTCTATCCTGATTACATCTCTCTGGGAATCAGATGAAATTCGTCGTATTCGCCCCACTCCTTTTGAAGAAGCTAAATGGGGTCTAGCGATTATCGAAGATACTGTTTGGGATGCGATCCCGCGTTTCATGCGTGAACTCGATAATATCCTCGAGAAATATACCGGCCAAAAACTTCCTAATTGGGCTTCACCAATAAAATTTGCTTCATGGATGGGCGGAGACCGTGATGGAAATCCAAATGTCACATTTGAGACCACTGAGCGTGTCTGCTTATTAAATCGCTGGACCGCTGCCGAACTCTACTATCAATCAATCAACAATGCCATTCAGTGTATTTCCTCAACTTCATGTTCAGATGAACTTAGAGCAATCGTTGGTGATGCACATGAACCCTACCGTGCTTTTTTACGTCCCTTCCGTGCGCGTTTTCTAGAAACTAAAAAATGGGCTCAAGCTCAACTCGAAGGCGAAGTCTATAAGTCCTCTCTCCCACTCATGGAAGATATTGAAGAACTGCGTGAAGCTCTCAATATCTGCCACAGATCTCTTGCGGAAACAAGCGGTAAGCGCTTAGCTGATGCGAGTCTTCTTGATCTTATGCGTCGTTTGAGTTGCTTTGGACTCAATATCCTTAATTTGGATATTCGCCAAGAATCTACACGTCACATGAATGTCATCAATGCCATTACCGAATATCTCGGCGAAGGTTCTTACGCTGACTGGCCTGAAGATAAAAAGCAAGAATTCCTTGTTCGTGAACTTCAAAACAAACGCCCTCTCATGCCAAGTAACATGGCTTTTGATGAAGAATGCCAAGAAGTTGTTGATACGGTAAAAACTATCGCCCAACAGCCTCCTGAAGCTCTTGGTGCTTATGTCATCTCTATGGCTAGGACCGCTTCAGATGTTCTCGCCGTTCACCTCCTCCAAAAAGAATGCGGTGTTCAAAATCCTCTACGTGTCGCTCCGCTCTTTGAAACTCTTGAAGATTTAGAGAACTCTGGCGACATCATGGAGCAACTCTTCAGTATTGATTGGTACAAAAACAATATTGATGGTGCTCAAGAAGTGATGATTGGTTACTCCGACTCAGGTAAAGATGCTGGTAAACTAGCTGCGAGCTGGGCCCAATACACTGCCCAGGAAGCTCTTCATACAGTCTCTAAAAATCATAATGTGAAACTCACACTTTTCCATGGTCGCGGTGGCTCTGTCGGTCGCGGTGGCGGACCTGTTGAACATGCACTTATGTCACAGCCTCCTGGTACTGTTGCTGGCCGTATGCGTGTTACTGAGCAAGGTGAAGTTATTCAGCAAAAGTATTCCACTGCTGATGCCGCCTGCTATAACCTTCATCTCTACATTGCTGCAGTATTGCAAGCTACCCTAGCTAAGCCACCTCTTCCTAAACAAGAGTGGCGCGATATTATGGACAGCATGTCCAAGACATCCTGTGATGCTTATCGTGACATTGTTCGCGGTCGTGAAAACTTTGTGAAATACTTTCGTCAAGTGACGCCAGAGCAAGAACTCGGTCGTCTCCATATTGGGAGTCGTCCTGCCAAGCGCAAAAAATCTGGCGGCATTGAATCACTTCGTGCGATTCCTTGGATTTTTGCATGGACTCAAACTCGCTCAATGCTTCCTGCTTGGCTCGGCATTGGCGAAGCCTTAGACGAAGCACTGAAAGAAGGTCATTACGACCTCATTCAAGAAATGATTCAGGAATGGCCTTTCTTCTACTTCATTATGGATATGCTTGATATGGTTTTAGTGAAAACTGATTACCGTGTATCGGCTTATTACGAAGAACTACTTGCCGATGATGATGTTAAAGACCTTGGTATTGAATTACGTGATAAGCTCAAACAAACTATCGCCGTTTCCGAAGATGTTGTGGCGGGCCTCAGTGCCCAAGAAGATCGTATTGCTTTACGCGCTTCAATCAAAGTCCGCAACCCTTATGCCGACACGCTGAATTACCTCCAGGGTGAAGTCATGCGTCGTCTCTACAAAGAAAATCAAGATGGCGACCCTGTCTTAGAAGATGCGGTTATGGCTACTATTGCCGGTATTGCTGCTGCCATGAAAAACACGGGCTAAACTCCCCCTTCAATAACAAATCAAGAAGCCGCAGTGATTTCACTGCGGCTTTTAAATTGTTCGACATAAAACACAAAATTTTCATGATCGACATAACAAACCAAAAACTTTAAGCAATGTGCTTAATAATAAAATCCTTCTCTCGTATGGCGAAGATTCTTAGAGAGATTAGCGTGGATTAAGTTAAACAATAGGAAAGCTACTGTGAACCAAGCACCCAATTCTCGCTTTAAATTTTTTCCTCAGCTCAATAATCTCGAGAATACGAAATGGCTGAGTTCAACTTCTTCATTCTTTTTGAATGTCACTGATAAACATTTTAATTCAGAGAATCTACAAGACACTTTTCTTCAGGCCATTGCCAAAGAGAGCTTTCTTCCCATAAAAGAAGTCTTCGAGACCTTTGAGTTTTTTGAACGTATACGAAAATCAAGTAAGGCTCTACTCGTCGCAGATCTCTGCTGTGGTCACGGTTTATTAGGCCTGCTCTTTGCCATCTTTGAACGAAAAGTGGAACGCGTTATCCTCATAGATAAAAAAGAACCCGAGAGTCGTCAAAAACTTATAAAAATTGCAATTTCAGTCGCTCCATGGATAGAATCAAAAATAGATAATCGCATGGCCAAAATAACCATCGATGATGATTGGATCGAGCCAGGCGCCTCTATCGTATCAGCCCATGCCTGTGGCTCACTCTCCGATCTCTGTATTTCAATTGCAATCAAAAGTGGTGGTCCACTCGCAATCCTTCCCTGCTGCTATCCCCGTTCAGCCTGTGCTGCTCCACTTAGCTTACAAACAGCTCTTGGTCTCACCACTGCTTTCGATATTCACCGCACCTACGCACTCGAAGCCGCTGACTACCGCGTACGCTGGGCCGAAATCCCCCGCGAAATCACCCCCATGAACCGCATTATCTACGCCCAAAAGAAGAAGTAAAAACATATTATATCGAGGGCTAAGCTCTACAAAACAATATTTTCTGGACAAAAAAAAGCACCTACATTACTGTAAGTGCTTCTGTTTTCGAGTGGGCCCTCAGGGACTTGAACCCGGGACCGTCCGATTATGAGTCGGATGCTCTAACCAACTGAGCTAAGAGCCCGAAAAACGAACTGAACTATGCCACCTGTGAGCACGAATTCAAATATGTTTTCTGTATAAAACGTAAAAAATATTCAATAATTTTTTGAGTGAAATCAAGAAGATCTTTAATGAGCTCTCCCTAATCGTTTTACTCTCTTTCCTATCAAGAACTTAAGGAAATAAAAACTTCTTTTAAGACCTCATCATTATTAGTTTTCTTTTCAATGGATTTAGCTTTAATTGCCTTTCAAGGTGGTGAAAATTCTATGATTTTTTATCCGCCCCCGGTGGCAACCGGGCCCGTTTGGCAGCACCTCCCCGCTGGAGTGAGGCGGTATAATCCCCCTTTATATTTTATTTGATAGTAGTCTCGGGACTCCGTCCCCGCTGGAGTGAGGCGGTATAATCCCCCTTTATATTTTATTTGATAGTAGTCTCGGGACTCCGTCCCCTTCCCTGCAAGGTGTGCCCACCTTGAGAGGCGGGTGAAAATATTATTTTCTCTGCCTGCGGCGGCAGCCTCAATCCGCTATTAAGCGTCTGAGTCCCCTTCCCTGCGAGGGTTGCCACCCATCGACTGGTGGATATCCCTACGGGGATGATTTAAAATTAAAATATTAAATTATCCTCCTTTGGAGATATTTATTTCTTATTAAAAAGAGTCTTGAAGCCGCGCTTTATCTGATCCGTGATTTGATTAACTTTCGGTTTTGGAGTTTCATTAACTTTTGCTTCATTTTGACTCGTGAATACTAAGGCCTCTAAAGCCTGCTCGTACTCAGCCTTCGATTGCCCCACTAATTCCTCTGCTTTCAGTTCTGATAAATACACCATATCAGAAATTTTTTGTAATGGGATTAATAGCTGCTCATTCCAATCGATGCAGATCTGCCCCATGAAGCTCTCGTATTTAGCTAAAGAAAAATGCACCATTGCCCATTTTTTTTCTTGATCAAAGTAAATTTCTTCCACACGGCCAATAGCTTTCGCTTGCCTCTGTCCCTGCATATAAAGCACTGAAGAAAAAGACTCTGCCGTAGCAGCATATTTTTTCAGTGCGAGGTAGCTTTGGACTTCTTTTAATCCTGATCCTTTTGCAATCGCAATCAAATCACTCAAAACTAATTTGGTATATGATTCAGGCTCATCGATCCCTAAAGTCTTGGCATAAGCTAATTCTTTAGGTCTTGCTCTATTATTCCCCTCGCTCACTTGCCACTCACTCTCTTCTATTAATTTTAGCTCACATTATAATACATCTAATTTTTTCATCCATTCGAATCATTAGCTACTTATCATTAGCTCAATTCAGGGCTGAGAAATTAATAAATAATCTATAAGCTAATAAAAAGAAGTCTTTATTTTTGATAAATAGCTATTTTATGCTTGTATTTTGTTTCAAAAGTTAATAACTTAAACTAACTAATTAATATAAGGTACTTCTTTATGAAAGGTTTAACTGATCGTCAACAAGAAACTCTTGACTTTATCGAAGACTTCACCACTCGTGAAGGTATGGCTCCCACAATTTATGAAATTGCAGAGCGCTTTAATATTAAGTCAGCCACTAGTTTTGCTCATGTTCGTGCACTTCAACGCAAAGGCTACTTAACTCGTAGTAGTAAAGCCCGAAGCATGACTTTAACTAATACCACAACTCGTCCACGCAATCTTTCTTTTATGCTGAGCATCCCCCTCTTGGGTCGCATCTCTGCAGGCATGCCTTTGATGGCAGAAGAAAATGTCGAACGTGAAATCCAAATTGATCCCGCTTCCTTCCAAGGACTCCGTGCTGATGGTCGACTTTTCGCTCTTTTAGTGAATGGCGAAAGTATGCGCGATGCAGGTATTTTAGATGGTGACTCCATCATTGTTAAGCAACAAGATAATGCTAACGCAGAAGACATTGTTGTGGCAATGGTGAATGGTGATACAACTGTTAAACAACTCTACTTTACTGATGGCAAGATTGAATTACGCCCCTGTAACAATGAATTTGAAACACAATTCTATGAACCCTCAGAAGTGTATATCCAAGGAAAAGTTGTTGCTTTGCAGCGCACACTCTAATTTGAGAAGTCGCTAAGGCCCTGTTTGACTCAGCTTACATTTTCGGGAATAAGTTCCTTAATAAGTAGCTGAAAATCATAAAAAAAAAGCCGTTCAAGTCAATGACTTAAACGGCTTTTTTTGATCTAAAGCCTTGGGCTTAGTGAGCGCACTCGACTTTAGCACCCTTAGCTTGACCAATACCCGCTAAGAGATCATCAAACCAAGACTCATCAATATTGAATGGCTTACCACCAGCAATACGAGGAAATTCAATAGCACGAAGTTCATCATTTTGATCATCATCATGACCAACGACTCCGCCAATACCTGCGAGTGCTGCTTCAACTGCTTTATCAGCACAAAGCTTAATCAATGCCAAGTCTTCTTTATTAGAAGCCGCTGCTCTTGCATAGTAGCCTGATTTTTGAATCAAAACTTTTTCTGCATTTAAAAGCTTAGCAAACTGACTGCCAAACCATTTACCAGGATTCACTGCATCTAATTTTGCATGACCAAAAGCATCGCGTGGCACTTCTTCACCCGCAGCTTCCATCTCAGCAATAATAGCTTCGAGGCCTGCACCTTCAGAAATAAAGATATTGACGTTATCTTGTTCGTCCATCACTTGGCTAAGGCGTGCTGCTTCAGCTTTAATATCAATCGCCATTTCTGGGATGAAGATTGCATGCACATCTAAACGCTCTTTATTGAGACCAAGTGCAGGGAGTAAATTGCGTTTAGCTAAACGCTCACGGTAGATTTTGGCCGTGTAAGCTGTTAACCAACCACAACTACGACCCATCACTTCATGAACGATAAGCATACGTGGATTCGCATTGTGTTCAGATACAACATTCTCAAAATACTTCGCACCCTCTTCTGCTGCTGTAAAAGCACCGAGAGATTGCTTAATTGGGAATACATCATTATCAATAGTCTTAGGAAGACCCACAACAATGAGTTTATAATCATTATCTGCAAGATATGCAGCTAAGTCTGCCGCTGTAGTATTGGTATCATCACCACCGATGGTGTGAAGGACATCAACCTTATCTTTCACGAGTTGATTGGCTGCTACCGCTAAAGGATTTTCACCTGGCTTCACTAAGCCACGTTTTTCACAATCTGCAATATTAGTAAGTTTTACCCGGCTATTTCCGATGGGACTTCCGCCATGCTCATAGAGTACGGCTGCATTGGCACGCATATCAGCATCTACAGTGATTTTATCACCAAGTAAAAGACCTTTGTAGCCACTCGTGTAACAAATGATTTCAATTTCTGGAGCGATTTCAGTGTAACGCTCAAGTAAACGACCAATCGCCGTTGATAAACATGGTGCTAAACCACCCGCAGTTAATATTCCAACTTTTTTAATAGACATCTTTATTTTCTCCTGCCTTATAATAATTATTTGCGCCTTGCGCAATTTTCGTGATTCAGACTAAATCAAGGGAGGAATAAATCAAGACTTAGTTAAATCAATCCTCTTCAGAATGGCGATTTATGACCTGATAAAAGCGCCTTTTTTAAATAGCGAAGAAGCTTTTACATGTTAAAACTTAAGTTAATTAAATCTTGTTCGTAAACTTAAGATACCATAAAATCAAATGAATAAGAACAATCGACCAAAAGACTATTTGATACGAGAGCTTCGCTGTTTTATGGCGCCAAAAAAGCTGTCCGAGAATGGCACCAGGCCATCCCCCAAGAGTTCAGTGATATGCAGAACTTTTTCAGGTATTCTAGACAAGTCTTTTTTTGCCTTCCATTTATCGATGCCATAGAGTAAAAAAGTGATTAAACTCATCACTAAATAATTATAAATAATAAAGGCGGGAACCTGCATAATTACCTTCTCCAAAAATTGGGTACAAAAACAATAACAACAGTGAAAATCTCTAAACGGCCTAAAAACATTGCCATGCAAAGAATCCATTTATTCCAATCGGGTAACCACGCAAAGGTTTCCGCTGGTCCCAAAAGTGCGAAGCCAGGCCCCATATTGCCCACGCAAGCAATCGATCCACTGAGTGCAGTCGTAATATCTATACCCGGAGCAAAACTCAGTGAAAAAGCGGTTATTGCATAGAGAAAAATAAAGGCAAAAAAGAAGGCCAGTGAGCGCTGAATCATATCATCATTAACGCGGCGCCCATTGAAGTGAAGGTTAATTAAACTATGGGGCAAAATCATCTGTTTAACTTTAATAAAGGTATACTTAACTAAAAGTACGATCCTGGCTACTTTTAAACCACCCGTAGTTGATCCACCGCAACCTCCCATAAACATAATCAAAAAGAGGACGATTTTTGAAGGAGTTGACCACTTATCAAAATCATCGGAAGCAAAGCCACAGGAAGTCTCTAAGCTCGCCACTTGAAAGGTTGAGTGAGCAAAACTCGCGGCAAGGTCATAACCTGAATCGCTATTTAAAAAGAACGCTATCAAAGTCAACGCAAAGAGAAATGTGGCTAAGTACCAACGAAACTCTTCATCGCGAAAATAACAAAATATATCTCCCTTCAAAGCTTTTATGTGAAGTGTAAAGTTAGTTGCAGCCACCATCATAAAAAAGGTACTCACATAAAGAACCGCATAACCATAGTTCCCAAAACTTGAAGCTAAAGGTGAATACCCTCCTGTAGACAAAGTACTTAAACCATGGCAAACTGCTTCAAATATTGGCATATCTAAGTAATGATAAATACCTATACAAACTAAAGTTAAAACCACATAAATAGCCCATAAAATTTTCGCCGTATCAATTGCCCTTGAAGTGATTTGCTCGGATTGTGGACCGGTTGCTTCAGCTTTAAATAATTGATACGCTCCGGAGCCCAAAAAAGGGAGTATCGCCATCGATAAAATCACTATACCTAAGCCACCCAACCAGTTACAAAAGCAACGCCAAAATAACAAGCCTTTCGGCAATGACTCAATATCTGTTAAAACAGTCGCTCCCGTCGTGGTCAAACCACTCATTACTTCAAAGTAACTATCAGTAAAACTCATATCCGTTAAGGCTACAAAAGGTATCGCTGCAATTAAGCAGACCGATAACCAACCCACTGTAACAATTGCATAGACTTCTCGAGGATTCACTTCGTGGTTTCTATCTCTTGTCTTAAGATGTAAAATTAATCCACCTAAAATGGAAAAGGCTGAGCATTTCAAAATGCCCTGTGTATCCGCTAAGCTATCTTGCATAATCCAAGATGCTACCGCCGCCAAAGATACCGCGGCACCCATCACCATGATCAATACCGAAACCACACTGATAATTGCTTTAACTTTCATTCACACTTCCTTAAAATTTAGCCATGAATATACTTCCTCTCCGTCAATAAACTAGTATTTACGCCTCTTCTGACTTGCTCTTTAAAGAGCATTATTAGCATAGCTATTTATTTTTCGAATAAAGCACTGACTGAGACCTCACTATTAAATGATTCACAGTCAGTCTATTTACTGTTCGCGACTAATTTGGGCAAAAAAAAAGCGTCCTAATGGACGCTTCATGCTCAATATTTGAATTATATGATAGTAACGGGGTAATAAGTCATGTAAAAAGCACTCATGTTATAGAACCGAAGTTCTAAATAGAGGTTAGTCTTTTTTCATTCCTTAAAAAGGAGGTGATCCAGCCGCTGGTTCCCCAACGGCTACCTTGTTACGACTTCATCCCAGTCACTAAGCCCACCTTCGGCGTCTGCCTCCTGCAAGCAGGTTGGCGCAACGACTTCGGGTGAACTCAGCTCCCATGATGTGACGGGCGGTGTGTACAAGGCCCGGGAACGTATTCAATGAGCCGTAGCTGATGCCCATTTACTAGCGATTCCATCTTCATGGAGTCGAGTTGCAGACTCCAATCCGTACTGAGACCGGTTTTGGGGATTCGCTTCCTATCGCTAGGTTGCTGCCCTTTGTACCGGCCATTGTAGCACGTGTGCAGCCCCGGGTGTAAGGGCCATACTGACTTGACGTCGTCCACACCTTCCTCCCGCTTAACACGGGCAGTCCCCTTAAAGTTCTCAGCATTACCTGTTAGCAAGTAAGGGTATGGGTTGCGCTCGTTGCCGGACTTAACCGAACACTTCACAGCACGAGCTGACGACAGCCATGCAGCACCTGTTTTCGCGCCCCGAAGGGAATTCGGCTTTCACCGAACGTCGCTCAATGTCAAACCCGGGTAAGGTTCTTCGCGTTGCCTCGAATTAAGCCACATGCTCCACCGCTTGTGCGGGCCCCCGTCAATTCCTTTGAGTTTTAGTCTTGCGACCGTACTTCCCAGGCGGTACACTTATCGCGTTAGCTTAGACACTGATCCGACTAACCAGACCAACATCGAGTGTACAACGTTTACTGCTAAGACTACAAGGGTATCTAATCCTTTTCGCTACCTTAGCCTTCGTCCATGAGTGTCAGTATTGTGCCAGTAAGCTGCCTTCGCCTTTGGTCTTCCTTGTGATATCTACGCATTCCACCGCTACACCACAAATTCCGCTTACCTCTCACATACTCTAGTTTACCAGTTTCAAATGCAGGTTCAGTGTTGAGCACTGAAATTTCACATCTGACTTAGTTAACCACCTGCGGACCCTTTACGCCCAGTAATTCCGAATAATGCTCGCCACCTACGTATTACCGCGGCTGCTGGCACGTAGTTAGCCGTGGCTTCCTCTGGGGGTACCATCATCGTTTTTCCCCCCTGACAGATCTTTACAACCCGAAGGCCGTCTTCGATCACGCGGCATTGCTCCGTCACGCTTGCGCGCATTGCGGAAGATTCTCGACTGCAGCCTCCCGCAGGAGTCTGGGCAGTGTCTCAGTCCCAGTGTGGGTGATCGTCCTCTCAGACCACCTAGCCGTCATAGTCTTGGTAAGCCGTTACCTTACCAACTAACATAATGGCACGCGAACTCATCCCCAAGCGTTTCCTTTAGATATTAGATCATGCGACCTTATATCCACATCCGGTTTTAGCAGTCGTTTCCAACTGTTGTTCCAAACTTGGGGGCAGATTATTCACGCGTTACTCACCCTTTCGCTACTTTCCTCTAACCGAAGTTAGATTCTCGTTCAACTTGCATGCCTAATCCATGCCGCCAGCATTCATTCTGAGCCAGGATCAAACTCTCCAATCAATTTGATTGTGTTTGATTCTGACTTATTACTTTTTTTATTCTATTGAGTTTTCTCTCTCGAAAAAATTAACTCTTAAATCATAAATGATTTAGGAGCCCGTTACTATCATATAATTCAACTATCAAACATCTGCGTCTTTCTCAGTCAACTCGCTCACTTTCGGCTCTGTTGTTTGCCTGTCGTTTCTGACAAGGCCCTTAGGATATCCCCACTTACTTTTTCCGCAAATCTCTTTTGAAAATTTTCTTAACTTTTTTAACAATCTCTTTTCTTTGCTGCCTAGCATAAATATACGTATAGCTTATAAGCCAAATACTTAGACCAAAAAAACTCAGAACTACAAAATATCAAAAAGCATCCATCCGTACTAACTTTTTACTAGAGATAGCCCATACACCAAGTGCCAACACAAGCAAAGCTTCGACAGAAAGTAATAAAACTACTTTATAATAGTTAAGCAGAATGATTGAATTAGAATGTAACTTCGTTAATCTATTATGATTATTTTAACACAGGAAAAACCTTCATGCTTAAATATGGACTGATCGGATGGCCGGTTAATCATTCTTTATCCCCCAGTATTCATAACCCTGCTTTTAAGGAAATGAATTTGAACGCCAATTATAACTTAATCGAATGCCCCCCCGATGACATCAATAGTATTATCGATGGACTAAAGGCTGAGTCATATAAAGGTTGGAATTGCACCGTCCCACTAAAAGCAGATATTATCCCTTTATTAGATTGGGTAGATAAAGAAGCTCTCGCTTGCCAAAGCGTCAATACTGTCATTGTCCAAAAAGACGGAAAACTCCATGGCTATAGTACTGATGGTTATGGCATCGAAACCGCCATCAAAGAAGAGTTTGGTATATCACTCAACAACAAAAGAGTTTTGTTTGTAGGCGCAGGCGGAGCCGCGAGAGCAGCTGCGGCGAGAATTGCTAAATCAGGCGCTACAGCCATCACCGTCATTAATAGAAGCGAAGCTAATGCACAACTCTTATTAGATACTGCCAAACTAATGAATCCAGGCTGCGAAACACAATTCATTGCCTCCAGTGATCTATCCAAGCACACAAAGATCTGTCAAGAATACGATATCCTTATTCAATGCACTAGCCTCGGACTCAAGGACGGAGATGCCCAACCCTTCCCTAGCTCTTTACTTCATTCTTCTATTTTAGTGATGGATATGATTTATAAAGAGACCCCCTTTCAAATTGCCGCCAAAGAAGCAGGCTGTAAAACAGCAGGAGGCTTAGGCATGCTACTACATCAAGGTGTTAAATCCTGGGAAATGTGGACGGACATGAAAGCACCTGTAGAAATCATGCGAAAAAATCTAATCGAAGCAGCCTATCCTCATGACTGAAGCACAATTAATTAACTTTTTCTACAATCATTTTTTCTCTGTGGGAGGCCTCTTCACCTTCATGCTAGGTTGCTGTATTGGGAGCTTCCTCAATGTCGTCATCTGGCGACTCCCATTAGGTATGAGTTTAAGTGTCCCTGGATCTCATTGTCCCAAATGCTCAACCGAGATCAAGCTTTATGATAACATCCCTATCATTGGCTGGCTTGTTCTCCGAGGGAAATGCCGTGCCTGTAAAACCTCAATATCGCCACGCTACTTAGTCATTGAAACGATTACTGGTATAATGTGGCTATGCGTCATGTTTGCGGGTCGCCATTATCAGCTTCCCTTAAGTCAGGTTTTACTTGCGCTAATCGCAAGCTCGATACTCATTGCGGCTAGTTTAACTGATATTGAAACTCGCACCATTCCCATTCAACTCATTTATTTTGGTATTGCCTGCGCCTTCATCCTCGCACTCGCCTTTCCCAATAGCCAACTACTAAGTTCCCAGCACTCCCTCTTCGAGATCCAAGCTAACTATTCAATCTTAGATGGCTTCCCTCCTCGCCTTAGGTCACTATTTCATTGCCTCTTTAATGTTAGTATCGCTTATTCCTTTATGTATTTATGTGCAAAATTAGGACGTAAGGTATTTGGCTCTCACACAATAGAATGCGAGCCCCCCGTACAAGTCATCCTCCGCAAAGACAATTGCCAAGCCGAAGGTGATGACCCCCTCGCTTGGAAAGAAATCTTAAGTGAAAAAGATGAGAAAATTCGTTTTCATACTTGCGACAAACAAGTAGTTGAAGTCAATCGCCAGGGAAAATCTACCAAAGATGGACTTGACTACAAAATTGACCCCGAACAAAAAATATTCATCAACAAGCTCACTTTCCCTAGTGCGGTCATTGGTGGTGGCGATTTAAGTCTTATCACTCTCTGCGCTGCATTTATTGGAATCCAAGGCGCCCTCGTATCACTTGGATTTGCCAGCCTGCTAGGCATGATCTATTTAATCATTAGTAAAAAAGAAGCCAAAATGACTCAAAGAGCCATTCCATTTGCTCCCTTTATTGCAATTTTTGCTTGGTCATGGATTCTCCTATGGCCACTTTATATAGAACAAATCCGTTATCTTGTCGCATTATTAAAATCATGAAACTAATAGCTATCCCTGGCTGGGCCTGCGATCACTCATATTTCGATTTCCTTGGCCAAGTCACCTGCTTTGATTGGAGTTTTTATGCTCATGCCAAGACGAGCCCCGAAGACTTCTTAATTGCAGAAGCAAATCAAGAATTTATTTTTATCGCCTACTCTCTTGGGAGCTTATATATTGATAAGGCCCTCGAATCACCTCTCTGCAAAGGCATTATTTGCCTGAGTGGGTTTAATGCTTTCTGTGGCAACCATAATGCCGACCCTAAACTCATTGAAAAAATTGATCAAATGCAATTAGGCCTCAAAGAAAACCCCCACAAGCTCATTAAAAATTTCCAACAATTGGCGGGTAGTGTTAGCCACGAAAAAGAATTCTATAACGTCACTGCATTATCTAAAGGTCTTGATCTGCTAAAAACTAAAATATTGGCCCCTACCCATTCAGATACCAAAGTCCTTTTACTCCGCGGACGAAAGGATCGTGTCTTGCACCCTAAAGTTTCTCTACAATTATCCAAAAACTTCCCAAATGCCGAGATCCATGTACTAACTGAGGAAGCACATGATTTAAGCCAATCAGTAGCAGCGCTTGAACTCATTGAAACTTTCATTGGGAAATGTCATGATTAAGGGCAATTTCAATTCTCACGCTCAGAACTATGATAAATACGCACAGATACAAAGGCGCATTGCTAGTGCTCTCATCGAAAAGATACCTCATAATTTCAAAGCCCTGCGAATCCTAGAAATAGGCGCTGGCACTGGCTTCATTAGTCAAGAACTCAAACAACGCTTCCCTAAGGCAAGTATATTAGTATGTGACCCTGCACCTGAGATGATTAAAGTAGCCTCAGAGAAACTAGGAACTGAATTCGATTTCCAGGTATGTGAACTCCCTAAGACTAGCCATAAATTTGACATCATCATTTCGAGCATGGCCATCCAGTGGGTCAGGGACTGGGATTCGTGGATGAAAGACATTGCGAATCTCGCAAATAATAAAGCCATCATCCTAGTCGCCACCCCTACTGCAGGCACACTAGAATTCTTGCCTCAAGCTTTCAAAAAAGCTCAAATTGAATACAAAGGCTTGCTCTACCGCATGGCGGAAGACTTACAAAAATCAGCAGAACAATGCCTCTCTCAAGTGAATCATTCGACTCATGACTTTTGTGAAAATTTCAATTCCTCGATTGAATTTTTTAAAAAAATCCACCGTATAGGGGCAAATGTTGAAGAAAAATTAAGCCCCGGCCAACTTAGAAAATTGATTAAAGAATGTGAAAAACTTAAAACGCACAATATATTAAACGCCCGATACCAGGTAACCTTTCTACAAGCACAAAACTATGATTAAAATTTTAAAAAACACCCACGATAAAATTTTTGCCGGCATATGGGAAGCGGAAGTCGACGAACTTAACTACCTACATAAGCTTAGAATAATTACTCTCAGGTGCATAAGAGTGCTTATTAATGATTTCAATAAAAACAACCTCACCCTCCAAGCCTCTGCTTTAACCAACATTACTGTCTTATCTATGTTGCCGACTCTCGCTTTTGTCTTTGCCTTTTCAAAAGCCATGGGTTTAGCCGACATGATCCGAGATCAGCAAGATTTTTTCTTCGGCGAACTCCCGGAGCAAATACGTGAAATTTTAACACAGATATTCACTCTCATTGATCAAGCTAACCTGAAAGCTGTAGGATTAGTAGGCATCTCTATTTCTCTATTTACGGCCATTAGCATGATGAGCAAAATTGAGCATTCGTTCAATATGATCTGGGGCATCAAAAAAAATCGTGACCTGATGACCAAAGTTAAAGAATACCTTTTCATATTCGTCACACTTCCACCAATTCTCATTGCCACGGCTTCTGCCAACGCCTTCCTTGCTAGCGATAAAGTACAGCAGTACTTAACTTCCAACCTCTATCTTGGCGAAGGCATTTTTGAATTTTACAGCTTACTTGTAAAAATCATCAGCCCATTAATTATTGCCTTTGGCTTCACCTTCCTCTACCGTTTTTTACCTAATACCAAAGTAAAATTTCGCCCTGCTTTCATTGCTAGCTTCCTCGTCACAATTGGCTGGTCAATTACTCAATACATTTACGTCAACTTACAAATAGGCGTCTCCTCATACCCCCTTTACGGAACCTTTGCCGTTATTCCATTTTTCATGGTTTGGCTCTTTATTGCTTGGTTAATTATCCTATTAGGTGCGCAACTGTGCTTTGCTCTGCAAAACCACGCAACTTACGAAGAAGAAGATGAATACTTAAAACTGAAGGGTGAAGACCTTTATAATGCCGCCATCATTATCTGTATATCCATCTCAAGAAAATTTCTTACTGGTGAAAGCTGGGAAGCTCACATACGCTTGCAAGAACTTAAAATCCCCGTCCTTCTTGGTCAGAAGATCCTTAACCAATTAGCTGACTCTGGACTGATTATTACTGTCGGATCTCGCAATGAACTCTTTAAAGCGGGACGTGATTTACACCATATCAATTTACTAGATATTCATAATGCCGTCATGGGTGATGGATTAAAATCCTTTGTTGAAAATACGGATAGTAAGCTCGGCCTCAAGGAGAAAAATATTAATTTTGAAAAGTATAAAAATGAATTGAGTAAAACTAATTTATATAGTCTCCTCAAAGAAAAATAATGATTGACTACACGAACTTTTATTTTGACTCTATTGATTCAACCAACGAAGAAGCTAAACGGAATATCGCCAATTACCCCCACGGCTCAGTATTGTACACCAATACACAAACTTCAGGTAAAGGCCGCTTAGGTAGACAGTGGTCATCTCCTCCAGATAAAAATATTTATATGAGCTTAGTCATTAAAAATGATGACCTATCCGCAAACTGTGTCAATTCTTATGTCCAACTCGCTTCACTGGCTATTTATAATAGTTTAAACCAAAAAAGCTTAGATGAGTTAAGAATAAAATGGCCCAATGATCTCTTGGTGGACCAAGCAAAAATTGCGGGGATTTTATGTGAAGGTATTTTTGAACAAAGCAAAATGACTTCTCTTATAATCGGCATGGGTATTAACGTAAACATGACTTTCTCTGAATTAAAAAACCTCGGCCGACCTGCGACCTCGCTCCTTTTAGAGACTGCTATACCCTGGAATCGCGAATCACTGAAAAATGAAATTCTCGATCAATTCAAAAAACTTTATACAGAATACTATGACCAAGCAAGCGCAATCAGTGAACTATGGATGAACGCCGCTCAATTGAAAAACAAAACAGTCCTTTTCACTAATGACCGCAAGGAGTCCTACTTAGGAACTGTCCACGGCTTTAGCAACGAAGGTGCCATTATGATCCAATCAAATAATAACATTTTAACTTTTTTTACCGGTGAGCTCACAATAAAAAAGTAATAAATGCGTTTTGCTCTGTAAGATAAGAACAGGGACTTACGTAAATATCTGTAATAAAAGTTAATAACTTGATTTTTTACGAATCTAGAACACCTTGACTCAAATTTAACAAATGGAGCCTTTATTGTGAAAAGAAAAACTATCGCCAACTTACCGATAATGCCTCAAAAAAAAGAAGCCCGCCGTTTTACACTCCTGAGCATTCTCTTAGTTTTAGTCATTCAATTTTCCTTAATATCATGGAATACTCAAAAAGCTGAAGAACAGTCTGTCATCTATTTAAATGAAAATATCATAGGCGAATGGACCAATCAAGATAAAGTCTTTAACAAACTATCTTTTCAGCCCAATGGTTTTTGCGAAACACTTAATTTTGAACTCCCTTACGAAAAAATCAGCGACTCCGAATACCAGATTCGATCTTTTAATGGCAGCGCTGCATACACAGTCAAATATATTGATTGGAAGACAATTGAAGTCCAGTCAAATTACAGTAAAAAAAATACGAGTATTTACACAAGAAAATTTGAATAAGCATTCAATCACCATCAAATCCCAAAGGCGCATACTTTAAGTAATGCGCCTTTTTTTTATCACTTATAATAGCCGTATATATAAGAATTATTTTTTTGAGGCATTAGACTGGTGTTTTAATATGGATATACAACGATTCTGTATCCCATCCCCCTTTAAATAACTCCGTAAAAAGGAATCGATTGTTTATGATTTTTCCGGAAACCAACTCAGGATTCATATGTCTTTCGAAAACCTTGGTCTAAGGACCGAAATTTTAACTGGAATTAAATTCCAGGGTTATACTCAACCTACTCCTATTCAAGAACAGGCTATCCCTATCATCCTTAAGGGTGGTGACATTCTAGCTGGCGCTCAAACGGGCACAGGAAAAACAGCCGCTTTCACACTCCCTATATTACACCTTTTAAGTACTGGTAAAGAGCGTGGCGGACATCGCCCTAGAGCTTTGGTTTTAACTCCCACAAGAGAACTTGCTGCTCAAGTAGCAGAAAGTGTTGAACTCTATGGCAAAGGCCTAGATATTCGTTCTACAGTTATTTTTGGCGGTGTGGGCATTAATCCACAAATCCAAAAATTGCGTAGAGGTGTTGACATTGTTGTTGGTACGCCAGGACGCTTACTCGACCTAGCTGGACAAAAAGCCCTAGATCTCTCAAGAATTGAATACCTCATCCTCGATGAAGCTGACCGTATGCTTGACATGGGTTTCATTCATGACATCAGAAAAATCATTAAATTAGTTCCACAAAAAAGACAAACACTCTTTTTCTCTGCTACTTACTCTAAGGACATAAAAATCCTTTCCGAAAGTATCCTTCGCAATCCCAGCTTAGTAGAAGTTGCCCGCGAAAACACGTCGGCAGAAACAGTAGACCAAGCCGTTTATCACCTCGCAAAAACTAAAAAACGCCACCTACTCTCCAATTTAATTAAAAATGGTAATTGGAATCAGGTCCTAGTCTTTACTCGAACCAAGCATGGGGCTAATAAACTATCAGACATGCTCATTACTGATGGTATCAGCTCAGCGGCTATCCACGGCAATAAAAGTCAAAATGCTCGTACCCGTGCCCTTGCCGACTTTAAAGATAGCAAAGTACGTGTTCTCGTCGCTACAGATATTGCCGCTCGTGGTATTGATATTGATAAACTCCCTCACGTAGTCAACTATGAACTCCCTGAAATACCAGAAGATTATGTCCACCGTATTGGTCGTACTGGCCGTGCAGGATGTTCTGGCGAAGCCATTTCACTTGTATCAGTTGATGAAGCAAGCTTCCTTTTTAACATTGAAAAATTAATCAAAAAAAGCATTACTGTTAAAAACGTTCCTGGCATCACTGAAAAAACGCCAACTCACGAGCAAGCGAAACAAGCTGGTAAAGAATCAAAGAAACGTCGTAATGATAATCGCCAAAATCGTAGTAGAAGCCCTAAGCAGAGCTCTAATGCACCAAGAAAAAAAGACGGTGCTAATGATAAAAAGTTTAATCAAAAACGTCGTCCTAGAAAAAATAATCCAGATAAATAATCTGCTCAGTCCAAAGATATTATTCAGAGCTTATTTTATCACAATTTAAGCTTTGAAAAAATATATCTTTGGAGTTTATTACGACTTTAAACTAAATTATATAAAACCATAAGGATTTCTCATGTACGTAGGCCGTATCGTGTCCGTTGCAAAAACAAAAGATGGCAAAATCTGTGCCATGTATCGCGTATCTTCTAACTCGTTCCCAAATCGTCACGCTGTTGAAGTTGAGCGCGGTATTGCCATTATACCCAAGCCAGGTCATGAAGATGACATCATGAAAAACCCTTACATCGCCTACAACTGCCTACGCATTAGCCAAGATGGTCAATATGCTATCGCTACTAATGGATCTCACACTGACCCCATCACCGAAAAGATCGATGCTGGCATGAATATGCGTGACGCTCTTGTAAGTGGTCTTTTTGGTATGGATTATGAGCACGACCACCTAAATACTCCACGTATTGCCTCGATTGTGAACCTCAAAACTGGCGAAGCTGCTCTTGGTACTGTTCGTGAAGATGCACTACATGTTTCTCGTATCACGCTCGAACCTGGTCAAGCTTTTTATGTAGCCACCTATAATCACAATACCCCGAGTATTCACCTCAAAGATTCGGACTTCCATGTTGAATCCGCTGAAGAAGCTTGTGATTACATCCTTGGAAAAGGCGTATTTGCTGACTTAGAAAAACCAATCTCTGCAGTTTGTGCAATTGCTGATGGCGACAAATTTCAGGTTGCTTTTAAGGATAAATAAAAATGATACATTTGGAATTTACCGGTCGCTGTACAGCGGCATTTGACCCCCTTTTTGAACGCAATGCCTTTCCTGAAGATATTGCTGCTAGCGTAAATGAAATACTTTGCGATATTCGCAAACGTGGTGATGAAGCTATTTGTCATTACGCCAAAAAGTTTGATGGTGTAGATCTATCTGCAGGTGAATTCCATGTGAGTCAAGAAGAACTCGATGCGGCTGACGACAAAGTGGATCAAGACATCAAAGATGCCATTGATCTTGCCGCAGCCAACATCATTGACTTCTCTAGCCAAAAACTCCCGAAGGCCTGGAATTACTCTCCTCGTGAAGGTGTTCAGCTTGGAGAAAAATATGCCCCACTCTCTCGCATAGCCTGTTATGTCCCTGGCGGAACCGCCCCACTGGTTTCCACTGTTTTACATACCGCTGCCATTGCTAAAGCTGCAGGCGTCCCTGAAATTGTCATCACTACACCTCCACAAAAGGATGGCTCAGTAAATCCCGCCATTCTCTATGCTGCGAAAAAAGCTGGTGCAACTGAAGTTTTAAAACTTGGTGGTGTTTACGCTATTGGCGCCCTTGCCTACGGAACAGAAAGCATTAAACGCGCTCGCAAAATTTGCGGACCTGGCAATGCTTACGTCACCGCGGCAAAACGCCAAGTTTATGGTTATTGCTCTTTAGACTTAGTCGCTGGACCCTCTGAAGTTATGGTCATTGCTGATAAAACTGCACCTGCAAAATTCATTGCTGCTGATCTGCTCTCACAAGCTGAACATGGTTCAGGTTTTGAACAAGCCGTTATGGTCAGTGATTGTGCTGAACTTATCCTCGAAGTTGAAAAAGAAGTCCTCATTCAAAAAGAACTGCTCAGTCGCTCTGAATGTGTCGACAAAGTTTTGGATAATGGGATCTTCTTTATCAAAGTAAATGACATGCAAGCAGCTGCTGAAGTTGCCGATCTTTATGCACCCGAACATTTGGAAATCATTTGTGAAAACGCAGAAGATATAGCCAATTTAATTACTAATGCTGGCGCTATCTTCCTCGGCCCATGGACACCTGAACCCGTTGGTGATTTCGTTGCCGGCCCAAGCCATGTTCTTCCTACTGGCGGAGCGGGTCATCACTTCTCGGGCCTAACTGTTGATCAATTCTTTCGTAGAACGAGTCTTATTAAATACAGTAAAGAAGCTCTACAAAGAGAAGTCGGCGCTGTTGCGGCCTTCGCAAAAGCTGAAGGACTCGACGCTCACGGTAGAAGCGGAACTATTCGCTTCGAATAAGTCCTACCGGACGGGTAAATACCTTTATCATAAACCGGTGATCTTCACCGGTTTTTTTATGCCTAGATCTCATACAACTACATATAACTCTAGCTTATTATTAGCCATAACTTAGGGGGTTCACTCCACCTAAAGACTGCCCTGTAATCTATTGTATATACTCGATCAATAGCTCACAAAAAGTAAGCGTCAATTGAGCTGAATATTTGAATGTCTATTTCGAAAAAAAGTCTATTTTTTCCAGTTTTGCAGGAGGAGTTCCATTAAATTTTCTTTTGGGTGATCAATAATTTTCCTGAGTACATCCTCTAAGTATTCTTTTGGATTGATACCCAGCTTACGACAAGTCTGGATTAAGGAGATGATATTGGCGGCCGCCTGGCCTCCTTGTTCACTGCCGAAGATATCGTATTAATATCCTATTTCATTTTTGGAAACTCGATCTTGACCCACAATAAAAGTCATAGCGCCTTATGACTTTCACGGCTTTTATCGTGTGGTATATAGGGATTATTTTAGTGTTTTTTGAACCTGTGGCAGCTGGGGTACAAGGTAAGCGTCAATTGAGCTGAATATTTGAATGCCTATTTCGAAAAAAAGTCTATTTCTTCCAGTTTTGTGGTAGGAGTTCCATTAAATTTTCTTTTGGGTGATCAATGATTCTCCTGAGCACATCCTCTAAGTATTCTTTTGGATTGATACCCAGCTTACGACAAGTCTGGATTAAGGAGATGATATTGGCAGCCGCTTGGCCGCCTTTTTCACTGCCGAAGAAAAGCCAGTTTTTTCTACCAATAGTAAGCGGACGAATAGCGCGTTCACTCACATTGTTATCTATGCGAGCATCCGGATAAGCAAGAAAAGCTTTAAATGCTTCTTGCCGTTTAAGTAGGTACTCCATTGCCGTTTTAAGTTTGCCTTTGGGCTCACATGCTTTGTAGTAATGATCTTGAATCGTCTTTAATAGAGCTTCAACAAAAGGCTTTGTTTTCCTATTGCGAAAGCTCTGTCGCTTTGCCGAAGTACCAAGCGCCCAAGCATCCTGTTCGAGTTCAAAGAGCTTATCCATCAAAATAAGCACTTGTTTACAGAATTCGTTTGGATTGGGTGTGTCAAAAAACTTACGCCTGGCATGAGCCCAGCAAGCCTGCCAATCGATACCATCAAGCTTATCCATTTTTTCATACGCAGCAAAAGCATCGGCATGAAAAACTCCTTGAAAGTCTTTCATTCGATCTAATGTATGGGAGTGTGAACGGTCTTTGGTGAATTCGAACCAAACGAGAGGAGGGTCTGGACCATCGCCGCCGACATAAACCCAAATCCGACCTTCTTGAAGCTTACCTTTACCTTTTGTTTGAAGCTTAACAGGGCTGTCATCTGTAAAAACTCTTGATGAGTTTAAAATTTGATCTCGTAATAAATCACCTAAAGGTTGGAGAGTTTTTCCTAACTGGAGAACCCAGTTGGAAAGCGTTTGTCGCGCAATAGTAAGTCCATCTCGTTTGAATTGCTCTTCGATACGATAAAGAGGTAAATGGTCGGCATATTTTGAAATGAGTATATGTGACAACAAGCTCACATCAGCACGACAGCCTGTTATCGGATGGCTGGGAACTAGAGCGGAGATAACTCCTGCCTTGGGCTTATTTGGAATATTGTATTTACGTACACGAGTCTCTATGACTTTGTAACGACCATGAACATAAACAAGTTTTTCTGATGTATCGAATCCCATGAGTTTCAGTTCTACACCAGTTATGGGATCAACTTTTTCATCTTCGGGCAAATCAATGATTTTAATTTCGCGTTCAGCATTCTCAGGGAAATTGAAATGCGTAAAGGGCTTGCGTTTCTTCTTCTTTTTTAGGGTATTTACTTTGGGTTCTTCATCTCTTTCTGGTGAATTTGAATCGCCCAGATCCTTAAGGTATTCAGTCCACTCAGGAAAAGTATCTGAGTTATCAAAGACTACAGTCTCTTTTTTACGACCATACAGCTGGGCTTTTAGATAGGTGTTTTCCTCTTCTAAAAACACAACTTTTTTGGTGAGGTCTGAGATAGTTTTAGTCATGAAATAATATAGCATAACCCCATGATTTTTCAGCTATAAAACCAGGCTATTTGATCTTAAAATAGGCCCCTTTACAGCAGTGGATCATTAGCAGAAATTCCCGAAAACTAAGCTCAGTTTTAGCTTCGGACATGTCGCTAAAAGTTCCGCGCTCCAACTGTTTATTGAAAATACAAAAACCACCTTCATCCCAGTAGAGACCTTTCAATAAATTACGCCGTCGATTTATGAAAAGGTAGACATCTCCTGCAAAGAGATTTTCCAGATTACTTAACGCGGTTAAGCCATTGAAGCCTTTGCGGAGGTTCACGGGTTCGGGATGTAGTTTTAACTTACGATCTTTAAAATATTCTAACATTGTATCTCCTGGGGTAAGCCCAGACTCTAATTCAACTACTCTCCCTCGGGATATGGTTCAAATTGCCCTTTACCACAAAAATTCGCCATTGGTAAATCAAAGCATACTATACAATTCGCCTCTTATCGATGTAAACAAAAAAATCCCCCAGACCTAAGTCTGAGGGATTCTAGATAAACTGACTTAAAGCCTAGCCGCCAATTGCGTCTTCACCTTTTTCTCCAGTACGAATACGAATGCATTCTTCAATCGGGTAGATAAAGATCTTACCATCGCCAATCTTACCTGTTCTAGCACCTTCGATAATAGCTTCAACAGTCTTGTCAACATAACTGTCGTTGATTGCTACTTCGATACGTACTTTCTTGCGCAAGTTAACTTCTACATCAACGCCACGATAGTTTTCGTGAAAACCACCCTGTTGGCCGCAACCAAGAGCATTAGTGACTGACATACGAGAAATTTCTTTTGTATAAAGAGCCTGCTTAACTGCGTTAAGTCTTTGTGGCTGTATATAGGCTACGATTAATTTCATTGTTATATACTCCTTAAATTACTGGTTGGTGAAGATTTGGAAACCACTATAAGCTTCCATACCGTGTTCGCCTAGGTCAAGACCTTCGAGTTCTTCTTCTTCTGATACGCGGAGACCAATAGTCACTTTGATGATTGAGAAAAGAATGAAAGCACAGATGAATGCAAACGCTACGATACAAAGGATAGATTTAATCTGGCCGACGACTGTGCAACCTTCTGCTGTACCGAAGATACCTGTAGCAACAACACCCCAAGAGCCACAAACCAAGTGAACTGGGATAGCACCAACGGGATCATCAATTTTAAGCTTATCGAGTACAAGAACAGCAAGTACGACAAGCACGCCAGCAATAGCACCAATGATAATAGCATTAGTAGGACTAACAACATCAGCACCTGCAGTAATACCCACAAGACCAGCTAATGCACCATTAAGAACCATGGAAAGATCTGGTTTACCAGAAAGAGTCCAAGAAAAAGCCATTGCTGTAACAACACCCGCAGTAGAAGCAAGGAGAGTCATTACCATGATACCAGAAGTACCCATTGGATCCGCATTAAGTTGTGATCCGCCGTTGAAACCGAACCATCCGAACCAAAGTAGGAAAGCACCAATTGCAGCAACAGGCATATTATGACCCATGATTGCGAAAGTTTTACCATTAACATATTTACCAATACGTGGGCCGAGTACAATGGCACCAGCAAGAGCACCTGCTCCACCTGTAGCGTGAACTAAACCAGAACCTGCAAGATCATGGAAACCAAAATCACCTAGGAAACCACCACCCCAGCCCCAAGAGCCGATAATTGGGTAAATAACGCCTGCAAAAATCGTACAGAAGATAAGGAAAGAATTAATTTTGATACGTTCACAAACCGCACCTGAAACAATTGAAGCTGTTGCAGCGGCAAACATCGCCTGGAAGAGAAAATCAGTCCAGTAAGAGTAACCATCGCTATAAGTCATGCCCATTTCACCTGCAGTACCACCGATACCAAAACCAGCAAAACCGAAGAAAGTACCAATGCTAAAATCGCCTGGGTACATGATATTGAAACCAACTGCGGCGTAAACTAAAGTAGCAATCGCAACAATTGTGAAGTTTTTAAAGATGATATTTACTGAGTTTTTCGCACGACAAAAACCTACTTCTAAACAGCAAAAACCTAAATGCATGATAAACACAAGAACAGCACAGAACATCATGAAGACATTCGAAGTCCAGAATTTATCATCAGATGCAAAACTTAAGCTAGCTTCACCTTCTGTTGAGATAGTGTAAGTGATCACACCTGTGTAAGTTTCGCTGATACCATCATCTACGACTGTCTTACTACCTTCAATAGACGCTGATACTTCAGCTTTCTCTGACTGACTATCATAATTAGCTTTTACATCCTTCTTAAAGCTTTCGAGACTTAAACCCTCGGCTGCTGGTGCCAGTTCTGTACTGGCTGAAAGACTAAAAATGCCCGTAGCAAATAAGCTTACGAGGGCAAACATCAGTTTTTTCATTTTTGACTCCTTATTAGTTAATGATCTTCATTGATCTTGTTTAGCTCCATGAAAATACTAAAAATAGTGCAAATTTCAAGCTACATACAATAATGTAATTTAATCCTTTTTTTTACCATTTTTTGTACATATTATACATAAATATATTACTGACAATACTTTACAAAAAGATACGAGGTGTTAATTATTTAACACTCTTTCTTCAAAAAAATGAAAGATTAGTTTTTCCATTACATAAATGTAAAGAATACGGTCAAGCACTTACGCTTTCGTAGCTTACTTGAATTTTAGCTCAGTAGCTAATTTTGCTCCCTACAAAAATGTAATAGTTGAACAGAGATTAGAATGATTAGCTTAAACAAAAAAAATCCCTCAGACCGAAGCCTGAGGGATTGAAGGTAAACTAAGCTAACGCTTAGCCGCCAATAGCGTCTTTACCTTTTTCACCGGTACGAATACGAATGCATTCTTCAATCGGATAGATAAATATCTTACCATCGCCAATCCTACCTGTACGCGCCGCTTCGATGATGGTTTCCACTGTAGTATCTACAAAGGAATCATTAACGGCAATTTCCATTCTTACTTTTTTACGTAAGTTAACTTCGATTTCAACTCCGCGATAATTTTCAGTGTAACCACCTTGTTGGCCGCAACCAAGAGCATTAGTGACTGACATACGAGAAATTTCTTTTGTGTAGAGAGCCTGCTTAACTGCATTAAGTTTCTGAGGCTGAATATATGCTACGATTAATTTCATTGTTATATACTCCTTAAATTACTGGTTAGTGAAGATTTGGAAACCGCTATAAGCTTCCATACCGTGTTCGCCGAGGTCAAGACCTTCGAGTTCTTCTTCTTCTGATACGCGGAGACCAATAGTCACTTTGATGATGGAGAAAAGAATGAAAGCACATATGAAAGCAAAGGCTACGATACAAAGGATAGATTTAATCTGACCAAGTACTGTACAACCTTCTGCTGTACCAAAGATACCTGTAGCAACAACACCCCAAGAACCACAAACCAAGTGAACTGGGATAGCACCGACGGGATCATCAATTTTAAGCTTATCGAGAACAAGTACTGCAATCACTACTAAGATACCTGCAATAGCTCCGATGATAATAGCGCTAGTAGGACTAACAACATCAGCACCTGCAGTGATACCCACAAGACCTGCTAATGCACCATTAAGAACCATGGAAAGATCTGGCTTACCAGAAAGAATCCAAGAAAAAGCCATTGCTGTAACAACACCTGCAGTAGAAGCAAGAAGAGTCATAACCATGATACCAGAAGTACCCATTGGATCAGCGTTTAGTTGTGATCCGCCGTTAAAGCCGAACCATCCGAACCAAAGGAGAAAAGCACCAATTGCAGCGATAGGCATGTTGTGCCCCATGATTGCGAAAGTTTTACCATTAACATATTTACCGATACGTGGGCCGAGTACAATGGCACCAGCAAGAGCACCTGCTCCACCTGTAGCGTGAACTAAACCAGAACCAGCAAGATCATGGAAACCAAAATCACCTAGAAAACCGCCACCCCAGCCCCAAGAGCCGATAATTGGGTAAACTACACCCGCAAAAACAGTACAAAAGATAAGGAAAGAATTAATTTTGATACGTTCACAAACGGCTCCTGAAACTATTGAAGCTGTTGCAGCTGCAAACATTGCCTGGAAGAGAAAGTCAGTCCAGTAAGAGTAACCATCGCTATAAGTCATGCCCATTTCACCCGCAGTACCACCGATACCAAAGCCAGCGAAACCGAAGAAAGTACCAATGCTAAAATCACCTGGATACATAATATTGAAACCAACTGCGGCGTAAACTAAAGTAGCAATCGCAACAATTGTGAAGTTTTTAAAGATGATATTTACTGAGTTTTTCGCACGGCAGAAGCCTACTTCTAAACAGCAGAAACCTAAATGCATAATAAACACAAGGACCGCACAGAACATCATGAAGACATTCGAAGTCCAGAATTTATCATCAGAGGCAAAACTTAAGCTCCCTTCACCTTCTGTTGAGATAGTGTAAGTGATCACACCTGTGTAAGTTTCGCTGATACCATCATCTACGACTGTCTTACTACCTTCTACAGATACTGATGTTTCTTCTTTACTTTCAGTCCATGCCTCTTTCACACTTTCCTTAAAGCTTTCAATTGTTGCACCTTCGCCATTCACCGAAAGCTCTGTTGCAGCTTGTGCAGTAAATACACCCAAGGTCATTAGACACATGAGGGCAATTATTAATTTATTCATATTTGGCTTTTCCTAGTTTGTTTATTTAACTGACTAAACAGTAATTCTGTTAAGTTGTAGGAAAAATACGTATAGAAATAAAAAATTCAATCAAGTGACAAAAACGTAATAATAAGTATAAATACTACACTTATCGTAAAGTATAATCCCTAAGGTGTTAATTCAAAGAATGATATACATATATTATTATGTAGCTATAAGTCTTAAATAAAAATCAGATTAAATTCAACCGCACTAATTATTTACAATTTCGTAATTATAATCACGATATTTTCCATAAATAACATATTCATTGCGTTTACATACCTAAGTTCACTGATCCTTAAAAAGGATCTTCATAGACTACTGAGTGATCACAATCTTGCTTTATGATGAAAAATCATAGCTTATTTAACGATATAAAGACTGAACATTCGAAAGTAGTATTGACGAAACACTATATATATACGATAATTTTAAGTGTTATTTGGGCATACTTAAGGCTAAAAAAAGCTTTTAAATAGGATTGGGGTACCATGCAAGACCATTTTGAACAAACAGAGAAATCAAATGAAGATGCTTTAGTCGATGCTAAAAGCCTCATTGAATCTGACTATAAATATAAAATTGTAAAGATGCTTGCCAAAGGCGGCATGGCTTATGTGTTTCATGCTATAGATACCAATTGCCAACGCTCCGTTGCCCTCAAAATGATGATTGAGGACAAAAATAAAGAAGATGAATTAGTCAGACGTTTTATTGAAGAAGCTCAAATAACTTCGCAATTAGATCACCCCTCGATAGTGCCTATTTATGAATTTAGTCGGGCTCCCAATGGACAACCTTTTTATGTAATGAAATTGGTCAAAGGTGAAACCTTAGAAAATATCATTACTGAGTTAAAAGAAGGCAACCCCAAATATATTAAAAAGTTCCCTTTACTGCGTATAATTGATATCTTTATTAAAGTATGTGATGCGATTGCTTTTGCCGCTTCGAAAAATGTTGTTCACCGTGATTTAAAACCAGATAATATTATGATTGGTCAATACGGTGAAGTTTTCGTCATGGATTGGGGTATCTCAAAATTATGTAATATCATGGAGACTAAGGAACTTATACGCAATCAAGTCCCTACAGAACTCGATGACTCTTTTATCAGAACTATTAGTATATATAGCGAAGCAAAAATATCGTCTACCTTTCACGGCCAAATTTTAGGGAGTCCAATATACATGGCCCCCGAACAAATGTGCCCTGACTATGAAATAGATCCACGAGCAGATATCTATGCTCTTGGTGGCATCCTCTACTCTTTATTAACACTCAGCCCTCCTCACCAGTCAACAAATTTAAAAGAGATTTTTCAAGACAAAATAAAGGGCAATATAATTGCGCCATCTAAACGAATTAAACTCTTAAATAAAAACAAAGAAATCTCCGTTCCTAGCTCACTTGAATCAGTTATCCAAAAAGCCATGGCTGTAAATCCAGACAAACGTTATCAAAAAGCTAGCAGCCTAAAACATGATTTGGAAAATTGGATCAATGGTTATGCTACGGAAGCTGAAGGAGCCAGTCAAGTACGCCTCCTTAAGCTGCTCTTTATTCGCCACCGTCGCTTAGGCTTAGTTATATCCCTCCTTATTATTTCAATTATCGTTTTCATCTTCCAGATTAATAGTAAACTTAAAACTGCTATGCTCGATCAAGATGCGGCTCTCGTGCAAGCTTCTAGCAATACAGTCATTAGCAAAAAGCAACGTTCAAAGCAAATTATCCTTAGACAAAGGCTCCAAGAAAGTAAAAAAATCGCCCCGCTCTTAAGCGATTATGTGGATCAACTCATCAAAGATCAAAACCTTGACAAGGCCATTGAATTGGCCGAAAAACTCATCATCCTCGACAATAATATCAGTAACAACAAAAAACTTATTGAGCTATATATCATGATAGAAGATTTTGAAAAAGCTCATACACAACTCAATCAAGCACTCCACAACCACCCCAATGAAATCGAGCTTCTCAATCTAGTGAATAAGATCAATTAAAAATGTTAACCGTTGATAAACTCTCTTACTCAGTTGGCAACAAAACTATCCTTGCAGATATCAATTTTGACCTCCAGCACAATAGCCTCACCTGCATTTTGGGCCCTAATGGTGCTGGGAAAACGAGCCTACTTAAACAAATTTGCGGACTCAGCAAAAATAAATCAGCTACCATTAAATTTGGCGATGAAGACTTATTGGCTATGACTGAGCTTCAACGTGCAGCTCTCATTGCCTATGTGCCTCAAAAAACATCTTCTTTACCCGACTTTTCGGTAAGAGAATTCATCCAACAAGCTTCTTACTGCCATAGTGCAAAAACTCTTCCCATCGACCTTGATGCTATACTTTTAACTTGTGAGCTAAAGACGATTGAAAAACAATCTCTTTCAACTTTAAGTGGCGGAGAGATGCAGCGCGTACTTTTTGCTTCTTCTCTCTACCAAGCGAGTCCGCTGATTCTTTTAGATGAAGTCACTGCAGGACTTGACCCCGCCCATCACGACTCTATCTGTCAGCTCATTCACAAAACCAAAGAACTCCACAAGCTCACTTACTTATGGGTCACTCATGATATTAATGCCGCCCTACGCTATGCAGATAGGATTCTCATATTAAAAAATTCTAAGCTCATTTTTGATGATACACCAGATGCTTTAAAGAACGGTATCTTGCTCTCGGAGATCTTTGAAAAAGAATTCAAAGTCCTTAGCGATGAACAGGGACAAAAATACCTAATCTAGTCAAAGCCACACTTGACGAATTCTTTAGTGACGCTAATATCATCGCCATCCTGAGCTCTACCTGCTTAAATGAACAGGGGAATCCCGTGAAATTCGGGAACGGACGCGCCACTGTAAGCCTTTTAAGGCCAGTCAGAACACCTCGGCCTGATTGTCTTCGCGATATAGACATGAAAATGGTATAGCTCAATAGAAAACATTTGTACACGAATGTTCTGCCCTGATATACCTATTTAGTATGTCGAGGTTATTCATACGTATGTTTTCAACAAGGCATAAGAAATATAATGAACTACAAACGCTATTTTATTAGTCTATTAGTTAGTGGTGCGCTCTTCGCACAAGAAAATGAAGAAAGCTCTAACACCACAAATCCCACTCAGGAAACAACTCCTACAGAAACACGTTTCATAACTGCCAGCAGAGATGAAAGACCACCAGAAACTTTGGCGGCTAATGTGACTATTATTGGTCCCGAGCAGATTGCTCGAAGCAGTGCTCGTAATGTTGCCGAACTCGTTAAATACGAAGCTGGCGTAGATGTCAAGAAAAAACTCAACACTCCTAATTCATTCCGCGTCGATGTCCGCGGTTTCGGTGAAGTTGCCTCTGCCAACACTTTAATCCTAGTCGATGGCAGAAAAATTAACGCTCCTGATCTCAGTGGCATGAACCTCGGCACTATCCCTTTAAATCGTGTAGAGAAAGTCGAAATATATCGCGGTGGTCGCTCTGTTTTATATGGTGATAATGCTACCGGCGGGGTCATTAATATCATCACTCGCAAAGAAAATCCCGATAACAAAAAGGCACACACACTGACTCTCAGTGCAGAAGTTGGTTCATACGAATACTACCGCCTAGGTGCGAGTCTAGAAGGTTTTTCCGATGACCTCTACTATGCTTTTGACTCGAGTTTCACTGAAAGCGATGGCTATCATGATAATAGCTCAAACAGGACAAAAACTATCGGATTCAGTGTAGTTTCTACTGAGTTTGAAAACTTAGAACTTTTTGTTGCCGGTGGGAAAAGTGAATCTCACTACAACATCCCTGGCCCCCGAAATGGTCAACGTGATAGCGCAAGTTACGATGGTTACTATGGCGACCTCAGAGAGCAGTATATAACTATCACACCGAAATACTCTATTACTGATAAAGTGGATCTTGAGCTTCAAATGAACTACCGTGAAGCTGAGACAAAATATACTTATCCAAAAGCATGGGGACCTTCCCCTGAGAGATATACCTCTGAAGATATTAGCTTATCTCCAAAACTCACCATTAGAGATAGATGGAATAACATTAACAATACCTTTATTGTTGGTTTAGATCATCGTTACAGTAAAATGGAAGACTATGGTCCAGATAAAACTCGTCGTTCTACTGGTGCTTATATTTATAACTCTAGCGCTTTTTTAGATGACACTCTCTTCCTAGATCTAGGTTACCGTCGCGAAGCCGTGAGAATGAACCTCAATAATGATGAAAATTACGACACTAATGATTTAGATGCTTTTAGTGCGGGTGTGACTTACAATTACGCTGATCATAGCAAAGTTTTCCTTTCTTATGATAGATCTTTTAGAACTCAGCGCGTTGATGAACTTGGTGGAATTAATTTCAATGAAGCTTTAGATCCCCAAATCACCAAAACCTGGCAAACGGGTATTAAACACCAATTTAATGACCAATGGACGGCTGATCTAACGCTTTTTCATATTAAATCAGATAATGAAATTTTCTATGATTCCACCCTCCCTGGAGTTCGGTCTCCTGGGCAAAATACTTCCTATGGCCAAACTAAAAGAACAGGCGTAGAACTCGGTGCTCAATTTCAAGCTACTGACAACTTATCACTCTATGCTAACTACACCTATATGGATGCAGAACTAGAGAAAGACAGTTTAAGTGATGATGCGAATGATGGCAATACTATTCCTGGAGTACCAGAAAAATTTGCCAATTTCGGCTTCTCTTGGGACTTCATTGATCGTTGGAATCTCAATATGAATGCTCATTGGAATGATGATCAGTACGCTGAATCTGACTACGCAAACAATGCTGATAAGCAAGATAGTTTTATTACTGTCGACGCTAAAGTTACCTATACTTGGGAGTGGCTGTCGGTCTATGGTGGAGTCAACAACATCTTTGATGAAGAATATAATGAATTCACTTCAACTAATGGTGAATATACGGCTCCAGAACGTAACTTCGTTACGGGCTTTGTAATTACCCACGAATTCTAAAAAGAGAAATTGATGATGTCGCTGAATAAAATTTTATACCTCTTTGCTTTTACGGCCCTAACTTGTTTTTCACAACAAGCAGAACCGATTCAGCGCATCATCTCATTAGCCCCTTCTATCACTGACACCCTCTACACCTTGGGTGTAGAACATAAATTAGTCGGCATCACGAGTTTTTGTCCACAACCAAAATCTGGGCGAAAAATCGTTTCTGTCGGCAATATGAATCCATCGCTAGAAGCCTTATTAGTTTTAAAGCCCGACTTGGTGATCACTCTCCATAGCGATAAACGCACTCTTGACAACTTAAAAAAGGCAGGTGTACGAACCTTAAGCATTCGCAATCAATCACTCGCAAGTATTTATGATTCCTATATTAAGCTTGGCGGAATTTGTGGCGTCGATAAGGCTGCCTTAAAACTTCGTTCACAAACAAAAGAGAAGTTTGCGAAGCTCGCAACAACACACCAAGATACTCAGCAAAAAACTCTTATCCTCATCTCACGACTCAGTAGTAGCCCAGGAAAAATCGCTCCTTGGGCAGCTAGTAACAAAAGCTTTTATGGTGAAATCTTATCTGGTCTCAAAGGTCATTCAGCCATTACAAGTGATAAATGTTTTTACCAACTCTCTGCAGAAGAGCTCATTCAATCCAATCCAGATATAATCATTATTCTCGGTCCCATCGCTCTCAGCAAAAAAGCTCAAGACGCCGAAATAAAAGCCTGGCAAATACTTTCATCTCTTTCCGCCGTCCGCAAGCAAGAAATTCATTTTATTACTAATGCTCACATCATGATCCCTGGCCCAAAGATCCAAGAAAGTATGAAAGACTTCAGTAAAGTATTGCAGCAAGCTAGCCCCTAATGAAAAATAGCCTTCCCTGCATCCTTAGCCTTATTGCCTTAATCTTTTGTCCTCTCTATGGCTTCAGTGAAATTGATATAGAAAATATTTTCAATCCCCAACATCAGCAGTACTTCATCTTTTGGGAATTGCGGATGCCTCGCATTATCCTTTGTTGGATATGTGGTGCCGGTTTAGCTATTGGAGGCATGGCTTTCCAAGCACTCTTTCGCAATGAATTGGCCAGCCCATTTACTCTGGGCATCTCAGGCGGTGCGGCTTTAGGTGTTGCTATCCTCACTATGGTAGAAATCCAAATCATCAATGAGTATTCTTCTATCATCTATTCCCTAGCAGCTTTTTTAGGTTGTTTAATTGCCATCTCTTTCATTCTTCTTCTTCATCGTCTACGCCCCAATTCTCCCATTAGCGACTTGCTCTTGGGTGGCGTCGCGCTCTCCTTTATCTTCAATAGCCTCATTCTTTTCATTCAATACATGGCTCGCCCCGATGATATAGCACGTATGGTTTACTGGATGATGGGCAGCATGCAAATTGTTGGATATAAACCCTTGCTTTATATCTCTCCCTTAATCCTTCCCGCTATCCTTATTATCTACTCCCTGCGTAAAGAACTCGACCTTCTCTTTAGTTGCGAACAATTGGCGGCCACTCGGGGTGTTCAAATACGCAAAAACCAAAGACTGATCTTTCTCGCTGTATCTCTCATGAGTGCCGGACTCGTCTCACTCTGTGGCCCTATAGGTTTTGTCGGACTCGTCGTCCCCCATATATGTCGCAGAATCTATGGGCCGGGACATAAAACCCTCTTTTGGCAAAGTCTCTTTTTCGGTGCTTTTTTTCTTTGTTTTTGCGATCTTCTATGTCGAGTTCTACCCTCACAAGGTGAACTGCCCATTGGAATTATGACGGCTTTGATTGGAACGCCTTTCTTTATATACATAATCTTTAAAAAAAGGTAGCGCTCACTCAGCCTATAACTTGCTTTACATTTAGCTCTCGCATATCTTCATCCTGTCTTAAATAAAGGAGAGCACTATGAATACCCTCGACACCATCCGCGCACGTCGCTCAGTTAAGCACTATGATGCCACACATGTAATGACTGATGCTGAAATCAAGGAATTACTTTCCTTAGCTATGTTATCCCCCACCGCCTTTAATCTTCAACACTGGCGATTCCTTGTCGTAAGCGACCCCACTTTGCGCCAAGAAATCCGCAAGGTCGCTTGGGACCAAGCACAAGTCACCGATTCATCCTTATTTATAGTCCTCTGTGCAGATACCCAGACTTGGCAAAATAATTCTGCGCAATTATGGAAAAATGCTCCCCAAGAAGTTCAAGGTTTTTTAGTACCTGCCATTGATAAGTACTATCGCGATAAACCACAAATCCAACATGACGAAGCCTTGCGTTCCTGTGGTATTGCCGCACAAACACTCATGCTGGCAGCCAAAGCCATGGGCTATGACTCCTGTCCCATGGATGGTTTTGATTTTGACGCCGTGGCAAAATTAATTAAACTTCCCGATGATCACATCATTTCCATGTGCCTCGCTATTGGTAAAGGTACTGTGGAAGCCTGGGACCGCCCTGGCAAGTTTGATTATGAACAAGTTGTCATCAACAATAACTTTTGATGTCACACGAGCTTCTCACTCATTTCATAGGCGTTTTTATGAGCTCTTTCACTCTTATGAAGCCCTTTGCCATATTCAACTTTAATCACTGAGACAGACTGTCATCATAAATAGTGCCAGTAAGACAATACTCTCTCTCCACCAAGCGGATTGAAGCTCCACTTATATATATAAAACCTTAATAACAAAACTCTTAACGCCACTACAGAAACTCTTGGCACCTCGTCTTTTAATAAGGAGCTATATTATAACTAAAGGAATATATTATGGATATTAACAAATTTACCGAAAAATCACGTGAGGCCTTAAATGAAGCTAAGGCCCTTGCCACTGATATGCACCATCAACAACTCGACCTCGAACACTTTTTCTTGGCTTTACTCAATCAAGAAAGAAGCCTGACAGCTCGAATCATCGATCGTTGCGAGGCTTCCTCACAGCAATTTATTAATGAACTAAACACAGCCTTGGATGGCAGAGGTAAACTCGATAGTCCAGCGGAAGTCTATTTTTCTTCACGCTTCACTCCTTTTGTAGCAAAAGCTGAAAAAGAAGCCAAAAAAATGGGAGATACTTACCTCAGTGCGGAACATTTTTTATTAGCTGCTACCCATGAAAGTAAAAATACCGATATTGGACGACTTTTAAATCAATTTAATATCAAGCACAAAAAAATAAGCGAGGCATGCATGAGCATACGTGGTGGACAAAAATGCGATTCTCCAAACCCCGAAAATACCTACGAAGCTTTGGAGAAGTATGGCTCTGATCTAGTGGAATTAGCCCGCAGTGGTAAACTCGACCCCGTCATTGGTCGCGATACCGAAGTGCGTTCCATTGTACGTATTCTTTCACGTAAAACAAAGAATAACCCCATCCTTATTGGTGAGCCTGGTGTTGGTAAAACCGCTATTGTCGAAGGCTTAGCACAACGTATTGTTCGTGGTGATGTGCCTGAAGGACTGAAAGACAAAACCATTTTCTCTCTCGATATGACTGCACTCATGGCGGGAGCCAAATTTCGTGGTGATTTTGAAGAAAGATTAAAAGCTGTTCTCAAAGAAATCAAAAACGCCGACGGACGTATCATTCTCTTCATTGACGAGATTCACACCATCGTGGGTGCCGGAAAAACTGAAGGTTCTTCTGATGCCGGTAACATGCTCAAGCCTATGCTCGCTCGCGGTGAACTCTACTGCATTGGTGCAACTACTTTAGATGAACATCGTAAGTACATCGAAAAAGACGCCGCTCTCGAACGCCGTTTCCAGCCGGTTATGGTGGATGCCCCCAATGTCGAGGATACTATCTCGATCTTACGTGGCCTTAAAGAGCGTTTCGAAGTTCATCATGGAGTTAAAATTGCGGATACCGCACTCGTGGCTGCTGCTATACTCTCGGATCGTTATATCTCCGACCGTTTCTTGCCTGATAAAGCTATTGATTTAATGGATGAAGCCTGCGCTTCCATTCGTACCGAAATCGATTCTATGCCTGCTGAACTTGACGAAATCACTCGACGTATCATGCGCTTGGAAATTGAAGAAGTCGCTCTTAAAAAGGAAAAAGATAAAGCCTCTAAAGAACGCTTACAGCAGCTTCGCAAAGAACTCGCTGACCTCAAAGAAAGTTCGCAAAGCATGCGCGCTCAATGGCAGAAAGAAAAACAAGCCATCCAAGCCGTCAGCTCCAAACGCGAACAGCTCGATGAATTGCGTACCGAATTTCAAAATGTGCAGAATACACAAGATTATGAACGTTTGGCTCAAATTCAGTATAATGACATCCCCAATCTTGAGGCGGAAATCAAAAAGCTCGAAGAAGAAGCCGCCAAAGTTCAAGAAAGTGCGCTCATTCACGAACGAGTAGAAGAAGACGAAATTGCCGATGTCGTGGCACGTTGGACGGGCATTCCCGTAACTCGACTTGTGGAAGGGGAAAAACAAAAACTCCTTAAGCTTGACGAAACGCTTCACGAAAAAGTCATTGGCCAGGACGAAGCCGTTCAAGCCGTGGCCGATGCCGTTATTCGCGCTCGTGCAGGGATCAAAGATCCTCGCCGTCCAATCGGTAGTTTCATCTTCTTGGGCCCCACTGGCGTAGGTAAAACTGAACTGGCAAAAACTCTAGCTTATTCTCTTTTTGATTCCGAAGAACTTATTCGAATTGATATGAGTGAGTACATGGAAAAACATTCAGTTTCACGTCTCGTTGGTGCGCCTCCAGGTTATGTCGGTTACGAAGAAGGTGGTTATTTAACTGAAGCCGTACGCCGTAAACCCTATTCTGTTGTGCTCTTTGATGAAATTGAAAAAGCCCACCCAGACGTTTTCAATATCCTACTGCAACTCTTAGATGATGGTCGCCTAACGGATTCACGTGGTCGTACTGTAGATTTTAGAAATACAGTGATCATTCTGACTTCTAACATTGGCTCAGAGCACCTCTTAAAAATACAGGGTGATGATGAGGCTCAAGACAAAGAAGCACGAAATCAAGTCATGAATCAACTCAGAGCGTCCTTTCGACCTGAATTCCTCAATCGTATTGATGAGATTGTCCTCTTCAAACAATTGCAGAAAAATGAGATTGTGAAAATTGTTTCACTGCTCACTAAGGACTTAAGTAAACGCCTTAAAGAACAAGGAGTTATTCTCAGTATTTCTGATGAGGCCAAAAACTTCATTGGTGAACAAGGCTATGACCCCATTTATGGAGCTCGTCCTCTCAAGCGTTACCTACAGCGACAATTGGAAACCATGATTGCGAGAAAAATCTTAGATGGAAGTCTTGAAAATGATAAGTCTATCAATATTGAATTGCTCAATGATGAATTAGTTATTCAATAAAGTCTAGGAAACTTCATTACTGAAGTTTCCTCAATAAGGCTATAGGTGAAATTAAGTCTCAATTGCACTTGGAACATTAAGGATTGAGAGTACCATTCATTTATCAATGTTCTTTTAGAGCTTGTTTGTTTATATAGGTATTGAAAGGGAGACTGAAGTCTCCCTTTTTTTTATGCTCATTCCATATAAATATCGTTTTCTCTATCTTCACTTAAAATAGATCCTCAGACCACATTAACCTTAACTTGAGAAATGATCTCATTTAGCCTAGAAAAAAGACTTAAGTCCACTAAGTTCTTGAATAAATTCAGCTGACACACTTACAGGATAATAATGAAAACAATTTACTTATTTCTAGTCTATTTGCCGAGCCTGCTTTTTGCGCAAGAAGCTCTTACACAAAAAGACATGTTAGAATTGATTAAAAAAACTAACGATATCGATCTCAAACTGCAGAATCAAGATCTGCAATGGCAAGAAGAAAAACAAGTTTTAAACCTTCAAATCAAGCTCATTAAGCAAGAGCTAGACAACTCGAAGAGCAACAAACAAGATCAAGAACAGCAATTGGCAAAATTGCATACTAGCTTGGATCAAGCTAAGAAGCAGCAAGCTCTACTCACTCAAAACAAAAAAGCCTATCAAGACTCATTGGAGAAACAAAAAAACATCCTTATCAGTCAATGGCAGCCAAAGTTACCTAAAGGTCTAGTCTCACTCATTCAAAACGAATATGATGAACTTAATAAAAGTCTTGGCATCAATCAAACTTTAGCCAATATTCAATTATATACTCAAAGCTATCTCGAACTCCAAAGTAAAGTTCATGTACTAAGCGAATCTCATATTATCGAGGGTAAAGAATGGCAGCTTTCCTGCCTCTATATTGGAACCGCCCAAGGCTATTTCATCAACAAAGACAAATCCCTTTGTGGCACACTAAACTTTAAAGATACTTGGCAGGCTCAAGTCGATAGCTCCATGCTAAAAGATATCGAAACTGCCTTTGCTCAAACAAACCGTGATGGTCGCCCCGCTCTAGTTAATTTGAAATTGGGGCTTAAAAAATGAAGAAAGTACTTTTTAGCTTATGCTTCCTTTTAGTCAATGCTTATGCCGTCGAACTCAGCCAAGTATCCAAAGATCTTCAAGCTTCTTATCTAGGCGCTAACAAAGCACTGGCCAAGCAAGAACAAAGCATATTTAAAGAACGTCAAGCACTACTCACCCAAATGGATGCAGACAAAGCAGAACTCGCAAAATCCGCTTCTCAGAATTTAGATAATCAAATATCTTTACTACAAAAAGAACTCGAACAAGTTTTAAATGATATCAATCAACTGGAAGACGAACAAGATGATTTCAAAATAGCTCTACTCGATCAAAGAAGAGAATTTGAGTCACTCATAAGTCAGCAAGAAATCGATCAAGAGCAAACGAAATTAAAAGCATTAGATAGCTTAATCGAAAGTAAGGATTTCTCTCAAGCACTGAATAGCTATTTCGACATTACTTCCAGCATTGTGAATCAAGGCTCGACGACTCATTTAGGCAAAGCTAAAGTAGCGAATATTCAAGGTCAAGTATTAGAAGCCGATAGTCTATCCATTAGTCGTGCCAAGCATTATTACAAACTCGAAAAAAGTGCTGGAATCGGCCAAATAAAAAACAATTCCCCCTACCCGCAAATCATTCCCATCAATGGATCTGAACAAGCTTTTAGTGATTTTGCGGAATCCGCAAACTGCACTCTACAGTTCGACTTTTCCGATGGACTCGTTTTTAAAGATTCCGCTAAAGAAAAAACTCTCCAGGACCATTTAAAAGCGGGTGGTATCATGGTCTACCCCCTTTTATTCCTCGGCTTCATCTGTATCATTATTGCACTCTACAAATTCATTCAACTTTACTCCATCAGGAGTCAATACGATGATAAAGTCATCAAACTCATTTCCTTGATCAAAGAAGATAAACTTGAAGAAGCTGAGCAATATGTAAAACAGCTCAAGAAACCCATTCGTGCACTTCTCGGCGAAGCCCTCAAATACAAAGATGCCCCTCGCGTTGACTTGGAAGAATTACTCAATGAAACCATTTTAAGTGAACTCCCACGTCTTGACCGCCTGATGCATATCCTCTCAGTCTCTGCTGGTGCAGCTCCACTCATGGGCCTACTAGGAACCGTTATGGGTATCATCAAAACATTCGAAATGATCGGCATCTACGGAACTTCCGATGCCAACCAACTCTCCTTGGGTATTTCAGAAGCCCTTGTCACTACGGAAGTTGGCCTACTCGTCGCCATTCCCACACTCATTACCTATGCCTTGCTCAATCGTCGCTTGCGTACCATTATTTCCAGCTTAGAAAAAGCTAGCCTAAGCTTTATTAACGGATCGCGCGCTTAATGAACTACTGGCAAACAATCATTAACATGTGGAGTGATGCCGGTTGGTTTTCTCTGGCACTTTGGTTTTTGTCAGTCATTTCATGGATCTACCTGCTTCGCGTTTACCAAAAACTCAAGCATAGCTGGTTTAATACGAGTCACTTGAGTCATGAAATTACTCACCTCTTATTAGATGGTAAAAGCAAAGAAGAAGTTCGACTTTGGCTCTGTCAAAAAAGTGGGCTCATCCCCCATATCATCAACTATGTCTTAGCCACAAAAGATCATCGTAAAATCACCCTTCAAGAACGCTACGAAGAAGCAAGTATTTGCGAAGTCACTGCCATCCACAAAGAATTTGGCGTTGTCGATGCCCTCGTCAAATCCGCTCCATTACTAGGATTACTGGGTACTGTGGCAGGTATGATTCAAACTTTTGCCGCCCTCAGTCAATCAGGTGACATCACCCTTGTTTCTCAAGGTATTTCCAAAGCTTTGCTCACTACGCAACTGGGCTTACTCATTGCCCTGCCTGGCGTTTTTGCTTCCGCTTATTTAAAAAGAAAATTCCTACGCTTATCTACCGAGCTCGAACGCTTAATCTATCACATCGCCAAACTTGGTAATAATCCCCAGGACCTGGCCTCATGAGAAAACTCTATTCACGTTTAAAAATGGATGACGACACTCAAAATGTCGATATGACTCCCCTCATTGACATGGTCTTTATCCTCTTGATTTTCTTTATCGTCACTTCCGTTTTTTCTAAAGATAAAGGCATGGATATCGAACGTCCCTCGCAACAATCTGCAGGAAAAGTTGCTTCTCAAAATATTATGATCACCCTAACGGAAACAGGTAAACTCAGAGCCGATGGACGAGATATATCTTTCAATAGCCTGCGCTCCTATGTCTCCAAAAAGATGAAAACAAAAAATCAAGCGGTGGTCATTATGGCAGATGTCGATGCCGACGTCGGTGATTTAGCCGACATCATGGATGAGTGCCGCTTAGCAGGTGCTAAAAAAATTAGTTTAGCTACCGAGTCTGAATAATGACCAACAATAGCGAAATCCTTATTTATCGAAGCTCCAAATCTTCCTATAAGATGGCCTGGGTAAATTGTATGTTCGCAATTTTATTTGGTTCCGCATTCTTCCTCCTGCTCCCCTTCATGAACAAAGCCAATAACCCCCCTGAAAAAATCATTGAAGTTAGAGAAATACCGCAATTTGTCAAAAAGAAAAAAGCTATTAAAAAAACTCAGTCCGTTCCCAAAAAGAAAATACTCAAAAAGCTTAAAACTCCCACACCAAGGCCTCCCACCATTGAGCCCATCAAACCATTAAATATAAAGATGGATTTAGCTCCTATTTCATTTGCTAGCGATATTCAATTCACCCCCATGAGCCTGACAAATGACTTCAATCATGACTTCGATATCAGCCCTCCTATCCCTGCTCAAAGCACGGCTTCTCAGGCTCCCTCTAATTCAACTAGCCTTGATTATAGCGGCGTCTTTGAATTAGCCGAAGTCGATCAACAAGCGCGTCGCCTCAAATTTGTTCAACCCACTTACCCACGTCGGGCCATGCAACGCGGCTTGACCGGAACTTTAAGCGTTGAAGTCCTGATCACTAAAGAAGGACAAGTCTCCACTTACAAAATTTTGGAATCTCCACATCGAGGGGTTTTTGATAAAACTTGCATCAAAGCCCTGCTCGCAGAAAACTACAAGACAGCCCTCAAAAATGGCCGTGCCGTCAATTCAAAAAGAATTATTAATTATGATTTTAGGTTAAAATAATGAAGTACCTATTCTACCTTTTCAGTCTGAGCCTCTTGGCTCTTGAGCCCAGTGTCCCACGCGAACAAAGTCGCCAGTACCAAGACATCATTGAACTGATCGCAAAAGAACCAAAAAAAGCACTCGATAAACTTCAGGCAATGGAGCCCTCGCGTTCCCCTGTATTTGATTACTTGCAGGGAAGCCTCTACCTCGATCAAAAGAATCAAAAATTGGCGATCTCTAGCTTTTTAACTGCCATCAAAAAACTCCCCGAATTCACTCGTGCCCATAAAGCTCTGGCCCATATATACCTCCAAGAAAATAACAATACCCTCGCACTCAAACATTTATCTGCAGTCATTCGCCAAGCTGCCGCTGACCTCAATACATGGAAAAATATTGCCTATATTCACATGAGCCTCGAAAATTGGCAAGCCGCTTGGTTTGCCTTCGAAAATGTCCGTCTTTTTGATCCCGAAAATAAAGAAATCAATAAATACTTTCTCGATATTCGCATGCACCAAGAAAACTACGCCGATGCCCTCATCATTGCCCGCGAAATACTCGACAAAAACCCTCAAAATCGCAATGTTTGGCTCAGCTATATCTCTTGCCTCAACCAAGTCGATAAAAGCGAAGAAGCCCTCATGAACTTTGTCTTATTTGACCAACTTTTTGAACTAAGTGACTCAGAAAAAATGAACTTGGCTAGCCTCTATTACTCTCAAGGCAACTACATAGCTGCGGCCAAACACTATGCACAAATAAAAGGTGATATGGCAACAGATGCCACACTCAAACAAGCCTACGCCCTCATGAGTATACAAAAATACGATCAAGCAGCAGTCGTCTTGGCTAAACTCGATAAGCTCAAATTTGAAAACAAAGAAAACTATTACCAAATCTACGCACAAGTAAAAATGAACTTAGGCAAACAAGAAGAAGCTCTCAAACTCTATCAAGAAGCCCTGAAATATAATGCCGACAATGCCATTACGCTCATTTCCATTGCGCAATTAGCCGAGCAATTAAAAGACTACGAACTTGCTATCGAATACTACACTCGCAGTGCTAAACACAATGACTATCGCCTCAATTCTCTTATGCGGAGATCGCGAATCTACCTCATTCAAAAAAAGTGGTCCCTTGCACAAGCTGATGCACAAGCTCTACTGGATTCTAATATCGACAAAAACTCCCAAGCCTTTGCTCAGCACATCCTCCAAAGCATCCCCAAATAATAAAACCTCTCAATTATTAGAAAATAGGCTCTTTCTAGAGCTCATGACTTCAGTTGAAAATATGACTTATTCCCAAGTCTTATAAGACTCACACAATCTTAACTAATTATGCATAGTATTATCGTCTTCCCTTTTTATCTTAGCCGTCTTATTTAAACTAGAGAGAATTGATTAGCTATGCTGGATTTAATGACTGAACACGTACAAGTACTGTCAGGCACCGAAATAGACCAAAGGCTAAATATAGATCTGCTATCTGTAGCAAAACAGAACTCGCAAAATCATAGAACTCTTTCTAGTCAGGTAGCGCTTGCAGATCCTATTCAAAGCAATGTCCAAAAATACCAAAGTCTTATCACCTGCTCTAATTGTGAAGCTAGTACATCATTCCAAATCACGGAACTATTTGAAAAAGTTCAATGTCCCCATTGCCACCTAAAATTTCGTGTACCTATTGAAACAAACTTATTTATTTATGATAAGCATATTTATGAGAGTGACTTCATTAATATTTTTCGCGCTCAAAATAAAAAAGCTGATATCAATTGTGATGTCGTTGTTTACGAAAAAACCCATGCTGCTCCGCCTTTAGAAGAACTCAAAGACATCTTTACTTTTTACGCTTCAATTGAGATCAAGGATTTCCTTTCCCCCCTTCATTGTACTGAAGATGATTCCGCCTACTATATTTCAAGAGAAAATTCACCTTACAGAATGAATCACTACCTTGCCGAATTTGGAAAGCTACCTAAAGATCAAGTCGCTTTCATTCTCCATAAAGTATGTAAAACTGCTCATTTCCTAGCGAAAAAACGTTGCTTTGGAGCCTTTCTACCTTCAGATGTTATGCTGGAACTCGATGGCACCGTCAAATTAGCCGATTATAGCATTAGAGAACTTATCCTCTCTAGTATTGGACTTCATTCGACTATCGCTAACTCGAGCCTCGCTCCTGAGCTCATTTCAAGCAAAGACCATGACGAAGCGAGTTCCGTTTACTCTTTGGCCATTTTGGCCATTACTTTCCTTACTGGGAAGCCGCCTTTTACGCAAAAAGATCCATTAGCAATTGAAATCGAAAGAGCTCAATTCATCGAAACTTTTGACAATAAAAAACTGCCTTCCTTCCTTAAAATCATGTTGGACCCTGATCCCCTCAATCGACCCAATTTTTCCAAGTCGGGCGAATTCTTCAAACGCCTTCATCGAAAAAATAAATCTGCTTAATCATTTTACATACCTGAGCGTAAAGCTGTGAATATAATGGATTTCAACAGGAATTTTTTCATCTTAACACTCCATAATGTATATCAATAAAAACGCTGGCAGACCTTTAGTTTAGGCTTCATCGTCACAATAATAGCTTAGAGATATGAAATTATTATGTCTAAAAAAAGGGGTATGATTTCACACCCTCGAAGTGGATGAATGTACTCAGCCAGGGTGAAACCCCAGGTGGACAAATACATTATAAATTACGTCCTCGACGAGGGCGAATCAATTGACCATCTTCGATGATCTAATGATGAATAATCAATTCCTTGGGAGTGGGCTTCACCTTCCCCCCAAGGCTAAAAAAATGACGCATCTTCGATGCTATTAATTTGGCGACAATATAGTCCTTTCCCTCCTCAGATCACTGGACTCCCAGAGGTCTGAGTTCTTCAGACTATTCTATGATGATTAAGGTGGGTACTTATTCTCCTGCGTGGAAAGAAATTCCACTTATATGAGTCCTTCCCTTAACTGGGATGAGCTTGATTTTAGTCTCGCCACCTGCAATAGAAAATTCCTTATACTGAGTACTTGAGAAAGGACTGAAATTCTCCAATACGCGCTTGCCATTCACTTCCACGTGAAAAGTAGAAGCTTCCACTTTGGGGAAATAAAGGCGTAGTTTATACTTTTTGGCACTGAGCTTAATCTTGAATTCATTCAATCCTTCAATCGAGTTATTCTTCACCCAACTAAGTCCACCACTGAGCGAGGCACTGCGATGATAAGCAAGTTTATCGCCTGCAATCGAGAAGAGCTTGGTTGAGCTCTCATCTGTGGAGGGGTAATTCACCCAGAAGAGACCCTTGGCATCCATGCGATCACCTGGTGCTCCAAAATTGATCCCCAACTGCTCGACCTGCTGATTACTCGAGAGTTCGAGTCCTGGTCGTGACTTCACCCAATAATCGAGTTCGGGCATGTGTACCATGCCAAGTGAAGTCTGATTCTGATAAGCGCAACTACAGGTACGAGTATAATCCGGTGCATTGAGCACGCCATTTGCGACCACTAAATTAGACGTACAACTAGATTTAAAGCCCCCAAAATTACCGGTCCCAGTGAAAGTAGTGAGGTCGTAAAAACCGGCTGCACCGGAGCGAAAAGTAAGTAAATTCTCAGAAGCAATTGCCGTATTACAACCATAAGTACGCGTAAATTTCCAAGGTTCCATTTTACCCGAGACCGCATTCTTTACTAGACGTGACTTACCAGTCTTCAGATCGTAAGCACCTGCAGAAAGTTTACCACCCTCGACGTTGGTAATAATGGTCTCATTATGAATCATCATCGGTCCCGCATATTTGCGTTTAAGATCCTGCCACAAAACCTTCCCATTTCCACCCTGATAAGCGACCATGCCCATGGCTGCCTCCATATTACTACGATCCCTTGCTTTGGATGTTCCCTGTATAAGAACGTCGTGCTGCTTGGAATAACCGAGCCATGTCCCAAAAATACCTTCTGTATTTGACCAGAGTTCCTTGCCCGTTTTCAGATCTAGACAGAGCAAACGGTACTGATCAGGAAGTGATTTTCCACGACGTTTGAGTTTTGACTCGAAAGTCGAAGGGAGGCGATCGAGTAGATAAATCTTTCCCTCACCCGCCACAATACAGTTGTGTAAAAAACTATAATTCGCCTTCACTTGCCATAGCTTTTCTCCACTATGACGATCAAAAACTGCGAGTCCATTGGAGCCCGAAAGATCAACGTTCTGAACCCAAGAATTCATTTTTTTAACTGGAGCCTTCTTGGTATAATTCGCAAAGCCGGTTCCTCCAATTAGAAATTCCTGCTCCAGACCTAGGAAGGCCCAGGCCTGCTCATCACCCTGCTCGTTTTTTGGAATATGTACGTCCTTGAGATCGCGCCCCGTGGCGGCATCAATGATATGGCAGGTATCACCCTCGAGTACATAAACTTTGTCCGCTAAGGCAACATAGTTGGTTCCGCGGCCACCGGCACCGGGAATATGCACCTGATTATACGCAGTACTTAGGGGTGTATCTTTATAAGTCTTATCAAAGTAAACACCGTAGTTTCCAAGGTTCTTGAATTTCTTTTTCCACAAAGGTCGGCCGGTATAAACATCACGCGCCGAGATCATATCCATGCCCTCTATCACGAGGCGTCCTCCTACGACCTGCTCTGGGGGACCGTGTCCATGACGCGGTAAAACTTCTAGGTTCGAGTTGCCACCAAACCAGAGCACTCCCAAGGGCAGCTTAATCAACTTATCGTCGGATTTCACTGTATTAGCCATGTCGCCGTACATATGAGTCCAATCGGCACTGCCAGGTAAGGCTCCTTGCTTAAGCACGAACTTTTCGCCCTTGTATTGTTTCAACTGAGCTTGAGGTAACTTCAGTGCCGCTTTAGATGAATGCTTACCCAAAGCGAGCACTCCGCCATAGGGGCGTAAGGAGCTCCACAGCGCTTTCCATTCAGTAGTGGTATCTGTGAAATTTGCGCCGAGCGCAATCAATTGAAAAATATAGGAAGGAGCTTTGAATTCATCGAGGTTTTCAGAAAAGATACTGACCCGTTTGCCATAGAGTCCGGCCGCATCCAACTGGCTTCGCCAATCATTCAGCTTAGCTAAAGGAACCCCCAATACCAAAAGCTGCATCTGAGAGGCTTTGAGCAAGGCCGTGATTTCATCTAGTGAAGAGGGTCCAACTAACATTGCATAGGCCTTATCATCAGCCGCCATTTTAACAAGACTTGTGGCGCGTGTCACTGCAAGCGCTGCCGGCCTAACTGATGCAAACTTATTCTTGACTTGGCGAAACTTAGCTGTTTGATTTGAGTAAACCGTAATTCTGCCCTCGAGACTGACTGCAACGAGTCGATCTGAAGCTGCTATTAGACGCACAATTTCGTCTTGCGTAGCTAACTTAGTGATTACTTTTTGCTGAATACAATCAAGCACATAGATACCCTCGGCCGTAGCCGCATAAATTGTATTTCCCGTTTTTATCATATCGCTGACGGCTGGCAGCTTCACGCTCCATTTCTTCGATTTTTTGGCCTTCCCTTTTACCCAGGTCTTCTTATTCAGTTCACCAGCAAAAACCTTCTTCCAGTCCTTTTTGTTATTCGAGACATAGACTTCAATCGCCTCAGGCTTTCCTTTGTCCCTTTTTCCCGTAGGTGGCAGAAAATGTAAATTATCAAAATCATACCAAGTACCGAGAGATATGCTTAACTCGGGAACTGATTTTTCCTTTTTACTCAGCCAGTAAGTTTTTGAGCTCTTGTCGAAGGCATAGCCCACTTTCTGTCTTCCTTCGCTGGAGCTAACCGATTTCTCATGCCAATGAGCCTTATCCATGGGAATACCGTCAATCATAATATTTAGATCGGCAATACCAAAGTAACCATCCTTTAGCTCAGTTCCACGCAGCTTTATATAGCGCATTTTCTTCACCGCGGGGAAACTTATTTTATAACCCGGATCCCCAGTTTTTGGCGCAAAAAAGTTTTTGCGATCAAGGCAATGGAGCTGACCATCGAAATATGTATAGAGCGTATCACCCTCGAGAATTGGTTCCTGTAAAGACAGTGCAATTTCCTTGCCTTTTTTCAAATCATGAGCACGAACTCCGAGCAGGCGAGTATGAACATAGAAATACTCATCATCGGCAAAAACTGAGCTTCCGCCCACGCCTTTCTTACTTGCAGCGTGATTAAAAAAGAGTTCTTTTCCGCTCTTCGCATCATAAACTGCTGGAATCGAACGACCTCCAGGAATAACGAGTTTGTCACCAGAGACTGCCAGCACTCCCTGGGGTGCAATACCGGCAAAGGCAAAGGTGTTGTGCGGCTGTTTAATGTAGTTGAAGCTCGTACCATCATTGAGCCAAATCACCTTGCCACTCTTAGCATCGAGGCAATAAAAATAAGTCCCCATAAAAGGCCATATACTCGCCGTAAAAAAAACCTGACCATCTTTCACTACCACACCGCCACGGGCCGGCCAAGCGGATACTACACGCTTATTCCCTAGCGCTTTGCGGGCCGAAGGTGCACCACGAAATTTCCAATTTAACTCGCCACTCGCCGCATCTAGGCAGTAGAGGTAACCATCATCAGAAACGAGATAAATATTATCTCCCCAAGCTGCGGGGGCCAAACGCACTGGACCTCCAGCAAAAAATTGCCAGAGCTGTTTACCACTCTTGATATCATAAGCAACAATTTTATCGCGATCATTAAAAGCCAAATAGAGTCGGCCATCCTTAGCTATTGGCTCGAAAGCACGATCGTAAGTCATTAGGTCCCAATTCAGTGCATCATCCCATACCTGCTGACGTTTATTAAACTGCAAAGCCCAATCGGGCTTTAGACCTGCAGGTAAAGCTTCCTTAGCACTAGCGCGATGACCCGCGTCTGCGCGCCACTGAGGCCAATCATCAGCAAAACTTGAAAGAGAAATAATTAAGAACAATAGAGTATGGGAAATTAGATGCATTTTTTACCTTTTAATAAAAATTATAAAACTGCTGATGACAATAACGAGCAGCAGACCGGCGCCGAGATATAAAGCCAAGGATCCATTTATTTCATGTTCTGGACTATCGGGAAATTTTTCTGGCACAGGCTCATTTGACGCAGGGGCCTTTGAGGGGGGATTCTCTGCTTTAAAATCAAGAACTCCACTCAACTCAGGTAGACTCTTTTCGACAATCTGTGATTTGCCTTCCAGTGCTTCTTCCCAATTAAAATTAAAAAGTAAATCAAGGCCGGGATTTTGATTCTTTATCTCGCAGGAACAATCACCCGACAAATAAGTACTCATCTCATTTATATTCTCTTCATTAATTCCCTGAGCAATTACGGGTTCGAGCACACGGCCACGACCAAAAACGGGAAACACCATGCTCTCATCAATTTCCATGAGGTCATTTTCCACCGTAAGTAGGCTCGCAATAAAATAGCGTTCTTCTTTCGAATCGCGTTTGATTGACAAAGTCGAAAATTTTAATTGCCGATCTTCCTTACTCAATTTCTTCTCCGATGAGCGTAAGCCCTGCTCCAAGGCCTCCTGCTCTGGTAACTGACCATCTTTAGTCAAGGCTACCCATACCACTGAATCACCAGCAATTAGACGTTTGGCAATCTCGCGACGCGCAGGAGAATCAATCAGCGCAGCATAGGAAAAATCTTCTTGCTCTTCTACCAAAAAGGGACTATTCGCATGGGGAAAATAGACTTTAACTTGCTGAGTAGATTTTTTTTCAATACTAAGATTGCTGTTATCATCAACTTTATCGACTTGCAGTGTCTCAGGTATTTCAAGTTTAAATTTATCCGCTTGCCAGCGTTCCAGTGCATAACGAAACACCGGTACATCACAGGCGCTAGCCGTCAGCCCCACGAGGCTAAAAACGACTAATAAAAGTATAATTTTCTTATCTATTTTTTTCATTTCAAGTCAATTCCCTAAAGCTTATTTCTCAGTAAGTTCGCATTGCAGAACAGATCCTGTCACCCTCTTTTATAAAATAGAGTCATTTTGCTTGTTTTCCCTTGGGGACTGAGCATTTCATAGAACTAATTTCATTCGAAATTGCCATTGGATCATTATATAAATCAATAGTTTACATTTTTGGTAGTGATTAAGCATTTTATATAACAAAGCCCTCAAAATGAATGATTTACAAAAAATACTGTATCTTTTTTGTATCAGCCAAAAAAGTCCCTTGCTAGAGATACTAACATAATATAAATATAAGGTGCTTTCGCCATGAAAAAACAAAAATTCACTCTCATCGAACTACTCGTTGTCATCGCCATTATTGGCATCCTCGGCTCCCTGCTTCTTCCGACTCTAGGTAAAGCCAGAAAAAAATCTCAAATGTCTGTTTGCAAAAGCAATATGAAACAATTACATATCGCATATATGATGTATACGGATGATAACGATGATTACTTCCCTTTTGACACAACTAATATGTCATGGAATGATCATTTAGCTGGATATGATGGCCGAAATGTTGACTATGCCGACCTCAATACTAATACGCCTCTAAGTGCGAGCCAGTATTCTGAAGGTTTATACGCCTGCCCTTCTGATTCTGTTGCACGCGCAGCTGATACACTAACTCTCTCTTATTCCCCTACTTTATTAACAATTCACGGTGGTAGTACTATTAACTCAGGACAGCGAGGAATCACTGGTTTACATTGGGGATCTGGTGCACCCGTCTCGCTAAAAACTAGTGAAATAAATCAGACCAGCATCACTCTATCTACTCTTGAATACATGGCTTCGAACAACACACTTGGAGCTGCAGGGCGTCACCCTTCTCTAGGTGGAAAAAGCATGGTAATGCCTAGTACTTTTTTAGCTAATCCCGATAATATCCCTCATGAAGAATCAGGGAAATCTAATTTCTTATTTATTGATGGCCACGTTGCATCACTGACTTCCCAGGCGACTCTCGCGATTAGCGGTGGTGGCGTGGGAACTGCTTCCGCAACAACGGGCACCATGTGGGATGCCAATAAATAGCTCAAGGTCCATCACTCATGTGCCTGCCCCAGCCTTTGGTAGATGTGGACCATATAACGTCATATTCAAGGATACTATCTAGTGAAGACCCCCAACAAGGAATTGCTGGGGCTATCTTTTTCATTTCTTAAAGCTCTTCGATATTTTGAGCTGAGACTTTTTTTATCATATGACTCTATATATCAAAGATACATTTATTTTTTGTGGGAAATAAGCATTTTATATAATAAAACCCTCAAAATGAATACTTTACAAAAAAATATCTATATTTTTTGTATCATCATAAAAAGTTCCTTGCTAGAGATATTAACATAATATAAATATAAGGTACTTTAGCCATGAATAAAAATAAATTCACTCTGATCGAACTACTCGTCGTCATCGCTATTATTGGCATACTGGCATCCCTTCTCCTTCCTTCACTAGGAAAAGCGCGTGAAAAAGCGAAAATCGCGGTGTGTCTAAATAATCTCAAACAAACAGGGTTTTCTGTCACCATGTACGTAGATGACAATGAAGGTTATTACCCCTACGCTGCTGGTAACTCAGGATATGGCTGGGATGATTTCCTAAGTTCTTATGACGGCAGAGATCTCACTGATGCGCAAATAACCGCAGGTGCTGGTGTAAATGGTCGCTGGGGGGCTACTTTCACAGATCGATCTGGTGGCGCAGATCATGGCGCAAGCTACAGATGCCCTCTTGATGAAAGAACTGATGGTACTTATATCCTCAGAACTTATGGCCCAACTCAAAAGGGAGGCAATGGTTATCAAGGGATTTACGGTGTGTGGGATTCTAGAAATATAAGTGAGATTAATAGTACATCTAAAGTCAGTACCTTTGCCGAAAATGCTGCCCCCTTGGCTAATAATAATAATCTCCGCATTCATATGGGCTGTTCTTGGGAATTTAGTGGTATACAAGCCAGTGTTTTTGAACTCAATGAGCCCTATCACTCCGATTTGAAATTTAACTTCCTGATGGCTGATGGCCATGTCACAAAAATGAATCTGATTCAATCACTCGTCACCAATGACGGCTCATTAGCTACGACTTCCGATGTGAGTGGTTCGACTTGGGATGCCACTCGCTAAAATCAATGTGTCCTATAATTCCTCCCCAGATTTTGGAAGCCGACACTTTTTTTCATCATATGACTCTCTCCATCAAAGAAATGTCTATTTTTGTAGTGATTGAGCATTTTATCCTAAGAAATACGCTTTAGGCATAAAACTTTCACTGGGGAGGTGAAAAGTGGCGTTTGGGCTAAATTAGTTTCGACTAAAAAACACCAACCCAAAACACCACAGAGTTACGATGCCCAAGAAAAACAAAAAAACTAGAATAACCCAGAAAGAATGTCGTAGAAAAATCAAAGAAATTGGAGTCACCACAAACTGTCTAAGTTCACGATCAGGATTAGCACCTTTTGTTAATTTCATTAATGGCACTGGCATTTGTGATGAACTTGCGAAGGTATTACAAGATTTAAGAAAAAGTAAGAAAGGGATAAAGCTTGAAGAAGCCTTTTTTCAGCTTGTGCTCTTTTTTACAGACGGTACCGAAAGTAGTTTAAAAACTTTCGATACCTTGCAGAAAGATGAAGCTTGGCAAAAACTCTTGGGCTGTAAAAAAGCTCTAGGTACCGCCGCCTTAAAAAGAATTCTTCACAAGGCTTATACGGTAGATCTTGAACTACTTCGTCCTTTAGTCCGCAGGATTTTCCTTAGTGCTCTCCAAGATAAAAATCTGCAGAAAGTCATTCTTTTTCTCGACTCCAGTGTCTACGATAACGACGGAGCTAAATGTCGCGCAGGAGTAAAATGTACATACAAGAAAAAAGAAGGATACCATCCCATCAACCTCATCTGGGATGGTATGTATGTTGATACTTATTTTCAATCGGGTCATTGCTCAACAAATCACGATGGTGTGGCAATCAAGATGTTACAAGAAATAACCCCAATGATTCGTAAGACCCTTGGAGAAGACATTCAGATCATAGTGCGTATGGATGGAGGTTATTACGATCAAAAGATTTTTGCGGCTTGCGACGAGCTTAAAATCAACTTTATTTGTGCAGGAAAGCGTTATTCAGACCACAAGATACATGCAAATAAAAAAATAGAGGAGTTCGATGGTATCTATAGTAAAAAAGCCTGCACTTGGCATTACCTCGCTTTTCAAGAACGACGAGCGACCTGGCCAGAAGAAATGCAATATAGAGCTTTGTTTTTACGACCAACAGAAGAAAATGGAGAAGCCTTATTAGGTTTGGAAAGTCGTATTATTCTTACAAATCTTGATGTGAAAGATTGTTCCGATCAAGAATTAATTGATTATGACCATTCTCGTGGAGCTGATGAACTTACCCACCGTGCGGCTAAAGACTTTGCTAGTGAGAGAATGCCTTGTCTCGATTATCACGCTAACTCTTTTTGGTACACAATGGGGATTATATCCTTCAATCTCTTTCAGATTTTCAAACGTAATATTGCGGGCTTTGCTTGGAACTGCTACCCAACGACCATACGCCGTAAACTATTCGATTTAGCAGGGAAAATCATTTATACAGGACGCTCTTTTAAACTGAAAATCACTCAGTGGAAAATGAGAGAGTTGAACTTTGACGAAATATGGGCGAAGTCACTGATACCTTGGGTTATTCCCGCACTTTAACCGTTACCATACATTTTAAAATAGGGCTTTTTTACTGAGTCCTAAAATCGTCACGCCCACATGCTGTTAATATACGCTTTTTTTACCTCTAAAGACTTGAAAATACGCCATAATTTGATTGCTACCTTGATTTACTCAAGTTGATCATAAGCTATGAACGGTTAGAGTGATTTTGCCCTTGTTGAAATCTCTAAAATAGACCTCACGCACGCGTATATTTACTAATGTAAAATATAATCGTACGAATTAGGTTTATATAACAAAACCCTCAAAATGAATGATTTACAAAAAAACATCTATCTTTTTTGTATCAAGATAAAAACTTCCTTGCTTGAGATATTAACTTAATATTATTATAAGGTATTTTAGCCATGGACAAAAAGAAATTTACTCTCATCGAGCTACTCGTGGTTGTCGCCATTATTGGCATCCTCGCTTCGCTTCTTCTTCCTTCACTTAGTAAAGCTAGGGAAAAAGCTAAAATGGCCACATGTAAAAGTAACCTCAAGCAACTACAAATTGCCTACCAGCTGTATTTTGATGATAATGATGGCTACTTTCCCATCAATAGTGGATCTATGTCATGGAGTGATAATCTAAATGGCTATGATGGGAGAAATGTAGCCTATGCAGACCTCAATACTAACGCCGCGATATTCCCCACTGATGGTTATAGTGCTGGACTCTACGCTTGTCCCTCTGATGATGTCCAGCGCTATTTCTCCGGTGCCGATGGTACGGGTCCCCAAGCTTTGACTTTATCCTATGCTTTGACTCGACAAGTGAGAGGTTCTGTGGCGGGGTTATACAACAATAATCGTGGCATATCTGGCTTTTTAAACGCAACTCCATCAGAGGCCTTAAAGACAAAAGTTTCAGATATTCTCCTTCCTTCCCAAACGATTTCTACTTTTGAATACATGTCTTGGGATCGTTGCCTTGGGCGCAGTCATTTAAGTCAATTAGAACTCAGTAGTTTTTTCAATAATCCTACTAATATACCTCATGAGGGCTTAGATAAATCGAATTACTTATTTGTTGATGGACACGTCGAATCATTGAATTTTTTCTCGACTATGGTAAGAACTGATGGTGGCTCTGGATCAATCTCAGACCATCAAAACACCATGTGGGATGCTTATAAATAAGCAAATCTAGTAATACTACTTAGAGTTGAGGTACATCCCATAAGGGTATGTCTTTAGTCTTTAATTGTTCTTTATATTTTAAATGAAAGGGATTCGGCTCCATCTTCTGATGGCCCTCATTAATCATATAGGGCCTGACTTCAGACCACCAAGTATCGTAAGATTTTTGCATTTCTTGAACTATTTCGGGGTATTGTTCAGCCACATTATTTTTCTCTGATGGATCACTTTTAATATCATAGAGTTCTTCATGATTCACCAAGCGAAACTTCGTATTGCGTACCGCAAATCCAGCTCGACCAGGTCTCTTATCATATTGTGATCCCTCTGGGCCTACATTATTTCCCCAGCGACCTATATGAAAAAACAAATTCCGCTGAGCAAACTTTGCGTCCGCATTTGCTAAGAGAGGCACTAAACTTTGACCATCTCTCTTTTCCTCGATCTTGACTCCAGCCAAGTCCACTAGCGTAGGTAAAAAGTCTATGTGTGCACTCAAATTTTTAATTTCTTGGCCCTCCTTCAGAGTGCCTTTCCAACGGAAGAAAGCGGGAACTAAAGTCCCCCCCTCATTTGGAGTTTTTTTGAAGCCCTTCAAGCCACCTTGATAGGCAAATAAATCTTCGCCATTTTTACTACCTAGCTTTTGTTTATTAGTCACTAATTCTGCAAAACCATTATCAGACATAAAAATAATCAAGGTCTTTTCATCGAGCTCCCAAGCCTTGATTTTTGCCATTAATTTGCCGACATTATCGTCAATATTTTCAATCATGCCGTAAAAACCCATGTCACTCTTTTTGTAACCATACTGCGCAAATTTCTGACGCTTTGACTTGGGGGCAACATAAGGACTATGGGGTGCATTGGTACTAATATAAGCAAAGAAGGGTTTATCCTTAGATTTTTTAATCCATGCCAAGGCTTGATCAAAGAAGACATCGGTACAGAAACCCTCAGTTTGAACAAACTTACCATTGTGACGAATGATTGGATTGTCATATTTATTATTGGGAACATCCATGGGCTGACCTATGCCGCCATAACCGTGAATAAAGACTTCATCAAAACCTCTGGAACCCGGTTGATAGGCCTCTTCGTAACCCAAATGCCATTTTCCAAATATACCCGTCGTATACCCTGTTCCTTTTAATATTTCAGGTAAGGTTTGAACATCTAAAGTCATACGCGCTCGGGCTCCGCCTGTGTGAGTTACGCCATTCTTAAAGGGCACATTGCCCGTCAAAAGTGCGGCGCGACTCGGTGCACAAGTTGGACTCATGTGAAAGTCAGAAAAATAAGTGCTCTCACTAAATAACTTATCGATATTGGGCGTTTCCAACCACGGATGTCCCTGACAGCCCAACTGCCCCTTACCCTGATCATCGGTTAAAATCAATATAATATTGGGCTTAGTTCCCTTTAAATCCTGTGAATAAGACACCGGTATGAAAGCAAGGAACAGGGTATAAATGATTAGGTGTTTTAACATTGTCTGACCTCTCAATAATTAAATTTATCTTTTTTGATCATTATCACACCCGTATTCTTTTTATCGTATTTATTGAAGTTATAGGCATAAACTTTTTGGTATTCCTCTAGACTCACGGCCTGATCACCATTGGCATCAAAATGTTTAAAGATCCCCTCTTCTGGGTATTCATTTGACTGAATCAAACCATCTTTATTGGCATCCTGCATCTTGAAATGATTGGCCCAAAAGAGTTCGTACTCTTCACGGGTCACCTGCCAGTTCGCTTCAATTAAGCGATCCATTGTACGATAGATGTAATTAAAACACGGTGTCTCTTCGCTTTTAGCTGCATTTCCTGGCTCTAACCCTAGGGATTGAATCATCTTTGGGGTGATAACTTTGAGCGCACCATCATAGAGCGGATGAATGCAGTCCGGCATATACTGAATATAGAGTTCTGGGCTCTCTTCGAGCACTTTTTTCCATGACGCATTATGATCGATCAATTTAAAGCCGTGTCTCTTGGCCTCATCCCTATACATCTGATAATAATCGGCAATTTTGGGACGCTGCACTCCCGTATGGCCAACGGGAACATTCATCGTCATGAGAATAATCTCACACTGCGGATTTTGTTTCAAAATACGGCGGATCATATCCTCAAGGTTTTCTTGCGCTTTCTCAACACTTACCTTTCGTCGTTCGACGGCATCATTGATCGCAAACTCGATAAACACCGTGTCGGGCTTATGCGCCAAGACCTTTTTATCTAAAGCACCCTTGCCCCAGCTTGAGTTAGCACCGCCCTGCGCTCCGTTCACTACCTTGGCCTGCCCAGGAAATTGCTGATTCAAGACCACCTGTAATTGTCCCACCCAAGCGCCCACTGCCGTGAGGCTAGTGCCAAAGGTCACAATCGTTTGTTTCTCCCCTGCCTTTAAATTTTCGACGAATTGAACCTTTGGATTTGCGCTTACACAAAGTGAAAAACTACAGCATAAAAATATGAGCATATTTTTCATCTTATTTCCCCAATAAAATTTTATAAACAAAGTCATCGCGATTAGGGAATTCCTGCGATCGATTTTTCCCGATTGACAAATAAATCTTATTGTGACCCAGTTTATCTGATTTTTCTTTCATTTTAAGGCCAAACATGCCGTGATGAATACCGTGCCCAAGGCTCTTAGAAGGCAGGCTCATATCACCGCCATAAGATAAAAGCATCGGAGGATCATCCTTAGTCAAATGATTGTAGGGTGAATACTCTTTGTACAAAGCCTTGTGCTGATCATAATTTTTTAAGGCATCCTCAATGTTCTTCTCTCCCACAGCCTTATAGATCATCTCATGATAAACATTGGGACCAATCCAGGGTTCAATTTGTTTTGGATCAATTGAACTTTGTCCACCCGCTACTGAGATACCTTGAACTCGTGATGATTCACGTTCCACCGGATCTTTTGAATTAGGCTTAGCCAAATCATCGTGACAAGCAATCCACATCGATGTACAGGCACCCGCACTACCACCGCTCAAGACAAATTTATTCTTATCGATATTCCAATCTTTAGCTTTGTAACGCAAGAACTGCACCGCGCGAGCAGCATCCAAAACCGGAGCTGGTAAAGGGTCAGTCGCCGTTAAACGATAATTGATCGCGGCAACGGAGATGCCTTTGTCCAAGAATTTTTGAGCCCCCTTAAAGCGATTCTTATCCCCCACAACCCATCCGCCACCATGAATATGGATGTAAACAGGCCGCGGCCCCTCTCCTTCGGCCTGCCAAAAATCGATTTTGTTGCGGTCAAATTGACCATAACTTACATCCGTATGCGTGGCCTTAGGCTCTTTTGCTTTTTTATTCTTTTTTTGTGCGTTCACAGCAAAACTTAAGCTTACACATAACAACAGCAACAATACTTTTTTTATCATTTTTTAAATCTCTCTTATTTCGTTTTAAATTATTTTAAACTCATCAGTGCAGGTGCATTGACTGAATCATCATCCACTTCTTCAATGAGTTGACGCAATTGTTTTTTTAAGTTTTCTTTAAGCTCTTTATATTCGGGCTTATGCGCCAAGTTTTTCATTTCTTCTGAGTCACGCTCTAGGTCAAAGAGCTCCCAGCGGGCTTGTCCCTTCATTGCCGGGTAATGAATGAGTTTGTAACGCTCAGTACGCACCCCAATCATCTCGGGTAAGCGTTCACCATGGGAATAAAAATGATAATAAGAAGCCTTGCGAACCTGATCTTTCTGACCCAATAAAAGCGGCTTTAATGAAAAACCCTGCATATCTTCGGGAATGGCGGCCCCCGCAAAATCTAAAATGGTGGGCGCAATATCGACATGGCTGGTCATTGATTCGTGAACCTGACCCGACTTGATCACACCGGGAAATTTCACTAAAAACGGCGCGTGAAGAGGATTCTCGTACATCCACTGCTTATTATAAAAGCCATGCTCACCTAAGGAAAACCTTGATCGGAAGTGTAGATCACTAAAGTATTTTCCTCTAAACCACTCTCTTTCAAATAATCCAATACACGCCCGACGTTATCATCCACAGACTTGACTAAGCGGTAATAGCCCTTGATGTATTCTTGGTACATTTTACCCGTGAGTTCTTTTCTCGTTATATTTGGGTTGTCTTTTTCCAATTGTTTACGGTGCTTTTGAAATGACGGCCCTAATACAAGGCGATTTGAAGTCATTTTTCCCGCTATAGCACGAGGCGTTCGACCCTTATAATCATCGTGCAGTGTTGCGGGTTCGGGAATGGTCACATCCTTCAAATAATCTTCATCTCTTGTTGCAGAAGTATAAGGCGCATGAGGTGGCTTGGGATGTAAGAGCATACAGAATGGCTTGTTCTTATCCTTTCTATTCTTGATCCAATTGATCGCCTCGGTGGTGATCACATCATTATTATAACCCTGCAATACTCGACCACCCTTCATATAGGATTTGCGGTCTTGTGGACTCCAGGCTATCCATTCGTGTTGAGCTTCAAAAACGCGCGGATCAAAAGGCATGCCCTGCATTTTCTGAACACAATAATAATCAAAGCCCGTGGGCTTAGAGAGTAAATGCCACTTGCCCAAGAGCGCCGTTTCGTAACCCGCGGCTTGCAAGAGCTTGGGAAAAGTCTGTTGCGAACCATTAAATGATTGATTGAGCTTGGTGACACCATTCTTGTGGGAGTATTTTCCCGTCAGCGTTACCGCTCGTGAAGGCGTACAGAATGAATTGGGTACCAAGGCATGATTAAAGCGCACCCCACCATCAGCAATGCGATCCAGTCCGGGAGTCTGAATATCCTTATTGCCGTAGCAACTCAGTGCTTTCTTAGCGTGATCATCTGAGAAAATTAGTAAAATATTAGGTCGCTCAGCTTTCGCTAATAAGGAACTCGCAAATGATACAAAACCTAAAACCGTTAAGCCTATTAACTTATTCATATTTATTCTTACCTTATCAAATTATATCCTTAAGGTTTCAAACCTCATTGGATCTTGATATATTATACAAGGAATAAATATGTTCGTTACAAAAAACGCAATTTAAATTACATGAAGCTCATGTAATAGAGATAGAGGCTCGTCGGCGATTAATTCAACCGATCTCCCGATTAGCCAGACTCTGCAGATCGGTATTTTTATGCTTCGCATACGAGAGGGGCTCCTAATGGGTGGGAACTTAAGGGGTTTTAGGTGGGTTTTTGCGAAGCTAGTCCGCCCGCGGAGGCTCTCCGTCCGCCGGAGGCATTTATGGGTTTTAATATATAGGGGCTCTGCCCCCGCCCCGCTCAAGGGTACTTGTACCCTTAAGAATCCCAACGCTAGTCGCTGCGCTCCTATGCTTAATCTTAGTTAAACAGAGTGCTGTATTCAATTCATCTGCCTGGTCCAGGAGTGGCAGCTCCTTGCAGGGTTTGGGGCAGAGCCCCATATATAATTAAATAAAAAAAAGCTTAAGTTCCCTACCATTAGAGGGACTCCGTCCCTCATCGAGCTGCTCGCCGCAGAGGCGAATAGTTTTTATCTGCCCGTCCGGCAGGACCTTGGCAGCCCTTGACCCGACAAATATTTGCGCTTCGCGCAACAATCTGCAAGATATGCTTAATCGAGACCGATCTTACAAAGTCCTAGAAGTCATTAAATACTTCTTGTACTTTGCCCGTTTTTGACGATTCCCAAGCTGAGTGCGCTACCGAGACAGCTCGCGCGCCATCAAGCTCATTAGGGCTTGGCTCAAGATCCCGATCTAAGCAGTCCTGAAAATGACGCATGTAGCGAATCACGGTAGCTCCATGGCCGTAAACACTGAGGTCTTTTTCAGCTTCAAAGTTCACCACCCGTACTTCATTTTCGCCATCAATGGAATAACTGATTTTACCAGGACCATTGTCACTAAATTCCGCCACTGCCGTGGCCTTTGTCCCGTAAAGTGTCAGCCCCATCATCGGCGTCGGTGGTTCTACTACGTCATAAAGACCACGCACTTGTGCGATGGTTCCACTAGCAAATTTTAGATTGAGAAAAAATAAATTGTCCTGTGGGAATTTCGGGGTGAGCTTACCTTTTACTGAAAAGCAATGAACTTCGGCCACATCACCCATGAAGCTTCTCAAGATATCTACCGGATGAGTAACGCCACCATACATCAGATCTTGTGGCATATTCAGCCGCCAAGGGGTGAACTCATAGACCGGACGCATATCGTGATTATAATAAGCTTCTGCAGCCATAATCTCACCTAGCTCACCATCATCGAAAAATTTGCGCAAGGCAAGAAACTGACGATCAAAGCGCATGGTTTGACCTAGCAAAAATTTACATGAGTTCTTCTTAACCGCCTCCACAATAGCTTTGGCCTGTTCTAGGCTGGTCACCATGGGCTTGGTGCAAATAACATGCTTACCTGCTTCAAGCGCTGCCAAACAGTGCTCAGCATGTAAACCATCTGGTGAATATACCGCCACCACATCCACTTTAGGATGTTCCACTAGGGCACGATAATCCGTCGTCGCAAAAGCAAGCTTTTTCTCTTGAGCTAGAGCATGTATTTCATCTTGCTTATCGGAACAAATGGCTTCTAGCGAGTAACGCAGGTCGGTTTCATCTTGGAGCAAAAACATCGTACTACCCATATTTTGGGCACTGATACCGATCACACCTAAGCCTATCTTTGCACTACTCATAAGAATCGTTACACCAGAAATTCACTAGCCATTTAGTCTTCATTGTGAATCCTCTTTTTAATTATTCAGACTTTAATCTATCTTCTCTTTCATCAAAAAAACCATGAGTCTTTGGGATAACTCATGGTTTGATCTAAGTAAATTAATATTCTGTGGACTATAAATCGTATTGAGGGATCTTCAGCCATTCGCCACCGGCAAGTGCCGACTTATGAGCGATCACTCCAGCAAGGGTCATATTGAGCGCAGCACCAATATCCACCATCGGCTGTTTATCCAACAAGATCGATTCAATGAAGTCACTCGTCAATTGTCCGTGTGAACCACCATGGTGACCTCCACTGACCCCTGGAGGTAAGGCTGGGCGACTGCCATTAATTTTAGCATCATAAGGCTTTTGGCCGTAGACTCGTCCTTTCTCACCATGAGCATTTTTCATATCCCAACTCACTGCCATGCGCGACATGCCACCCTCGCTAGTTTTTAGTAGGGCAACTTCGGTACCAAAAGGATTTTTATGGCCATTATTTTCGGCCTGAAACTCTGAATAAAGGCTTGCTGTCCCCAAGCCAGATACCTCAGTAAAGCGCCCACCCGTAATTGAAATATAATAGGCTGTAGCATGAGTGGGGTACCACATGGGCACGAGTCCTCGACGCCAGCCATGCTTATCTATTTTACCATTTTTAGGGTTGTAGCTTGCTAAGCCATGAGGGCCGAAGTCATGATAGTATTCACCCTCAGAGTAAATGATTTTACCGAGTCTACCCGCTTGGTATTGCAATCTATGGGAATAAAGACCTGCGTGGAAGCTAGAGGTTTCGTTCATCTGATACTTCATGCCGCTCGACTTCACCGCATTAAACAGCTCCTCAGCTTGACCTTCAGCCTCAAAGCCAAAGACGGCGGGAACTGCAGAACAAACGTGCTTGCCATGATTGAGCGCCATGATAGCGAGACGAGCATGACTCGGCGCGTCAGTGGCAATATAGATAGCTTCAATGCTCTTATCTTTGATCATCTCTTCACAAGAAGGGTAAGTTTTCTTTGCGCCGACTGCTTTTGCTAAAGCCGCACAACGCCCTGGATCGAGGTCCGTCGCTGCCACAACTTCCACATTGGGATGATTTTGATAAAAGAAGGTCGCGCCGAAACGGCAAAGACCATAGCCCGCAATACCGACGCGGATTTTTCGATTAGAAACTGATTTCCAGCCTTGAGCCTGAGCTCCTGTATTCTGGTTTTTCTCAAAACCTGGGATAATCTTTCCCTGGGCATCTCGTGGTACTTCGGCTGCCACTGTCTGAGTACTGAGTCCACCCATGCCAAGTAGCGCCCCTGCTCCACCTAAACTTTGTAAAAAACCTCGTCTAGAAAAATTTGAATTTTCGACTGTTTTACTTTCATTGCCTAATTCATTCTCTTTGTTTTTCATGAGACATCCTTATGTTTTTTTTTTTGTAAAATACTTTAATCCCACTCAAAATCATTTTTTTTTCATAGACCATCGAGAAGAAAAGTCCAGTCATCAAAAGTATGATTATTGCCCGCCTCAAACTTTGCCTGACGAAAACTGACGTGGCCGTCAACAAATAAGACATTTCCCCAGCCATTATCCTCTTTGTGCCAAGAACTAATGTGAAAGGGAACCAAATTAACCAAATAAGCATTAAAAGAAAAATCGTTGGCAAGGATGACTTGTGATGGATTCACTATATCTGTCTGTGTACGTCCACCTATACCTGCCGTCCCGGCCCTTGCATTTTCAGAACTATTATACAGGTAGCTCGTCCCAAAGCGATCCCAAACTGTTGGTTGTCTACTAAAAGCGCCAGTAGTGCCATCATCACTAGGACACTTAAAGATTTCTACAGCTCCTGTACTCGTGGTCGTAACCACGCCATTAACGCCTATGTAAGGGTTTAAAAAACGCTGATTCGGTGTGAATTCAGTGCCTTGCTTTCCTCCCCAATTATAATAATCCCAAGCGGGATTACCATCATTAAAACTAGGAAATAAATCTTTATTATCATCCGCATACATCATATGAAGTGTGCCAATTTGTCTAAGGTTACTCTTGCAAACTGCTGTCCTAGATTTTTTCCTCGCTGTTCCTAAAGCTGGTAATACAAGCGATGCTAATATTCCAATGATTGCCACGACCACGAGCAATTCAATCAAAGTGAAACTTCTTGGCTGTTTTAAGCTATTTGTATTCATGCTGTTTCCTTGTTTATGTCTCTTATTAAGTTTCGCTTGCGATGCTTGCAGGCAGTCCATCTAACTCGTACTAATTAAATTTGACCTTGCTCTTTGGATTTTTCTTACTTATCTCAACAAAATCAAAGAGGTAAAGAATGACACCGACGTGACAGCTGTACCACAGTTGTTTATAGGTAAAGCCCACGACAATACGATTGTCTGGCTGGAGGTAATAAGTGGTGTAATTGGCGGTTTGTTGGGCGCGTTGACGCATCTTTTCGTCGCCTGTTGCTTGCGCTAATTCCATCAGCATCGATGCCCAATTTAAACTATGAATTCCCATAACCACATTGCATTGCAGCTGTTCCCGAATTCCTGCTGCTGGTTCAAATCCAGGAATCTTATCCAGAAAGGTTTTTTCTATCCAGACGTTGAGCTCTTTTGCCATTTCAAGGTAGCCGTTATCCTCTGTGCGATTAGCTAAGAGGTAGCGAATCGTATCGAGACAATCATAATTGGTACGACCTTTCGTACTGGGAGGAATATCTTCATAAAAACCGCGAAACTCCTTGGTCTTGATCGGGCCCTTGACGAGCCAATTCCAAGTTTTATCGCGATGGGGACGATAATGACTATTCTCGTTAAACTTGTCCAAGCGCTCGAATAACTTCACCGCATAGATCACGCTACTGGTATATTCCTCGACGACTCTTTCGGTCTTGGGGTCGACTCTAAAGGGCCAAGTTCCATTAGCGCGCTGACGCAAGCTCAAGGTTTTTGCAATCGCCTCTCCTGCTTTGAGGAAACGATCTTTGCCAGTCGCCTCATACAAGTCGAGATAAGCCAGTGCTAAGATAGCTGATTTATCGGGCATAATCCCAGCACCATCGCGAAAGCCACCTGGCTTTTTGTGTTCAAAAGTACTGTAGGGCATACTACCATAAGCCCAGTCAGCCGGTGTGCTATTGGCTATATCCCAATCCGCTAAATCAATAGCATCCTGCAAGGCTCGTTCGTCCCCCGCATAGTTCCAGTAAGAAATAAATGTTTTTATATTAAGTGCATGATGAAAAGCTGGATAGGAGGTGAATCTATCTACGGCCCTTGGAAAGGGTGCCCCATTATGCTGCACGTTTGAGTAGTACACCCAAGGCCGCTGTTTTTTACCTTGCTCATCGAGTAAAGTCTCTTCTGCCTGAAACCATTCTAAGTGATCGTCTAAGATAAAGGACATCCCGCGTTCAATCGTTTCGTCATAGGATTGTAAGGGCTGTAAAAGTCCGGATGCATCACGCTTTCTTGGGGCGATCACCATGTTAGATCTCCAGTCATATAAAGCTGTAGTCGGTGTAGCTTTTTTTTGTGCTTCCGCTGCTGCTAGCTGTGATTCCTTAAATAATGCACTGGGATATAAAGCTTCAATTTCTTGCTGACTTAAAACACCTTTATAAATACGAAAATCATCTAAAGAACCCACAAATGACTCACCATATTGACCTAGGTATTTAGCCGCTAATCCAGCCTTAACACCACTAAAATCAAAACGACTACGAGCCTCACGATTGGTATGCCCATTCAAATAGCCGATAACTTTTTCATCAGACTCAAAAGTGAGCGTCACATGCTGCCAAATACCCTGAAAACTCAAGCCACTAAGTACAGAAGTCCACTGCTTGGTATTCCAGACTTCTAACTGCGATCCATTAATACGCAATGAGCCCGATTGATTCGCTACTGGTCCGTCTAACTGAGAAAGAATCCTTCCATCTTTTTGCGGACTATTTGATTTGATCCAAAAACTTACGGTCGCGGGTGCTTCAATCGCTAAATCACCGAGTTCAAGTGCTTGTCCACCAACTTTAAACTCTAAGGCTTTGCCCTTTAATCCTTCAACAATACCTTGACCCGAAAGAGCTAGATGAGCTTTGTTTGAAGAACTATCCACAGTTTGTACCTTGTCACTCGAAAATTTGTCAAAAGTCAACTTACGGAAGACTGTGTTTTCTGCATTAACAGCTAAAAAGGATAAACCACATAAACTTAAAATATATATTGTCTTTGAACTCATTAACTCACCTTTAATTATGGCAAACGCCAGAGATAAACGGCGTTTGATTATTTGATTAATCAAACTATTATAGCGTGTAGCTGTCTGTATGTCAAGGGAAACTGATAATTTATCGTTCTTAATCAATGCCTTTACGGACTGCCAAGGGATCTGAGTCCTTAGGTACCTAGTCCACTCTTTAGAGTGCCGCATTGCTAATAAAATGGGGTCAACATTTGCGTCCTTCGCAAGCTAAAGCTTGAACTACCTGCCTTACTTTAGGTACCTAGTCCACTCTTTAGAGTGCCGCATTGCTAATAAAATGGGGTCAACATTTGCGTCCTTCGCAAGCTAAAGCTTGAACTACCTGCCTTACTTTAGGTACCTAGTCCACTCTTTAGAGTGCCGCATTGCTAATAAAATGGGGTCAAAATTTGCGTCCTTCGCAAGCTAAAGCTTGAACTACCTGCCTTACTTTAGGTAGGTAGTCCACTCTTTAGAGTGCCGCATTGCTAAACATTGTACTCAGCTTAAGACTTAGCAGGTTTTGGTCCTAGAAAAACTATCGCCACTCAATCCTTTTTATCATTTGAATTAGGATTAGTTTTTAGCGGAATTAAATAAGCGTCGGCCCAACTGGCGTGATCGCCACCCTTGCCATTTCCACCATCCGTAACAATTAATGTCAGTTCTTTGGCGCCTTTTACTGAAAGGCTGACTGGCTTGGCTTTGTAGCTCGCCTTAGTCACGAGACCGCTGCTAAATACCTGCTTACCATCCAGCAATATTTTCATTTCTACGGTACCATTGTGGGCATCATCTGGACCGGGAACTACGTGGAATTTTGAGTATTCACCATCAAGAGGAAAGACAATTTTCGAATTGGCATGCACACCCAAACCACGATCATAAGTCACCCCACTAAGGCTGATTTTTTTCTTTCCTTCAACAGATTTATCATCCATCACTTGCCAAAAAGTTTCCGTTTTGCTCGCCATATATTGATTGAGATAAACTTTGCCATCTACGACTTTAGCGGGGGCTTTGGATGAAGTTCCAGTTGAAGCGACCCATTTAAAGTCGGCAAAAATCACCTTAGTAATATCTGCACCTTTTAGTGCTTTGATTGAGATGATCTCCGCTAGTGACCAAGCCTTAAGTGCTATTTGCTTAGCGGGTATTCTCATCTGATCTGCAGGTATAAGCATGGTCTGCCAATCATTGGAAGCCGTCATCTCGATATCTGCTTCCCAGCCTTTATTAACAGCGAATTTGAGTTTTTGAGGTTGAGTACAATAGAATTTAAAACTTAGATCGGAGTTGCGCGGTGCCTGCCATTGGGGATCAGCAAATTGTCGACTATAGGTTCCAAGCCTATTATTCAAGGGGCGAAAACCCTTGACTCCCCCTACTCCTTCTGCTGGCCCCACATCCTTCCATTGACCTGTGCCCTCAGATATCATATCAGATTTCTTCGCATTGGCCACGGCCTTACCGAGAGATGAGGGAATCACCGCCTCAAAATCAGATGATACCACACTATTATTTTTGTAGCGAATATTAGCATAAGAAAACAAGTAATCATCGACGTTAAAGACGGCTAATTTAGCTACCCAGCTATTACCCACGCGGGTAGAATCCACATCAGACCAAACTCGAGCAATATTATTGGCCGTCTTTAGACATTTATATATTTCTACAGTCTTGATCTGCTCTGGATTCCCGGGGGTGAGATGCAGTTCAGGCACGCCATCAGCATTGAGGACTACTTTTGATTTGGCACGCTGAGGCCAAAAGCGATCTTTCCCAAGCACGTGCTTCTCGAGCCATATTTTAGTGTCGTCGCCCAGTTTTTCAGTATTGTGATGTCCGCGAGCCTGCATGGCAAAGTCCCACGGAACATCTGCTTTGAATGATTTAAAGGTATCGCAACCGCGTTCATGTCCGCCATGGTGATCATTTGTCCCGCTCAACCAAAGTGTAGCGGCGGTAATATGGGGGGCATGTGCCTGTGGCGCTAAAGCCGACAAGAAGAGCTCCTGACCAGGTGATTTTTTAACTGCTGAAAAAGGTAAGTTATACTTCCATACAGATCGATCACGGTAATAAGTAATCCAACCAATTCCAAAGTAAGCCACAACCGCTTTAACTCGTGAATCCATGGCCATATTCCACATAATGGTTCCACCATAAGAATAACCCTTAGCACCGATACGTCTTGAATCGACTTCCTTCTGGGCCAACAAATAACTTAGCGCTCGACGCTGAATTGCATTCCACAAATAATGCGACGTCGCCTTGGGATCCGTCGTTTGACTACCATCGGGCATACGATCATAAATGAGTTTAAAACCCTTATCACGAGCATCCATATGTCCGTGACCAAGTGAATCTGGATATTTGGTATGATGAGTCCGTTTAGTGAGTCCTGAATAATCGTGTGATAAAACCGCCCAGCCCTCTTTTACATAACCAAAATCAATCGATGGGCCACCCATCCAACCATGAGTATTCATTAAGCCAGGGGCCTTCTTTGCACCAGCTTTCACCGCATACTTACAAAAAACTCGTAGCTCAATTCCATTGACATAAGCACTGATGTAAGCCTCTTTATAATAGATGCCATCCTTTGTTTCCTCCAAAACAATCTGCTCTTTGAAATCACCTTTGTCTGGATTGTAGTCTTTCCACACATCAGGAGGACGAGGTAAATCTTGCGCGACTAGCCATGAACTAAGGAAAATTAGTGAAGCTAAGGAAATTAGTGTTTTCATATATGCTTTCATTAAATGTGTCTCATTATTTATTAATCACCGCCCGACTCTTTTTTATCTTAATAGAGGGAGATGACTCCATCAGCAGTAGATTCTACTACAGGAATATTCACATTAGTAAGCAAATAGTTCTTAAAAATGATACATCAATCCAAGTTAATTATATGATTTTTTATTTATAAAGCCTGGATAGGTATCATTGGAAGAGGAATCTACATGGCTAGAAAAATTAAAGACCGGCGGCGGATCAGACTTAAGCATGGCACTGCGATATTTCATGTGCTCAATCTCGTGGTGACCCCACCACCAATCACTTTCTTTATTGACTCGGCAGTCGAGATACAGTACGTGATAATCATCACTCGCATAGAAATGAAAGCAGTGCTTATTTTTAAAGGCACAACTCCATGCCTGATCTGCACCGCCACCCGCCGAATGCAAAATCACTCGCAAAGACTTTTTAACTTCGCTCTTTTTTACTGGTAAAAAGTTAAAGTAGTCCTTTTGTGGACGCTGGCAGCCCCAAGTTTGCGCACTCGAATGTTCAAAGCGCATCACTTGTCGCTCCTCTACAATCGTTTCATTTACTTTTTTAAGCTGAGGCAGTAGTTCTTCCTGTAAGCTTAAGCACAAAGTTCATAAAAGAATCAGCACAATCAGGGCCTTTCGCTTCACTGCGTTTAGTCCTTTTTAGCTTTTAAGGGCGACCATTCTTGACGATACTCCATCTTGACTCGACCCGTTTTTTCATCTAAAAAAAGTGGTAAAAATAAGTAGCGTGATTTATCGATGTCAGTACGATCGGGAATCCACCACTGATCGCAAAGCGCCATCACTACATCTGACTCTTTCAAGTAAATCAGATCCGTAACTTGCGACTTCCAGGTTTTCTGCTCGCTGATATCGGCCTGTTTTTTGTATTTCCCTAGGGGGCTATCCGCCACTGCACATTTTGTATTCGAACCCGACCAACCATGAACTCCAGAAGCCACCGCAATGTATTTGCCTTTGTATTTCACCATCGCAGGCGCTTCGCAGCCAGAATCAAAAATCACCACTCCATCGCGATTGCTCGTCAAGTAATCATCACTCAAGCTATCAATGCGAATCGCGTAACGCCAATCCCCACCTGACTCACGTTTTGAGTGATCACAATAAATCACATAGCCCTTGCCATCATCATCTTGAAAAGTATTCATATCTGAGCCAAAACCATTAGAGGTCCCCATTTCTCTCGGTCCATGAGGCGTGAAAGGCCCCTCGGGATGATCGGCTGTGGCAACACATAAAAAGGAAGCTGGCATGGCCACAAACCAACGGTACCACATGACGTACTTTTTGGTTTTTTCATTATACATGACGTGACCTCGCCCCGTTGCACCCAATTTGCCAAAGCCACGCTCTGGACGTGGCATACACACACCCTTGTAAGTCCAATTTTTTAAATCTTTTGAGCTATAGACTTGCATGCCATTCCACACGGGCCCCGCGGTCATTCGGAAGCGTCCCCTGGGATTATTTTTGTAGCTGCTACCATACCAGTAGAAGGTGTCACCAAAGCGCGCAATTTCACCTTCATGGGCAGAGATTTGGCGACCATCGCTATCAAGCCAATCCGTACCATTGATAATACTTGTATCTACTGCATCATCGATTCCTGCTGATTTGAGTGTATCCGCCAAACGCATCACTGAACGAATGGTATAAACCGTGCAGTTGATCCAGGTATTTTGCACATCTTCGAACTTACCATCTTTTGAGGGTGGAATGAGATAAGTTGGGTAATCCCCCTGGTGTTTTTGCTGAGTCAGCAAAAGAGTGTTGGCGAGATCTCTTGATTTAGCAAGATAAATTTCATTGCCGGTAGCCTTGTAGGCATTGGCAAAAGTTTCGATCAAATGAGATGAACTGAAATTAACGGGCATGAAATAACCCGTTTGCTCGGAGACACACGGTAGAATCCAATTGGCTGAGTTCATACTAGGAATGCCTGGGCCACTCATTTTTATGGGATTTTCCCAACTTGTGTACTGTCCCTCGGCGAAGCGCATTAACTCAATCGCCATATCAACGTAGTCTGCATTATCATTGGATTTTTCTAACAAATAATCAGCAAACTCACAGGCCTGACCGGGAGAAAGATTTTTATAAGCAGGTGCCGGAGCGGCATCTTCGTATTGAGCTTGCCAGTTGAATGTTTTCATCGTGCTCGTCATTACATAATCAAAGGCTTCATCACGCATGTCTTGGTATTGCTTTAAATCATATTGCTTAATTAAACGATCCGCAAAACGTACCACTTTAACGGGATTCAAAAGTGTTTGATAAGCGCCTTTCCCCGTATTATTATCAACAACCTGATACCAGGTCCCTGATGGTAATTGAAGCTTTCTATAGGTTTCTGAAATTTTTATGGCGGCGTCGAAATATTTTTTATCTTCGGTCACATCATAGAGAGATAAATAAGCGTCCGCCGTTACACAGGGAAAATTCATCATCACGTTCTTGCGAATCATAAAAGGCTTATGATACTTATTGAAAGCCCCCGCACTCGCGTAAGTTGGAGGCATATTTTCCAGTGCCGTTCCCACAGGCAAATTAAGACTAATAAGGTAATCGGCCGCCTTGCGTCCAATCGCTAGAACTTTATCGGTATCAGCTGGTCGCGGTTTTAACTGAGCATACAGGGCTGCACCTGCAACGGTAGCGCCCAAAAGCTTAGATGGGTAAGGGATTCCCCAGACATCTTTATGGACTTTTTTAGACCTGTATTCTTCGGGAGGCACCCCCGGCTTCATCCAAGCTTTGAAGTAATTGCGATCGAACATCGTGCGCAGTCCCCAGCGTACGCTTTCTTGATAAGTCATTGTTTGTTTGTTGTAGGGGCCGTTGTACATAGCGGCGCGGTGAAAATTCCTCTGTCCGACAACTTTCATGATTTGACCCTTGTCATTGAGAGCTTCCACTTTTAGCTTGGCAGAACCACTAGCTATACTAAGCCAAATGGGCTTAAGGCTGACGTAGGGTTTATCGGCTTCAAAGTTGTGGGTCATGCCATTTTTGTCTATCAGTGTAAAACGGTATTCTTTGGCTCCTTCTAGTTCTTTAAAGTCAAATGATGGAGCATACATAAACTGATGGGATCTTTGATTCCAAAAGGGCGAATCCTTTACTTTTCCCGGCCTCACGGCTATCAAGTATTCATCCCTGGCAAGTTTCCCTAAGGGGCTTAGTTTTATTTGCGCATCGGCTTGTGCCTTGCTAAATAAGTCGGAGGGATAAAGTTTTTTGATTTCGCTGTCTTGTAAGGCACGGTTAAATATGCGAAAGTCATCCAAAGCACCTATGAAAGGTTTACCGTGTTGGCCGAGGAATGATGAGCCGATTCCTGCCCTACTCCCTTTGAAATCAAATGAACTTGTAGCCGTATGAGACTTCTTGGCATTGAGATAGCCGCTAACTGTACCATCCTGCTTAAAGACAATGGCGACGTGCTGCCATATACTCTTATGGCTTAGACCAGACAGTACAATAGGCCAGTCTTTTGCATTCCAGACGTGTAAATTACCTGCGGCTAAACGCAGCGCTCCCTGCTGACTACTAGCACCACCTAACTGCGAGAGCAGGCGTCCATCACTTTGTGGCTTATCTGTCTTCAACCAAAAACTGAGTGTCACTGGTGCCTGGAGGCCAAGGTCACCAAGATCAAGCCCCTTACTCCCTGCTTTAAATTGCAAGGCTTTGCCTCGCACACCATCAGTGAGTTTTTGGCCCGAAAGCCGCGCATGATTTTTGTTTGCTGAGGATTCAGCTGTAAGGTTTCCATTCTCACTCAGCTCATCAAATGGCCAATGTAATGACTTGCTCTGCTTGGCATGGATCGTCCCTAAGCAAAATAAGGTGATCATTGTGAATTGTTTTAATTTATTCATTCTTGTTCCTTTATGAAATTGTTTCATCTACTTGCTATAAATTAGTTTATGAATTTCCTTCTCGCTCAAAGCACCTTGCCTAATGCGCACATCATCCAAGATTCCGATAAAGCTATCCCCCCATTGGCCAAGAAAAGGTGAACCGAGCCCGGCTTTGATCCCTTTGAAATCAAATGATGCGCTGACTGTATGAGATTTCCTACCATTGAGGTAGCCACTTACTGTACCGTCCTGATTGTAGACTATAACGAGGTGTTGCCACACATTCTTGTGGCTTAGACCCGAGACCACGACAGGCCAATCACTTGCATTCCAGACCTGTAAATTTCCTCCTACTATGCGCAGCGCACCACGCTGCTGACTTGGCCCCTCTAATTGTGAAAGCAGACGCCCATCACTCTGTAGCTTATCTGATTTTATCCAAAAGCTAATTGTCGCTGGCGACTTCATGCCTAAGTCACCTAATAAAACGCCCTTATTGCCAGGCTTAAATTGTAAGGCTTTATCATTCACTCCACCGGTGAGAGTTTGCCCTGATAAACGCGCTGGAGTCGCGCTCGATAATTGATTAGCAGAAGTAGCTGTCTTTGCATCAATGCTATCAAAGCTGTAATGACGATCGCTCGCTGGCAATCTTTGTTCACTTCCCTCGCTCGAAAAAGCCTCAATAATCTGTCCTTCTTTTGCTGAGTCAAGTTTATTGAAGGGCTTGCTGCCCGCAGTAGTAGGTTCTATGGAGAGAATGACTTCGGCATTCTTTGGTATGTCGTAAAAAAAGTCCTCGCCATAGGGCACTATGGCCAGCAGCTTGCCCTTGTTGGGATAAACTTCTTTGATTTGATAAAGTTGCCCAGCTGACTCATCTAATTGAAGCCAATGATTAATGGGAATTGAGGCGCGTACATCTTCACCCTTGTGAGCAGGTGAAAAGAGAAAGAAAAAGCCACGGTCTTTGATAATGTGGGCACTACCATCGATCGGCTTAAAACCTGGGCAGGCAAAGAGGTCGCGCTTCACTTTGAGGTAAGCGTGATTTTTCGTTGCCCATGCACGCCATTTTTTAAGGAACTGACGATTTTCTTCTAAGGCTAAGCCATGAAAACCCTCTCCAAATTTAGCGTAACTGGTAACGCTAATAGTACTGAGTAGACTTCTTTGAAAATCCTTCGGCGACTTCCCTATCACCGCCGCCATGTTTTTGTAAACGGGACGAAAGCGGTCATTGCCATTGTGCCAGGCCTGAAAGCGATTCATTGTTACGCCATTTGTCTCATAGTAATTTTCATCCGCATTAAAATAGCGCATCGCCCATGGACCGCCTCGTTTCATGCCGTAGTACATTTCTAGACACATGAAGGGGTATTTTTTGCGGATTCCACTAAGTAATTTCTCGATATTTTTCCATTCTTTATAAAGATTATCTCCTGGGGGATGACCATGATTTTTTGCATAGCAAGTATCGAAGCCCAAGCCCGCTGAACCAGGTCGATACTTTGGTACTTCCCAATAGCTCAACCAACGCCCATCAAAGCCCCACCAGCGTGGCTGATATTTTTCAAAGACATGTTCGAGCAACTTCCTATGGTGTTCCATAAATTCATCTGAGGCGGGGCAATCAATTTTAGCCCCGAATAAATATTCAGTAACTTTACCATCTTTTTGTAGTGAGGCCCACTCAGGGCGATCTTCAAAATAAAGCCCTGGTAAAGAAAAACTCGAAACGTGAACGCCAATTTTTTTGCCGTAATTATAGAAGGCTTCCATCGCGGGTGGAGCCATAAATTCAGGAGTGAATTGACCCGAAATAAATGAGTCTAAAGAAACTTCATCGTGCTTACTATGCAAGCCTGCTGTGGGACCCGCGGGGCCGGGCATACCTGCTACACCCTTATCTTTGGGAAATCCCAAAGACTGGGTTCGCATCTTATTGAGGTAGGGTGGATTAATCGGATGATTACCACGTCCGTACCAAGTATGAGCGGTCATGATATCGTGAATGCCCGACTGCTTAAGTTGATCGAGTATCTCGGTTTTTATATCCCAAAGCTTAGCCCACCAACCATTTTGCCAAACCCAATAGCCCTTCTCAGGCAAAGGTAAATCTGGCAATGCATGACGCATAAATTTTTGCATTGCCCATACCTCGCCCCAATCAAGGACTTCGGATTCCACTGCTTGTGCCGGCATCCTCCCCTTAAAATGCTGCGTTACTCCAGCTCCCGTAAAACTTATGTAGGGATTGGGCTTCGAACCTGGGTATGGCCCTTGTGAATAACGATAAATGCCCTCATTGCGATACACGCCTAAAAAATATTTTTCGCTCGTGAAAACTTGCCCGGCGGGGACTTGATAATTGGCTGAAAAACCTAGACTAAAACCTTTTTTACCTTGCTGTTCTAAATTCCAATAGGGATAGGCTAAGCCGGCAAAACAACCGCCCTTCTCACTTCTGAGAAAAAGGTTGATCGGACAATGCCAGATAGTATTATCATCGTGGAAATGAATTTCATTAAATGACTCTGCTTGGCTCATTTTCTCAAGCACTAAGTCTTTTATATGAAAGCTCTTCTTATCGTTCTCCTTTATCTCAAAATGTTTTTCGATAAAGTGATCATTCGCTGCTAGGCTATAAGTTAAGGCTATAGAAAAGTTATGCTTGGTAAAATGTAAAATAACTTTTTCTGAGCGTGTTTCTATTGTTTGAACTCGCAGTCCCTTGATACGCTCATGCAGGGTAGAAAATTCTAGGCCCACACCTTGGAAGCTATAATCCACGCCAAGTTTACGGTCTGAAATACTGCGAATAGAACCATCTTTCACAGCTAATTTTACCGCTATAAAGGAGTTCTCCAAATGAATGAAATCTTGCTCTTGACTGATTTTCGTAGGACTCAATACATCGGCATTTACCAATGTGCTAAACCCTATAAAAACAAGGGCATACAGCAGTGCTAAATGACTTAAATTAGATTTTTTAAATATCATATTTTCCTCTTTCTAAATAGTTGGGTAAAAGTCTGATAAAAAACCTTTTACAGACATTTCATACGTAAATATATAACCTGCTAAATCTTGCTTTTTTTTGTCTTGCTCAGCTAAACCGAGGCTCGCCGAGCTAATGAATAGAGTCGATAAATTTTCTCCGCCAAAAGTACAGCAAGTTACCTGACTCACCGGAAGTAAAATGCGCTCCAAGATCGCTTCTTTCTCTGGATCCACACAGATGACGCATCCGCCTCCCCAAACGGCCACCCAAAGACGTCCTTCTTCATCTATGGTCATGCCATCGAGAAAACCTTGCTCAGCATCCATCCTGAAAATTGTTCGACGCTTCTTTATCTCTCCGCTCGTGACATCATAGTCAAAGCTATCTATGCAGTGACGTCCGGTATCAATGTAGTACATCTTATCTTGTGATTTATTCCACACTAAGCCATTCGAGCAGTTTACCTCAGATAGTTTTGTAGCGATAGATCCATCACTAGCTAAGCAATAAAGATGACCGCACTTACCTTGCCCATCTTTGGCCATAGTCCCCGCCCAGTAGCGTCCGCGGGGATCGCACTTGCCATCGTTAAAACGATTATTGACTAAATGTTTTTCAGGGTCGGCAATAAACTCAATGCTCGCTTTATTCAGATCGTAAAAGGCAAAACCTTTCTCAGTTGCTAAAAGCAGGATATCTTCATTATCAGTCAAGGCTAAGGAGCCCACAGAATAGGGCAATTTAGCACATAAACGCACTTCCCTATTCGCGGCCCAAGAGAATATTTCTCCCTTGAGGATATCAAGCCAATACAAGCAATTGAGGCGGGGATCCCAAACCGGGCTTTCACCCAGTTCAGAAGCACTATTTTTAATGACATTTAAACTCATTAAAAAACCACGGCGCCTAGTGTTTAAGTTGAGAAACTACCGCTTCAGTTTGTCTCAGCGTTTCATCAATATCTTCTGCTGTATGAGCAAAAGAAATACTGCCCTGCTTAGTCGCTGTGGGGAAATTGAAGATGCCTTTTTCGATCAAGGCTTCACGGTAGACTTTATCCAAGTCCATATCGTTATGGGTGATCACATCAGTCCAGTTCTGTGGTGCGTGATCCATAAAATAGGTCACAAAAGCTGAGCCTTGACGTATCGTCGTGGTCTTGAAATTATGAGCATCAAAAATGGCCTTGAGGCCTTTTTCCATTTTCGCACCCAAAGTTTCGAGGTGACCATAGACTTCGGCTTCACGATCACGTAAGATTTTCAGCGTTGCAATGGCTGCTGCCACGGGTGTGGGGTGAGCATTATACGTGCCCGCGACCATGACGCGTTTCTTGGGATCTGGGTGAATGAAATAATCCATGATTTCTTTTTTACCACCGATCACACCTAGGGGATAACCATTCGCGACTGCTTTACCAAATGAGCATAAGTCAGGACGCACACCACAGATTGATTGATAGCCAGCTAAGGCATGACGAAAGCCAGTTTTAACTTCGTCAAAAACCAATAAAGTTCCGTAGGTATCGCATAGGGTACGAATGCCCTCAAGGAAACCCGCCTGCGGTTTGATGATACCAATATTTTGTAAAATCGGCTCCATTAGAATGGCGGCAATCTTTTTGGTCTTTAAGAGTGTTTCAATGGCTTCCAAATCATTATATTGTACCGCGTGTAATAATTTGGACTGCGTTGAAGGGATACCCGCACTCATGGCATTAAGTGGGCATTCACCACCTGGTTTCCAGCCCTTAATTTTTTCTAGTGGGTCCATTAAGTTAAACGCTACATCATTGTGCCAACCATTATAACCACCCTGCATAAGAATAACTTCTTCCCGTCCTGTAACCGAACGTGCTAAACGAATAGCATGGAAAGTAGCCTCTGATCCCGTATTAGTGATTTGAACGCTATCAAGATTGGGCACAAGAGTACAGAGGAGTTCAGCTAGCTCGCCTTCCCAAAGTGTCGGCCCCGCCCCCATGAGTGATTCATTATTTTGAATTGATTCAATGACGGCTTGATTCACCGTATCATCGTTATGACCCAAGAGATGGGGAGAAAATGCCGCATGATAATCAATATACTTATTGCCGTCTACATCATAGAGGTAGGCACCTTTGGCTTTGACAAAAGAGCGCACGGGATCAATGCTACGATTAAGGGAGACGACTCCCCCTGGGATAAATTTTTTGTTGTTTGCGAAAATAGTTTCTGCTTTATTCATTACCAATCTCCAATGCTGTTGTCTTCGTTAAAAGCTCTTTGCAATAATTCTTGTTTAAAGGGATATTTCTTGATTTCTTCTTCGTTTATTTCTATGCCCAAGCCGGGTTTTGTATTGGGGAATACGATCTGACCTTTGGGTTCAATCGTGTAGCCCTCAGTTACAATATCTTTTCTCCACGGCACATCTTCTGTAACGGTCTCACAGATGATGTAACTCGGCTGAGAAAAGCCGAACTCAAGCGAGGCCGCTGTACTAATCGGTCCTTGAGGATTGTGAGGTGCAAGTGCAATTCGATGAGCTTCTGCGAGTGCCGCAATACGTCTTGCTTCACTCAAGCCACCACAATGAGTGATATCGAGCTGACATATTTCACAACCGCGCGCTTCGAATAAAGTCTTGAACTGAGCCAAATGAGTGAGGCGTTCACCTGTGGCTACCGGGGTGGTCAAGGCTTTATTGATCATACTCAAACCCTCAACACTCTCTGGCCAACAGGGCTCTTCATAAAAGTAGAGATTGAAAGGCTCAAGTGCCTTACCAAATTTGAGGCCCATTGCCGGTGAAGGTCGCGCATGACAATCAACCATGATATCGATATTTTCGCCCACGGCTTCGCGCATGGCGGCCACATTATTGACGGCATAATTAATGGCGCGAGAACCCTCGATCGGCAAGGTACTTGGTACGGCCATGGTTTTAAACGCCGTATAACCTTTTTCCACAGCTTCTTGTGCCAATTCGCCAAAGCGCTTATGATCGTCATCAGACGTTTCGTAAAAATCTTCCATTTTGCCACCACCGAGGTGTGCATAAGTTCTGATATGATCACGAACCGGACCACCCCATAATTTACTACAAGGGACGCCAAGAAATTTACCTAAAATATCCCATAAAGCTATATCAATGCCCGCAATCGCCGTGGAGCGTACTATGCCATTGCCGTGCCAAAAGTGTTGGCGATACATCATCTGCCAGAGGTATTCAATACGTGTAGGATCTTCGCCAATAAGTAATTGGCTCAAGTCTTCAATAGCTCCCACAACGCCACGTGTATGCCATTCGAGTGTGGCTTCACCCCAACCGTGCAAACCGGGCTGATCAGTGATGATTTTTACAAAAATCCAGTTGCGCATTTTTGCATTGCAAACATGAGTTTCTATTTTTACTATCTTCATTTTATTTCCATTTCTACATTGTTTCTAATAAGAGAATATTAATTTTTTCGAGCATCGTCGCTTTCATTGATTCCAGTCCCCCTTGAGCAAAGGGTGTTTGCCAAACGGAATAGATATTATGCTCGTAGAGTTCCTTTTCAGGTAGGTAGCCATTAGCTCCATTGATGAGGTTTAATACGAGGATGGGCAATTCTGGAAACTCTTGCCTGAGGGTGACTTGCAAGTAGGAGTAATGTTCGGCTGAACTACCGACAATAATCATCTCGCCCAAACGCCAAACCCAGGTGTCGAGAGTAAAGTCTTCGGCATTTTCGAGAGATTTTCTGACTCTTAGTTTTCTCAATAAGCGTTCTTGTAAAACACGATCACTACAGGCTTCGAGCTCTTGCTCAATGGCGGCTATATCTAGCCATTCATCTTTAATTTTAATCGGAGCCGCACACTTAAGGGCTTGTGTGTTGCGGGGGAAACAGACCGCTTCACTATCCCATACAGCTAAGGGGGCACCCGATTCTTTGATTTCTCTTAAAAAAAGTTTTTGTGCTGGAGGCAATGACTCCAGTCCTTGTAAGACGGCATAAGCTAATCGACGCCCATGCCTATCGGCGACGGCCACATCGCCTACATATTGCTGGGCCGGAGCCAAGTCTCCGCAAGCACCTATGAGAAACATACATAGGGCATCGGGATATTGATTCTCTACTGTAAGACGCAAGGCGGCCACATAATCTGGTGATAGCTGGGTATTTTCCCAAGCCAAAGTTGTGGGGTGGCAGGCATAATTAACGATCACCGCAAAGAGTTCACCTGCTGAGTCACTCACACGACCGATCAAGACTGTATCGTCCGTTTTCTTATCGGGATTGAAACCCACCACAAAGCGCTCGTCTTGGGGATCTTTAAAATCTCTATTCGTCGCCAAATCACAATGCGATACAAGCCAGTCTAAATTTGCCTCGCGGCAGTTTTCTTTGGCTTCTTGCGCCGCCGCCACAAACTCATTCTTTAGTGTTTGAATATAGGGTTCAATATATTCTCCACCCGGTTTATCTTTATTATCTCGGGTCAATTGCACTCCCGCATGAGTATGGGAAATACTGATAATGACGCGACTCACAGCTGTTTTTAAATGCTTAATTACAGCTTCACGACAAAGCCATTCATCGTTCGGATCAGACCACACAAAACCATCAAAAGCCATGAGTACAAATGGACCAAGATCATCCTCAGCTTCTACAACTTGAGCTGTAACAGTAAAGGGATGATGAATGGCTGTAGCACAATCAAAATTGGCCGCACCCCAACACCGTGAATAAATGCCAATGGGAGGCGTGATATCCCGGCGGGCTAAGCCTATTTTTCCACTAAAGCCCCTAGGCTTGCTTGCATCATAATCCATGGTGATTTCCTATTTAGTCGAGCACTCGGTATTCAAACTCAAGCCGCCATCCATCAGCAAAATCGTACCGGTAATATGGCAGTTATCAAAAGAACTCAAATAGACGATTTGTTCGGCAATATCCTGGGGCGTCAAGAAGCGCCCAAGCGGAACTTGTTCGAGTAAGCTCTCTTTGATTTGTGGCTTCTCTCTGAAAATCTTGGCACTGAGGCCGGCATCAACAATGCCCGGCGCAATTTCATTGATCAAAATTTGATCAGGGGCATACTCTTTTGCTGCACACTTCATCAGCATGCGAAGTCCCGCCTTACTCGTGCAATAGGCAGGTAAATTTCTGTGGACGTTTTCAGCTGCCCAACTTCCTACAACCACCATGCGCCCGGGTTTTTTCGCTTGTGAAAGACGATTAGCACATTGACTAATGAGGTTAAAACTGCCTGTTAAATTAATGGCGATTTGGCGCTGCCATTCTTCCACATCAATTTCACGCAAACTCATTTGTTTGGTGACGGCGGCATTGCTGACAACAATATCTGGTAGACCTAAGTCCTCAGTGACTTGATCAATCCAATTATTAACTTCGCTCGCTTCAGTCACATCGCACTTTTGATAATGAAAGCGGCAGCCCAGAGCTTCCACCTGATCTCGCAAATCACTAAGTGCTTCTGGCTCAAGAATATCACCTGCGGCAATATTCGCTCCTTGTTGAGCGTATGCCATAACGGTGGCACGGCCTATATCACCCGCGGCGCCAGAGATTATAACGGTATGTCCATTTAATTTTTTATTCATTTTCATTACCAAAATTTAATCACTAGAGCGATAATAATCACCACAAAAAGGCCCCACCACAACAAAATATTGTGATACCATTTACTGCCCGAAATACCTTCAAAAATATTGAGCTTACTCCAGTTCATTGTTAAACTATCGCTTACTTTCTCTGGCGCAGGCGGCGCTGTCATTAGACTAACAACTATGCAAACCACCATACAGAAGGCCCAGTTGACCGCCGCTTGATTGAGGAATGAATTGAGCCAGGGGAAAAAGTTGGCGTCAAAGACGCCCATGCCAACCAATATTTTCAGACTAATACCTAAAACAAAACCCAATGAAACTGCCCATAAGGCACCCGTCCCATTGATCCGTCTCCACAAGATCCCCAAGAGGAATACCGCGGCGAAAGGCGGCGCAAAGAAGGAGTACAATGATTGCACGTAAACAAAGATATCGGCATCACTAAAGTAAAACATACCATAGGCAATCATTACGGATAACACTAAGAAGCCGATCGATGACCAAACACCACAACGTATTTGCGCTTTCTCGCTTATGTTGGGATTGATGTGTTCCTTGACAATATCAATTGTAAAAATGGTCGAGGTCGAGTTTAGAACTGAATTCACTGTTGATTGGATAGCACCAAACAAAGCTGCGAGAAAGAGCCCCACTAGGCCCACAGGAAGATACTGTTTAACCAAGAGCAAGTAAGCTCCATCAGCAATAGTTCCCAAGGTATTGAATTCACCTCTGAGTAATTCGGGGTGAGTGGCGAAGAGAATGAGTCCCGGCACCACGATAAGAAAAGGCAATACGATTTTGAGATAGCCCGCCAAGACCATTCCCATTCGCGCATCCCACTGACTCTTAGCGCCCAGGATACGCTGAATAATAAATTGGTTAATGACGTTATACCAAATACTTATGGTAAAAGTAATCAAAATGAGCTGGGGCCACGGGATAACTTTGTGGGTCAGAGGCTGAACCACTGAGAGCCTGTTATAACTAGTCTCGCCCGGCCCTGCAATGGTCTCGGCATGTTGCGCCACCACTTCTTGCCACACACCTGTTTGCGCTTCATTACGCTCAATCATGATTTTCCAGCCTTCCACTAGAGAATTAGCTTCTCCAGATAAAGATTTCAGGCCAAAATAGCTTATCCCTGTAATACCAGCGATAATGAAAATGAGTGTGAGGAAGTCAGTCCAAGCCACCGAGCGTAAGCCGCCGTATATTGCCCAAATACCAGAAAAGAACGCAATCACAATAATCCCAATGAGCAGGTTCCAATCCATCGTCAGTCCCATGAAAGAAGAGGCTTCCACCTTCATACCCATCACTTCCCTTAGAGTGAGACCACCGATATACAAAACGGCTGCGAGAAATGTTGTGATATTTGCCAAAATCGTGATGATCGCAAAAAAGAGTCGCATCGAAGGATTGAAACGCTTTTCTAAAAATTGCGGAATGGTGAAAACACGAGAAGCCAATAAGAAAGGAATAAATAGCCAGATCAATAAAGAAAAGGACATGATATTGCCCCATGACCAAACGGCAATGCAAATACCGTAAAGGAAGGCTCCACCAATGGCACCGACAATTTCTGGCGCTGAAATATTAGACGCTACTTGTGATGTTCCCACCACATACCACGGCAAAGAACGACCTGCCAAAAAATAATCATCCGCCTTCAGTTTTTCTTTTTTCCCCGCCCACCAACCGACGAGACATAAAACTAAGACATAGGCCCCAAGTACGAGCAGATCTATATTTGTTATCAGGTTATCCATTGCCGCAAACATAATTAAATAGACCCCTTGGAGTGACTCATGAGGTAGTCAATATTGGCGGCCGTTTCCTCGAGCACATTCTCAAGTTTAGCTTGACCATTGAGTGCACGACTAATGGCGTGCCCCAAAAGGCCAATCGCCAACTGATACGAGGGCAAGTACGACGAAGATCGACGTCCCTCGAGTGCTTCTTGTAAAACAAGTTGCGCAAAGGGCTCTTGATAAATTTCATTTTCGAGTAAACTGCGTCGTGGAGGTAGGTAGCCCTGTTCTCTATAATTTAGTTCCGCTAATTGACTATCATTGAGAATCGTATCAATCAACTTGCTCCCCAGTAATTGATTCTCTGATTGCGCAAAGAGGCTTAAAGCGTGATTCGCATTAAGTGAAGAAGACTTACCTTGCGCATCTTTTGGCAAGCTAATGGCCTTGATCTTCATCTTGCTATTTTTAAAGAAATCTTCACCTCTTGGCCCATCAATAATGAAAGCCGATCGACCTTGCTCAAAGAGTTGACGAACATTCCAAATGGAGATTTTTTCAGGTGAGTTTGCAAGACATTTTTTGTAACTAATCAAAGTTTCTCTTGCTTCTTGACCACCAATAGCGATTTCGCCCTGTGCATTGAAAAAATTGCCTCCCGCCGCAAACAACCAGGGCAAAAACCACTGCCCCGTAACTTCATCACTCAGGTTGGGAGCTAGAAAACCATGGTAATCTTGACCTTGATCATTTTGACGCCCGGCCTGATTAACTGCTTCAATTAATTGAACGAATTCAGCTAAGTTTTGTGGTTCGGCATCGCTAGCCAAACCACATTGCTCGAGAATATCGCAATTGACATATAAAAGCATCGGCACTAAGCTAAAATCGATAGAGTACAATTCTTCTTTAGAATGCTTTTTGTCATCAGCCCATGTTAAGTGGTCTTGCACAATATTTTGCGATAACTTGTCTTCTAAAGGTTCAAGTACCCCTAAGCTAGCCAGGTGACCCGTCCAGTTGCGCGATACCTGAGCTAAGTCAGGTGCCTCTCCCCTGCCTGCAGAGCGAGTCAATTCTTCTTGCATTTCACTATAATGCAAAGTCTGTGCATCTATCTTTAAATTATTTTGCGCATCCTGAAAGTCATCTAAAAGTTGATCCCAAACTTCAACTCCAGATTTTTCTGAAGCCATCCAGCCCATAAATTTTATTTCGTTTTGTTTGGCTCTTTTAACGAAGGCACCTCTTTTTTCCGTACGTTCCAATAAGTTGTCGGATATTAAAGTAGAGACCACTTTATTCATCGTCGCCTGGGAGCATTGATAATCCAAAGCCAACTGACGTTCACTAGGTAACTTAGAGCCCACTGGAAATTCAAGTAGTACAATCCTTTCACGCACATGATCCAAAATTTGATCAAAACGGCTGATCTGCATTATTTTTTTGTTTATCATTTTACTTCTCCAAAATTACTAAATGAAAGTTTGATTAATCAATTAATCATAACAGCTTGAAATCTATTCGTCAAGCAGATATGATAAGTTTATACAAAACTTCACTGACAATAATTCAATCACTAAGTCAGCTTATAAGACAATTGGAGTGAAATAAATAAATAAATAAATAAGTTAATTCAGTTTGGAAACAATCATAATGATAAACCTTCATCCACAGCTCCCTGCGAACTTAAGGCCCTATACAATAGCTAGCTCCAAACACCATAAAACGGATTCGATCAATGAGCTTTAAAAAGTTCTACCAACAGATAAGCAAAGAAATTTCATCACCGCGCTTACTCACTAAGCCCATGGAACTTTTAGCCCATGGTACCGATGCGAGTTTTTATCGACTGACGCCAAAACTTGTTGTAAAGGCGGCAAATGAAGAGCATATACAAAGCTTGCTGACCCATGCATACAAAGAAGATGTCTCACTCACTTTTCGCACAGCTGGCACCAGCCTATCGGGTCAGGCCGTCACTGACTCCGTCTTAGTAAAGCTTGGTCACGATTGGAATGATTATACTATTGAGGCTGAGGGTTCATTAATTCGTTTACAGCCCGGCATCATTGGTTCACGAGCCAATCATTATCTGAAATCCTATGGGCGTAAAATCGGCCCTGATCCCGCCTCAATTGATTCTGCCATGATTGGAGGAATCGCAGCGAATAATGCTAGCGGTATGTGCTGCGGCACCGCTCAAAACTCCTATCAAACTCTCGCCGGCATACGCCTCATTTTAGCTGATGGAACCCTCTTGGATAGTCGCGACTCGACTTCTGTAGAGAACTTTAAAAAACAGCAAGCTAGTCTCTTGAACTCACTCAGTAAAATTCGACAGGAGATCCTGGCGGATTCGCAACTACATGAGACCATCAAAAGAAAATACAAAATAAAAAATACCAGTGGCTATGGACTCAATAGTTTTATTGATTTTGAAGATCCCCTCGATATTCTCCTCCACTTAATTATTGGTTCTGAAGGCACCTTAGCCTTCATCTCAGACATTACTTACAAGACTGTTATTGACCCGCAATTTAAGTCTTGCTCGCTCATTTTATTCAAAAATATTGCACAAGCTTGCCAAGCTAGTGCCGAGCTTAAAAAATCCCCTGTTGCAGCTGTCGAACTCATGGACGAAGCCTCCCTTCAGTGCATGGCGGGCCGACCTAATGTACCCAATGAAATTGCTCCGGGCATGGTTGCACTTCTCGTCGATCTACGCGCTTGCAGTTCCGAAGAATTAAAGACAAAAATAGAAAAAGTACAGCTATGTATAAAAGATTACGGGCTTGACTATAACTTCACTTCCGATGCTAAAACTTATGCCAACTTATGGGAAATTCGCAAGGGTTTATTCCCTATCGTCGGAGCTAATCGTGACAGCGGAACCACCGTTATCATCGAAGATGTTTGCTTCCCCTTAGATGAATTAGCCCAAGCCACTGTGGCACTACAAAATTTACTGCTCAAACATGGCTATGATAAGGCGATCATTTTTGGCCATGCACTGGAAGGGAATTTACATTTTGTCTTCACTCAGGATTTTAATCAAGCCAGCGAAGTGCAACGCTATGCCTCATTCATGGATGACTTGTCCGAATTAGTTTGTGATCAATATCACGGCTCACTCAAAGCAGAACATGGTACAGGACGTAATATGGCTCCTTTCATTGAAGCTGAATGGGGGGCTAATGCCTATCGTTTAATGCAGCAAGTAAAAAATATTTTCGATCCTAAAAATATCCTCAATCCAGATGTCATTATATCCACGAATTCGCAACTCCACCTCCAAAACCTCAAACCCATCCCCCAGGCAGATGCACTCGTCGATCAATGTATTGAGTGTGGTTTTTGTGAATCGGCCTGCCCTTCAAAGGATCTCACCCTATCACCTCGTCAGCGTATAGCTGTATGGCGCGAGATTAAACGTCAAGAAAACGCAGGTGAAGATACAAAAAACTGGCTAAAGGATTTTCAATATTTAGGAAATGATACCTGTGCAGCCGATGGCATGTGTGCCACAAAATGCCCCGTCGATATAGATACGGGTCAACTCATTAAAAAATTGCGCACCCTGCAACATAGCAGCCTCACTCGCTCAGTAGCGCAATTCAGTGCTAAGCATTTCAGTTTAAGTCAATCATTTATTAAGACCGGGCTTAAGCTTGCTAAAGTCACAGGGAAATACCCCCAGCAGCCAAAAACGAAGTCTTGACTTTAGCCCAAGGAGATGGTCCTAAAGTCATTTATTTTAGTTCATGTGTCAACTCCGTCTTAGCTCCCGAATCAGGGAAAAGCACTCCCAAAAGTGTTTTATCTTTACTTAAAAAAGCAGGTTTTCACGTATTGATGCCTGAGTCACCAAAGTCACTCTGCTGTGGCATGCCCTATGAGAGCAAGGGATTTGACAAAAGCGCAAAGAATAAAACTCTTGAACTCCAAAACTCCTTATGGCAATTATCCGACCAAGGGCGCATTGCTATCATCTGCGATAACTCACCCTGTAGCTATCACATGATCAATACACTCACGGATAAATTAAAAGTATTAGATGCCCCAAGTTTTTTTGCTCAACATCTCGACTTATTTAAGATTACAAAAACTCAAAATTCTTTACTCACCTTCTCGGTCTGCAGCCAACAAAAAGCCGGTGAATCTGCAGCTCTTAACAAAATTGCCCAAGCCTGTAGTCAAAAGCTAAAAGAAGTCGAAGAAATTACCTGTTGTGGCTTTGCTGGCGATCGTGGCTTCTCTCATCCCGAACTCAATAGCTCTTCACTCAAAAGCCTTCGTGATCAAGTGGGCAAATGTACCAAGGGCTACTCCTCGAGTCGCAGTTGTGAAATTGGCCTCAAAACTCATTCCGGAATCCCCTTCAACAGCATCCTGCAACTTCTCGATGAATGCAGCGCTCCTAAGGAATAAATCAGAACTCACCTGTTGACTCCCTACAATTATTTACAGCGCCAGTATCTAATATTTATTTTGAAAAATGTAACAAAGGATTTTTTATCTTGTTTAATATTAGCGAGTTCATAAACTGAGTCCGTGCGCCGAGTTTCCTTATCGTGATAAGCAAGACCTTGGTGACCTTCGAACTGTTCACTCTGGATATAAACTGTAAATGATCGACCTTAGCTCAAGTGAGCTCATGCTAAAAAAACTAGGAAAAACAAGCCATGATTAAAGTTCTTCTTTTCAGCTTCACTCTATTTCTTCAATTGAGTCTGCTCGCTGATACGCTCATTATCGCCCATCGCGGTGCCTCTAAGCAAGCACCAGAGAATACCCTACCCGCTTTTGAACTAGCTTGGAAACAGGGCGCGGATGCGATCGAAGCCGATTTTCGTATGACAAAAGATGGACATGTGGTCTGTATTCACGATGCGAATACAAAGAAAACCGCCGATAAAAATTTAATCATTGCTAAGTCTACTTTGAGTGAACTAAAGAAACTAGATTTTGGATTATTTAAGGGCAAACAATTTAAGGGAACGCGAATCCCGACAATTGAGGAAGTATTTGCCTCTATTCCAAAGGGAAAAAAGATTTTTATCGAAATCAAGTCTGGCCCCGAAACGGTTCAACCCCTCCTAAAAGCAATAAAACAGAGTTCTCTTCAGCCGGAACAAATTGCTATAATTGGATTTAAAGAAAAAATTCTTCTGGACATCAAAAAGCATGCGCCCCACATATATACTTCTTGGCTTTGCAGTCTCAAAAAAGATAAGAGAGGCAAAATGAAGCCCTCTTTAGAATCCATCATGAAAACTATCAAAGCATGCCAAATCGATGGTTTTAGCTCCTCATATAATCAACTCAATCAAGAAATAATTCAAACACTCCAAAAACAAGGGACTGATTGCCATGTCTGGACAATTAATGATACCCGCCACGCTAAGAAATTTGTCGCTTGGAAGATCAATTCTATCACTACAGACTTACCCGAAAAAATTAAAGTAGTGTTAGCACAGGACTCCAAGGACTAAATTTTCGAATTTTGATTTCATGCTTATTTGCAAGTTATTGAACTAAATGACCAGGGATTAATTAGCAGATTTGTTTAAGACTACATACATTACTTTTGTCTGGCTTCATGATGGACTCCTTTTTTTGTCGTTATTAAAAGAAACATCTAAAGCTGGATTTTTCATATCTTAGTTATTTTTTTATGGGATGGCTGTGAATAAAATTAATTATTCCAAATGGCTTTCAATCGAAGTCTTCAACTATGATGAAGGATAGGAAAACATCGCCCGCAATGGAATTAACTTCCTCTAGCAATGTGAGTGAGTATTCATTAAATAATTCGCTTAAGTACTTGCCCATATAGTGCCCACCAAAAGTCTTGTAGGATGGGCTGTTTCGAAGTTTAATCTAAAAACTAAACCGAGTAAACAATCACAAAAACCAATATCCCTTGTCCGTACTAACTACCAGTAAATGACTATTTCTTTCTTTTTTATCAAAATATTATTTTTTTTCACGTAAGATTCCTAATCAAGCGGGAGTTATACTAATAGAGAACCTATTATCTAAATAAAAAAATAAGTGACTTTATGGCTGAAACTGATGACAGTAACGAGGCTTTCGTTAGACTGCTAGCAAAGCATGACCCCACTATCCGATCCTATATCCGAGCATCTATCCCCAATTCATCGGATCTTGCAGAAGTCATGCAGCAAGTCTGTATTATCGCTTGGAAAAAGTTCTCGACTTTGGATGATCCAGAAAATGCCTTTGTTAAATGGACTTGTGCCATCGCCCGTTACGAAATCCTAAAATTTCGTCGAGGTAAAGCCAGAGACCGCCTCGTTCTAGATGATGATATCATCGACAAACTGGCCGAAGAAGGCATAGAGGAATCTTCATCGCGTCAACATTGGCTCAAGGCCTTAGATATTTGTCTAGCAAAATTCCCCGAGTCCCGACGTGACTTACTACTTAAGGCCTATCATCCTGATACCACAATAAAGGAACTCGCCTCTAATATGAATAAAAAGCCTAATGCTCTTTACCAGATCCTTTCGCGTTTGCGCTTAAGCCTGGTCAACTGTATTGAACAAAACAAGGCGTTTTAATATGACACCTCAGCAAGATCAATTATTTTGTCGCTATTTCGATGGCAGACTCACGGAAAAAGACAAAAACGAGCTCCAAGAACTACTTAGAAAAAGTTCTGAGGCAAGAAAGAAATTGCGCATGCTCGCCACAGTTAGCGAAGGACTCGCCAATCATGATTTTAATGATAAAGCTCTTCCCCTAATCACTAAGAATTCTAGACAGAATACATTTATTCCATGGACTGTTGCCGCTGTAGCAATCTTTGTTGCCTGCTTTTCTTGGGTTGATAGCCATCAACCACAAGCTAAACCCCTTGATCCCCCTGATTCATTTATCGCCTTACTCGTCGACCAGGCAGGAGCCGAATTTACTGATAATAACGCACCCAATGGCATTCGCTTTAAAAAAGGTCCGCACCAACTTAAAAATGGAACAATCCATCTGCGCTTTGCCAATGGGGCTGACGTGGTCATGAAAGCTCCCGCCTCGTTCGAAATTGAAGATGGTTTTAATATGCGACTGCACCATGGAAAAATTTGGGCCATGGCACCCCCAAGTGCTCAGGGATTTACTGTAGCAACTCCCGGCATCGACTATGAAGACCTCGGCACTGAGTTCACGATCTCGGTAGACTCCAAAACAGGCGCGAGTCAACTCTTTGTAGTCGATGGTCAAGTCGATGCAAGGGATCCTCATTCTAAAAAACTACTGTCTTCAGTAACTGAAGGCAAATCCCTACAGTTTACAGAAGGCAAGCTGACTCATAAAAGCTCAATAATCCCCGAACCCTACCCAAATCCTGGAGATATTGGTTTCCTTCGCTGGGAGCTCGAGAGTGCGGAATTTGGCAAAAATGACCCCGATCTCATTGCCTTCTACCCATTTAATGAATCTGAATCTCTTCAAAATGAAGCTCCCCATGCTCTCACTAGTGATGGCCAGATTCATGGTGCCCGCTGGGTTTCTGGGCGTTGGCCAAACAAGCGGGCCTTATTATTTGATCGCGACAGTGATTTTGTGGAGTTGAATATACCCGGAGAGTTTCAGGAATTGACTTTTAGTACCTGGATCAAATTAGATCATATTAATCATACTCTCAATTCAATTTTTAACTCAAATAGCTGGGACATGGGAGATGTCCACTGGAATATCCATCGCAATGGTTCCTTAAGCCTTGGCTACAAGGGCGCTAGACCTACAACAAATATGAGTTTTAAAACTCTGCCAACAAATCAGTGGGTTCACCTCGCGGGAACTCTTTCTAAAAGATCTGGGAAAAGCTGTATTTACATCAATGGTGAACTCACTGAAATAAGAGATCTCGAAACCAAAGACAGCTCAATCAAACCTGGTCTCGGACGCATTGGCAACTGGTTCATGGGGGATAGAAAAGACAAGGCTCCTATACGTGGCCTACGCGGTAAAATAGATGAATTCGCCATCTGGAAACGCAGCCTCAATCAAGAAGAAATCAAAGCACTGGTTGAGAAGGGTAAACCCAGTGCCTTGTGGTCTATCGCAAATCAATAAAAATTAACAAGGAACTTGTAAAATGAAAAAATTAAACAATCAGAGTTTCACCTTAATCGAACTTTTGGTAGTCGTTGCCATTATCGGCATCCTCGCAAGCCTTCTCCTTCCCAGCTTGTCTAGAGCCAGGGAAAAAGCAAAGATGGCTAGCTGTAAGAGCCAACAAAGGCAAATAGGCACTATGTTAATCATGTATACTGATGATAATAATTCTTCCTACCCTACTCAAGGTTGGTCTACAGGTATTTCTTGGGATGATAGGCTCTCGGATTACGATGGTCGTTACTTAACTGACACTCAAAAACAAGCAGGTGTTTTAGCTGCATCTGAAGGTGTTCAAGCTGATCTTTACGCTTGTCCGAGTGACACCGTTGAACGTGATTATTGGGGAAACACAGATGTCTTAACCTTGAGTTATTCTTTGTCTAAAAGATTTCTAGTTAGTGGAGTAAGCCCAAGAAGCTACGCTCGCGGAATCTGTGCCGCACTTGATGGTGGCACTCACGCTGGGCCATCACGAAAAATCACTGATTTAAACAAGCCCTCCGAAACACTAATTATGGCAGAAAAATCCAACCCTGGAAATTTAGTGGGATTTAGAGATGGACGTATTGCCCCGAACCCTGATCAAAACTCGATTATCAACCATGATGGCCAATTTGGTGCTAATTACCTTTTAGGCGATAATAGTGTACGCTCTTTAACCTTCCTCGCCACCATGGTTAGGTCCGATGGCACCATGGCGACTAATAATGACGTAAGAGAAAGCATGTGGGATGCCGGCGAGTAAGGCCCTTCACAAGAGTTGTAATCATGCATAGATTAAAAAACAATACGATTACCCATAAAGCGGGGCAAAGCCCCGAATTGCCTGGTCAAGGAATGGCAATTCCTTGTAGGGGGAGCTCGAGGGGGACGAAGTCCCTATCGTGTGCGAAGCACAATGCCCTCTATTCTGGGTAATCGTGAAAAACAAAGACTTATAATTTTAAAAGCTACTGAGCAAGGCAAACTAACACCGCTTATTCGACGCTACCGCCACATTTACCGCAACGAGATAAATGTATGCCCCCGAAAGAACGGAACGGAACGGAACGGAAATCAAATTAAAAAAATCTTGAAACATAAAACTAAAAGTAATAAATGACAAAATTAAAAAGATCGATAAAAAGCAAGGGGACTGCTCTAATGCTAGCCAAAACCGTCATAATTTCCTTGGCCAGCGTCTCACCGTCTCTAAACGCTACAGAAAACAAAGGTTCGACGAGCATTGAAAAACCCAACATCATCGTCATCATGGCAGACGATCTGGGATACGGAGATGTGGGCTGCTATGGCGCTAAAGCTAAGAATGTAAAAACGCCGCACATTGACCGATTGGCCGCCCGGGGACTGCGCTTTACCAGTGGGTATGCGTCGGCCTCTACTTGCACCCCTACGCGTTACTCCCTGCTCACCGGGACCTATGCCTTTCGTAACAAAGGCACGGGGATCGCTGGTCCGAGTTCTCCCGCCCTGATCCGGCCGGATGTGGTGACCATGCCTGACCTGCTGCAAAAAGCGGGTTACAAAACAGCGGCCATCGGCAAGTGGCACCTTGGTCTGGGAGATAAAAAACCAGACTGGAATGGTGACCTCAAGCCTGGCCCACTCGAAATTGGTTTTGATTATTCCTTCCTCCTGCCCACCACCAATGACCGGGTGCCGCAAGTCTATGTGGAGAACCACCGGGTGCTCAACCTCGATCCCAAAGACCCACTCTGGGTCGGTCATAAAAGCCCAAGCGAAGATCACAAAACGGGCATCAACCATCGCGAAGGGCTCAAGATGGACTGGAGCCACGGCCACAATAGCACCATCCACAATGGCATTAGCCGGATCGGCTTCTACACCGGTGGCCACGCCGCCCGTTTCCGCGATGAAGACCTCGCAGACAAGTGGGTGGAGAAGTCCGAGGCGTGGATTAAACAAAACAAAGACAAGCCGTTTTTCCTCTACTTAGCCTCGCACGATATCCACGTGCCACGCATGCCGCATGAACGTTTTCATGGCAAATCCCGCACCGGTTTCCGCGGTGATGCCATCGTCCAGCTCGACTGGACTGTCGGCGAAGTCGTCCGAATTCTGAAAGAGCAAGGGCTGGAGAAAAACACCATGATTGTTTTCTGCTCGGATAACGGCTCGGTTCTCGATGATGGTTACAAAGACGGCGCCGTGGAAAAGCTGCACGACCACCAGCCCGCTGGTCCTTATTCCGGGGGTAAATACACAATCCAGGAAGGTGGCACCCGCACGCCTTTCATCACCTGGTGGCCGGGAACGATCAAGCCTGGTGTCTCAGAGCAAATCGTTTGCACCATTGATTTGGCCAATAGCCTCGCCACCCACCTCGGCGTTGCCATCCCAGAGGGTGCCTGCCTGGATAGCCTCGATGTGATGCCCGCCCTTCTCGGCAAAGAAGGGGCCAAGGGGCGCGATAACCTGATCCAACAAGACAACGGCAATGCCGGCACTCTCAGTTCGTTTGGCTACCGCTCAGGTAAGTGGAAAATCCAACGCAAAAATGCTTTCGATCGCAAAACAAAAATTGCCAACGAAGATCCCGCTAAAATGAAATTCTCTCTCTACGACCTGGATAATGACCCTGCAGAGAAGAAGGACGTCGCCAAGCAGAACGCTCAAATCTTCGCTCGCCTGAAAGGGGAGTTACAGAAGCAGCTCGACGATGGCCGCACTAGGCACTACAACGCTGAAACAGAAGCAGACAAGGTTGCGGAGAACCTCAAGGTCACGCAAAAGAAAACCGTGCAGGAAACCGCTCTTGGCAAAATGACCGTGACAACCACCTTCCGGGGAGGTGTCAAGATACTGGAGCAGGTGACGCCTCCCGACGAGAGCATGAACACCGTATTTTACGTGTTCCTCAATGGCTCCAAGGTGTTGACCTATAAGTCGGGGCCAATGGGCACCGAGTTGAGTGGCGCAGGCATGGGCCGCAGGCAGATCAAGCCAGAATACACCATCAAGATGGCAGGCGACAAGTGGTCGGTCATTAAGGCGGTCACCATTTACAGCGCTGATTACACAACTACTTTTGACGGTTTTAGGCTGAAGGACGGGGAACTCATACCATGGAGTGCCGAGAAGCTTGCCAACTGGCGTAAGTTAAGGTCAGAAGCTCCCCAGAAGGTGCAGTAGCGGAGCCTTTAACGGGCTGTCACTCATCGTGCTCGCCCATTTATGAGTTTTGCGAGTTCATTGTTGCAAGTAATGAACCTGCCGCTTGTTCGATGGGGAATAAGGAAACGAACATTCACCCTGCATGTTTTTAAGGAAAATGTGGAGCGGATGAGGATGGCTAAATGCCATCACAAAGCAAACGACTCTGAGTATTCTTTGCAGAATAAACCATAAGATTTCCCCGCTGACGGGAGTGTGAATGTGAGGGCGTAGTGCATAAGTGGTGGTTAATTCTTTCTGCTTACCGCGAATAGCCAAAATCTTAACCATGAGCTACCACACCCACGGTGGTCTGGGTAATAATCTAACAGTGAAAGTAAACGTAATCAAGCAGCACCGCGATAGGGACTACAGCAACGATAATCACAATTAGCTTAAAGCCTGAAAAACGACAAGAAAACAATAGAGACGAAATATGATGAACCAAAAAATGCTATCACCGATCCTCATCGTAACTTTATGTTTGTCTGCGCTGGCATCAGCGGCTGACGGGAAGTTGCAGGATGCGCAGGCTCAACAGAGTCGAGTATGGACTCCGGAAGAAATCGGTAAAGGCACATTCAGCCAAAGACCCGACAAAAGCTTGGTTTACAAAACCGTCGATAACAAAGGCGAACCTGCGGAGCTCAAGCTTCAGGTCTTCTTGCCTAAGGGGCATCAGGCGTCGGATCGTCGGCCGGCTGCGGTGTTTTTTCATGGCGGGGGTTGGCGTGGCGGCACGCCAGATCATATGTATCCACAGTGTCGATACTTAGCACTGCGCGGCATGGTCGCTATCTCTGTGCAATACCGGACGATTAAAGTCTTCGGAACCACGCCGAAAGAGTGCGTGAAAGACGGGAAATCCGCGATGCGCTGGGTGCGCACCCATGCTGCCGAGTTGGGGATTGATCCCTCCAGAATCGTGGCAGGCGGTGGATCGGCTGGTGGACATATTGCGGCGGCTACGGCGCTGGTCGAAGCGTTTGACGAAGCGGGGGAGGATGCTTCCGTCAGTTGCCGCCCGGGGGCGCTGGTGCTTTTTAACCCCGTCTTTGACAACGGCCCGCAGGGTTTCAGGAATTCCCTGGTGCGCGAGTATTGGAGAGATATTTCCCCAATCGATCACATCGATGGCAACACGCCGCCTACGTTTGTTATTCTCGGCACGAAGGATAAACATATTCCGGTCGAAACCGCCAAGCGCTTTGAACGGTTGATGAAAGAGAACGGCCGCCGCTGCGACCTGCATCTTTATGAGGGGCGTAAACACGGGTTTTACAATATATGGGAAGATCGAAATGCGCTGGCAGACACCATGATTCGCATGGATCGCTTCCTCAGCTCGCTCGGATATCTCGAAGGCGACCCAGCGCTTGTGTTAGCAACTGACGGAAATAAACCCGATGCGCAGGCTAGCCAACCGGCGAAGAAAGCAAATGCCGTTGAGCCCAGCTTTAAGGATGTAAGCTATGGTGCCCACAAAAAGGAGTTGATGAATTTCTGGCAGTTCAAATCAGAAAATCCGGTCGGCGTGCTCCTGCAGATTCATGGGGGTGGCTGGATGGGGGGCAACAAGGATGAAACCCTAAGGCCTCATCAAATCAAAAATGGCTACAGTGTGGCATCGATCAGCTACCCACTGGTCAACGAAGGAGCGCAACAACCCGAGATGCTGAACGCAGCTTTGCGATCGGTTCAGTTTCTTCGCTACAAGGCGAAAGAGTGGAATATCAATCCGCAACGGATTGTGGTGACCGGTGGTTCGGCGGGAGGCTGCTCCAGCTTGCTGGTGGCCTTGCACGATGACGTGGCCAATCCAAAAAGCAGCGATCCGGTGGAGCGCTTTTCATCGCGCGTTGCCGGGGCAATGGTTGCCGGCGCCCAGACCACGATGAATCCTTTTGTGATCAAACAACGCATCGGAGCAAAAACCTTCGATAACCCAATGCCCTACAAAGCTTTTGGTGCTGAAACAGCTCAGGATCTGATGGACAACTGGGACACGTATAAGGCGCTCTCAGAAAAATGTTCACCCATCACCCACCTCAGCAAGGATGATCCTCCGCTACACCTTTACTACAACGTTATGCGCGAGTTCCCGACGACCAAGGGAGGGAACGGAATTCACAGCCCGATTTTTGGCGAAATCATGCTCGAAGCCTGTCAGGAAATGGGCGTGGAATGTCACCTGCAATATTGGCAAAAAGATGAAGGTCGCCCGAAGCCTGCCATTAGTCGGCAGCAGTTTTTGAATAAGCTGCTTTTGAAATAAGTGACATTATGAAAACATTACAAAAACTATTGTCGCTAAGCATTATTATAACTCTATGTCTGTCTAATATTGCGTCAGGAGCTGACGAAATGAAGCCGGGTGCGCGTGCTGAAAACGGCCCACAAAAGAGTGCACTCTTGCCCGGGCGCACAGCTACTAGCTTTGGGATTGGCTGCTCAAACTACGGGTAAAAAAACTATTCTCCCGTGTGGCAAAACCTGGGAGCTCCGCATTCCAATGCGGATAATGAAAGTTAGTGTTTGAATTCAATGCCTCCGGCGGGCGGATAAAAAAACTATTCACCCGTGTGGCAAAACCTGGGAGCTCCGCATTCCAATGCGGATAATGAAAGTTAGTGTTTGAATTCAATGCCTCCGCGGGCGGGTAAAAAAAACTATTCACCCGTGTGGCAAAAACTGGGAGATCCGCATTCCAATGCGGATGATGAAAATTAGTGTTTGAATTCAATGCCTCCGGCGGGCGGAGAGCCTCCGCGGGCGGGTAAAAAAAACTATTCACCAGTGAGCGCAACACCTGGGAGATCCGCATTCCAATGCGGATGATGAAAATTAGTGTTTGAATTCAATGCCTCCGGCGGGCGGAGGGCCTCCGCGGGCGGGTAAAAAAACTATTCATCCGTGTAGCAAAACCTGGGAGATCCGCATTCCAATGCGGATGATGAAAATTAGTGTTTGAATTCAATGCCTCCGGCGGGCGGAGAGCCTCCGCGGGCGGGTAAAAAACTATTCGCCCGTGTGGCAAAACCTGGGAGATCCGCATTCCAATGCGGATGATGAAAATTAGTGTTTAACTTCAATGTCTCTGGCGGACGGAGAGCCTCTAATGATTGGGAACTTAAGAGATATTTGAGCTCAAAGAGCTTAGGAATGTAGCCATGGACGTAAGTCCGTGGTGTTTGAAAAAATCATCGTGCATGCCGAAGGTACGCTGCAGAGCGTTTCCTTCATACCTTCGGCATGCACGATGATTTTTTCAACAATACCCACCGGATAAATCCAATGGCTACCATACTACATACCTTCGGCATGTGCTTAAGTTCCCAATCATTAGGAGAGCCTCCGCGGGCGGGTAAAAAACAAGTAAAATCCCTTAAGTTCCTAGCCCCCATACCGTAGTACATTCATGAATCCCTACTTGAGCTTTCTCTCATTGGCAAGGTCTATGAATTCTTTATAAAGTTCACTAAGTCGCTCGGGATTCTCTTGCGTAAGCTCACTTTTTTCGCTTATATCTTCGGCTGGAGTTTTGGGGACAGGACACTTTTTGCGGGACACTTTTTGCGGCCACCTTTTTTAGTAGGGCCCCGAGGGCTCCTCGGCCACCGGAGGGTGCTGCCACACAGGCGATAAAAATATCTGGGGCTCCGCTCCAGCGCTTAATCTTGACAATCCCAAAGGTCTGATTAAGCACGAATTTAATCTTGTAATCTTTTAAGTTCCCACTCATTACGAGCTCCCCCAGCAAGATACTGCCGTATGGGCAAGACCCTTGACCAAGGGAATTTTGAATGATTGAGCTAAGACGAAAAGGCCAAGCTGGTGCTTGGCGATCCCAGGGGATTTTGAATGATTGAGCCGAAAAGTTCGCGGCCTTTATTTCTTCTCTTGAAGGCTTTGTTTGGCTTTGAGTGCTTCAAAACGACTTTTTATTTGCTTGAGAGAACCAATGGTCATATAAACTGTGTACTCAACTTTGAGTCCCTTTTTTAGCGTAAAGGTACGCAGTGGAGCCACGTATGAACACGCCGAACCATCGGGGCCGGTCGTGCCGTCTCCCAAAGCTTTATAAACTGTAAAGTCGGTGGTGCCTGGAGTATAAATGCCAACGCCCCACTGATTATCATCGACATACGCCACCCACTCAGAAGTGGATTTGCCCAGGCCTAAACCTTTTTTTCCCGCTTTCGCGCCCTCAGCCAATATGAGTGGTGCTTCATTGACCAACTTTCCTTCTTTACTGTAATAAAATTTCTTCAGCGCGCCATCGACAAATACTGCTGGCATCTCTTGATGACGTTCATCATTATGATCTTCACCACTGTAATTCATAGTAAAAGTGATACTGGCAATATTATCCTTGAGTTTAATCTGCTGCTCCATAATCGCTTCAGGACAAGGCTTAGCACTCGACCAGCGCCGTGGTTCAACTTTGGAATACAGACTATGATCTTTTTGATTCACTTTAAAATCGAGCATTCGCGATGGCTGCTTATCCCAACTACCGCCTTGAACCGGATTATAAATCCATGGATTTCCATTCCAGTTGGAGCCATCTTTATCACCGTAATAAGACTGCTGTACAAAACGCCCTTCATCGAAGTGATTGAGTAGATTGCGCTGAGTTTTACTCTGCCCAAAGAACCCGATACAGCCGCCGCGTGAGCGGTCAATACCGATGCGAACCGTACCATTATCGAGATAAGCCCAAGAATCCTTGCTATCTTTCGATTCTGCGAAAATACAAGAACTACAAAGCAGCAGTACTAAGCTGAGTATTTTTTTCATAAATTTTTGTCTCTTGCTTTTGATTTAAATAAATGACCGGAGCCGCTAAAAGTCCAGAGGCCACAAAAATACATGGATCTGACCATTCATCTCCTTCAGTCGTGAAATGTTGCGGCCCGACCCAATAACGTCCTTCTACTGCATCGTGAAGCGGACCAAAAGTGTTTCGCCTCGTTAAAATAACTTCGACTTCAAGCAATTCTTCCTTGCCATCGAGTTCAGCTATAAAGGGATCCCAGCCTAAGACCTGGCCCTTTACCTTAGCACAAGCCCCCGCAATTTGCGGAAGGCGCAATTTCTCACTTCCTGCTGGCACCGGGACCAAGTAGCTGAAAGAACCTGAATAAAAAGGAAAGCCCTGCTCACAAAGATCGCCGATTTTGACTTTGTCGACCAAGGGGATGAGCTGACGTTGAATACCCTTGAGCGCCACTCCGAAATCACCCACGAGGTAAATAGCTTCGACATTGCTCATCTCGCTATAAATCGTTTTTAGACTTATGGTATTTTGCCCTTGACGCAACAAGTCATGGGGGATTTTAAGGCGCTGAAAGGCAATATCAATCCAGCGCTCAGTGTGAGACGTATCTAAGGCGACGCCATTGACAAAGACCTGGAATTTATCGACTTCTTCCAAGACTAAGTCCACTTTTCTGGCCGCATAAGTCAATTCAAATTCATAGCTTAATTCTAATTCACAAAGCTCTTTTAGCTCTTGCTGCTTGACGAACCAGGGTTGCAGCATCTCGCCTCCGCGACGCATGATTTGATACTGATCACGTATTGCCTGATCAATCTTTAAAACTTCTTGCGCATTTTGCCATTCACCCTGATTCATCCGAAAGCGGGCAAAATCCAAAACACAAATATTATCTTCGCCTAAACGATACTCAAAATTACCTGAGAGGGGGCGTTCTTCTAGTGCCTCCGGCGGGGCTTCAGCACGCGCCTCAATTAAGGGCTCAGGACTGATGAAAAAAACCTTTTCTCCCGCTTTTGAAAAGTCACAAGTGAAACTTGTGACGCCATTGGCATATTCACTAGTCACAGCAAGTATTTCTCCACTTTGTAAATCCAACTCACAGACATGACCTGCGGCGGCTATATTCACCAAAACATTTTCTCGACGCTCATCACGATTCACATTTAAGGCGGCAAAAACTAGCCCCTTATCCGTTTTTCTGACTTGCCCAAAAATATCCTCGGCTTCCACAAGGGCAATGGCTTTAGGCAAGGCCGCTAACAAGGCCTCTTTATCAAAATCAATAGTCTTAAATGAGGGGAAATCGGCTTTTAGGGCATCTATATACTGCGGTGCCTGACCGGCCACAATGACTTGTCCCCCCGCTTGCTCAAAGGCTTTTAATAATTGCACGGTACTGGAACGCATCGTCACCATACCCGCCACTACTATCGAGCGGTAAGTACTTTTGCCAACGCGAAATAAGTCTCCTTCGACGCTCGCTAAGCGACTGAGCATCTCCTCATCACCATAATCAAAATCGATCTGATTTTCGAGTAAGTCAGTAAAAAGCTTTTGGTAATCATCCTCGACCTTTTGTATTTTCTTATCTTGAAGTGCGAGGCAATCTGACCAGCCTAAATGAACTTGCGCCCAAACACTCTCCACTGGATTGATTACCAAGACATCGCATACGGCTTCTCCCTCGGCCATAAGCATACCAAAGCGGGCAAAATAATCCTCCACATGCTTATATTCTTTGTACCAAGCCGATTGATGTAAAATACTCGCGGGGTAATCTCGCTTAGCCTCGCCACGCATGGTATACCAAGAGAGATGATGACAACGTAAATTAATGCCTAACAAGGCCTGCCAATCACCTACGGCCTTATGGCCCGCAAAAGGCATTTGCCAACCAGTACAACCATAGGTCTCGGTCAGCATCTGAGTCTTACCCGTTTGACGCGCCGTCGAAGCTAATTGTTTCACCACCCAATAATTCTTATTGTGTTCACCCAAGACGTCAATTCCCGGCAGGTCCATGTGCTCATAATAGCGCATCATCGAGCCCGACATCGCCGTTTGGCTCGTTAAATTGTCTTCGTGGAGAATATGACCCGTTAAGATCAGCTTGTTCTTAGTGCACCATTGCTGACAGGGGATAGCAAAATTTTCGATGAATAATTGCTGCAATAATTCTATGAAATGCCATTTGACGGGTGAGACGGCTTCGCCATTTAATTGTAAAAATAATTCTGGTAGCTTGGGAATCAAATCATAGCCAAAGCGCTTTTCGAATTCCTCGAAAAGCTTTTGCGTATAGGGCACAGTACTCGCACCATCTTCGCGATACATCGAAAAACCATCCAAAACAGCTCCGCGGTGAGGCTCATCAGTAAAGATCCCTTTGATCGATTTCCCGAGGCGATCACCACATTTCTCGGCATACTTCTCATGAGTCGACTGCAAGTAAGCTTCAGTTGCATCGCGATTCATCGTATCGACATAAGTAAAGCCATTATAGAAGCCGCTTTTTCCCTGCTCGACGATAGAAAAACGCAAATGGTTTTTGCCCGCACCAAGCTTTGTATAGGTCGATCCCTCTACATCACAAGTAAATTCCGCAAGCACATCTTTGGCTTCCGTGAGCGGATCAATTTCAAGTAAAATAGCTTTTTGACGGAATTCGGGATGCTTGGTGACTAAACCTCCCGCTAGACCTGATGGCCAGCGATCTTCATCATAAAGCCAGGACTCCATACCCAAAGACTCGCCGTAATCAGCACAAGCGTTAATCAAGTCAAACCATTCTTCACCCAGGTATTCAGTCTCTAGGCCCGTACGTGAATGCATGAAGTAACCACCAAAGCCCATTTCTTTCATCACATCTATTTGATGAAAAAGTTCATCTTTGTCTAGCTTGCCATTCCAAGACCAGAAGGGCTTTCCGCGCCATTGCATCTTGGGGTTTTTCAAATCATTAAAATTCATAAATATCCTTTTCTCTGAGTCACGTTAAATTGAGCTATTATCAAGTATAGAAATCTAGTTACAATCCCAGTAAGTGCCTATGAGGTTATTGCCACCAAGACCCACGCTATAAGGATTACTCGCTGTGCGATAGCCCGTTCGTTGAGAATGGACCTCTACACTATTTCTGTACGTCATAGAGGAAACATGGCCGTCTACCATCAGATAATTCGACAATTCATAAGCATGCTTAGTATATTCCTTGCCCGCATTTATATCTAACACAAGTGTTGCTGGCGAGCCCTTGCCTACTCCATTACCAGTACCACCGACCCCATTCGCATCATGGTGCCATTCAAAAAAAGCTATACTTTTAGCTGGATCCGACACGGACGTTATTTGTCGTGATTCATCCCCTTCTCCCACTATCCCTGTCCACATATTAGCCCATCCCCCTGTAGTGTAAGCGTTGGGAACATAAGACCTAGTGACACGTGCTCCCACCCTCGGCACATCATCAGATGGGCAGGCATAGAGTTTATGCATATCAGCAGAAGTTCCCGTTGCCGCAGCAAAGTTATTATAATCTTGACTCATTTGGATACTTGTTAAGTTCCGTGAATCATAAGTACTTAACTTATCATCCCAGGATATAGCATTAAGCTGAGTCATATAAAAACCATCATTATCATCAGCATATATTACAGTGGCTACACCAATCTGCTTTAGATTAGATTTACAAACAGCACGTTTAGCCCTCTCCCTAGCGCTGCCTAGCACTGGAAGTAATAATGACGCAAGTATGCCTATGATTGCTATTACAACTAGGAGCTCGATTAAAGTAAAGCGCTTCTGCATTTTAGTGTCCTCTTAAATCTCTTGATTGAGTCTTAATGATTATATTATAATAGCTCTATTAAAAAATGTCAATACTTGGCATTATTTTTTATCCAAAACAACTTTATTACTAGTTAAAGGTAATTAAGAAGAAGGGAGACGAGCCTAAATTACAAAAAAAAGGCAGCTAAAGCCAGTATAGTTAATGACTTCTATTGACAGAAATAACATAGGCTCTATTGTAGTGAATATTTAACTAAATAAAAATTTGATAAAATATGAATCAAAATCAATTAGTACCCTTAAAGGCGCGCATCTCTTGGGGCATGGGCGGCTGGGCCGACAACTTCATCTTTCAAATGCTGATGATTCTCGCCCTCCCTATCTATAATATTGAACTCGGCATAGATCCTGTCTGGGTCGGCATGGCGCTCATGCTACCCCGCCTTTTTGATGCCATCACTGATCCCCTCATGGGAAACATTTCAGATAATACTCGAAGTCGCTGGGGCCGCAGACGCCCGTGGATTTTTGTGGGCGCCCTACTGAGCGCTATTTTACTCCCCCTACTTTGGATGCCACCTTTTTCAGGCAAAGAAGCTTCGATCATCTACTTTGCTATAGTCAGCACAGTCTATGCGCTGACCTACACTATGTTTGTCGTACCCTACACAGCTCTGGGCTTCGAATTAAGCAATGATTATGATGAACGCACCAAAGCTATGAGCTGGAGAATGTATATCGGCCTATTAGCTGGACTTTGCATTCCCAACCTTTACGCTTGGTGTCAGCATGATATTTTTGAGGGCGACATTCTCAAAGGCGCGCGTTGGGTTAGCCTCATTGTCGCTGTCACAGTGCTTATCACGGGTTTGTTGCCCGCTATTCTTTGTCGTGAAAACATCATTCCAAAGAAACAAGAAAAACTCAAACTCGGAAAAGCCCTTATCGAAACGATCAAAGATGGGCCCTTTCGCTTATTACTCAGTGGCTATGTTATTATTATAACTGGCCTACTCACTTCTGCTGCCTTAGCCCTTTACGTCAATATCTATCACGTTTTTGCCGGCGATAAAAAATTAGCCGCGGAAGTTTCGGCACTCGGTGGCATGCTCGCCGTCGTGGGAGCTTATTTGGGCGTTCGCCTAGCCGCCATTATTTCAGCGAAGACAGGCAAGAAAGAAACCATGATTATTGGGCTATCCTTAGCACTCATCTCCGTGGGCTCCATGATTTTCACGATGCAAGCAGGCTTCCAAGTCCATGAATTCTGGGGCTTTAAATTCCATCCTCAAGCCATCTCTTTTTTCTTTTATGGCATGGGCCAACAAGGCTGCTGGTTGCTCATCGACTCGATGACCGCAGATATCTGCGACGAAGACGAGCTGCGCAGCGACAGGCGCCGTGAAGGCATGTTTGGTGCCGTCAAAAGCTTGGCACTCAAATCGGGTGTCGCTATCACCGGACTTACAGGCGGCTTAGTTATCAAATTTGCTGGTGTGAGCGATGCCACACAAGGTGTTGATGTAGCAGTGGCGGCCACTCTCCATAAGCTTTTTATCATCATTCAAGCCAGCGGTTTAGTTGCCGGCATTATTATTTTTATTTTTTACCCCATCACTCGAGCTAAATCAGCAGAAACCCGACGTCTTCTAGATGCTAGAAATTCAGCTAATCCATTAACTTAAGGAAACTCATCATGCCCCAGGCTTCAGCTCAAAAAGCGATACAGACTTTATCCCTACTTCTTTTGGGCTTATGCGCTAATAACATTTTGGCAAAAGAAACTCGACCTCCCAATATCATCGTCATCCTGACCGACGACCACGGCTATGCCGACTTTGGCGCCTATGGCCTCTCAAAGGATATCATGACACCAAATTTAGACCGGCTCTCAGAAAATGGAGCCGTCATCACCAATGGCTATGCCACCGCCCCTCAATGCATCCCCTCTCGAGCCGCTATAGTCACCTCTCGATACCAGACTCGTTTTGGCTTGGATGGCAACTCTTATGCCCCCATGGATATTAAAGAACTTACCATTGCTCAACGCCTAAAAAAAGTAGGCTACACAACAGGCTTTGTGGGAAAATGGCACCTTGAACCTAATAGAAATAGCCGTCACTGGATGAAAAAAAATTGGCCTCAAGGACTTAAGCAAAAGAATCCACGCATACCGCATCAATTAGCTGATCCATACCTGCCCATGAACCGAGGCTACACAGATTATTATGATGGTACGATGTCTTCTTATTTGAGGAATTACGATCTGCAAGGCAAGTCCATTAAGCACGAACGTGAAATAGATCAAAAAACTTTTCGCGTCGATAAACAAACTGATGCCGCTTTAGCCTTCATCAAACGCAATCATCAACAAGCTTTCTACCTCCAATTAAGTTATTTTGCTCCGCACGTTCCCATTGAATTCGTCAAAAAACATTTTGATCGTTTTCCCGCTGAAATGGCTGAACGCAGACGCTGGGCCCTCGCATCACTCGCCGCGATTGATGATGGTGTGGGTGCGATCATGCAATCTTTGCAAAAATATGAAATCGAAGAAAATACAATCATTTTTTATTTTGCTGATAATGGCGCACCGCTTAACATACATATGGCCGACGAGCCCTTTGATAAGCCTGGATGGGATGGCTCGATAAATGGTCCTATGCGAGGCGAAAAGGGCATGATCTCCGAAGGTGGAGTGCGCGTCCCTTATCTCGTCTACTGGAAAGGTAAAATCCCCGCTCAAGTTTATCATAAGCCCGTAAGCACCATGGATGCGGGTGCCACCGCCTTAGCACTAGCAAAAATCAAGACGGCCCCAGGTGAAATTGATGGCGTTAACCTGCTCCCTCACCTTAGTCATAAATCCGCTAAAGATCCACACCAATTCTTGTATTGGCGTTTCTGGGGCCAATCAGCCATTCGCTCAAGTAAATGGAAGTTATTAGAACTAGAAAATGGCGTGCAAATGCTCTTTGATATGGAAAGCTCAACACCCGAATCTAATAATCTCATTGCTACACACCCAGAAATTGCTAGCCGTTTACATAAAAAACTTAGTCAATGGAGTCGTAGCCAATTAAGAGCTGATTACACTCAGCCCTATGGTCGCGAGGCCCCTTGGTTCAAGCACTACTTTGGCATCGGCAAATAATCATTGAGTAAATCACGGAGTCATAAATAAATGAAAATCATTTCCACACTTCAATTTTTCAGTCTGATAAGTACTTGCTTAATGCTCCATAGCAGTCAACTTCAGTCTAAAGAATCATCGACAAAGCCCAATATTATTTTTATCTTAGCAGATGACTTAGGCTATATGGACTTGGCGGCCTATGCCAGTAAAATCAAAAATATCGATAGATCTGAACTTTTTTACGAGACGCCCCACATTGATCAATTAGTCGATCAAGGGGTCATGTTCACCCAGGCCTATGCCTCTAACTTATGCTCCCCGAGCCGCTCGAGTATAATCACCGGTAAACACTCCTCAAGACATGGCTTTATGACCGCTACCCCAGGCTTCTATGAAACTTATTATAACCAAGGACAGACACCCCCTGCTGGCTTTGCTGCACAAGATGGCTTTTTCAACAAAACCGATCGAGCTCCATGGCCCCTGACTCAAGCAATGACAAATATTGCTCTACCCTTGGACGAAGTCACTTTTGCGGAAGCTATGACAGATTATAAATCGGCCTTTATCGGCAAATGGCACTTGGGCGGTCACGGCTCAAAAGGCTTTGCACCTGCCGATCAGGGCTTTGAAGAAATCGCTTGGTTTGATGCCGGTGGCTCACCCTATTTTAACTGGCGGAAACGCTGGGATCTCAAGAAAAAACAGCACGAAAAAATGGCGCAAAGCGAACTTCATCAAGGAAAAAGCGGAGCTGCAACGGGCAAGGACTACCTCACCGACGACCTCGCCGAGCAAGCCTGCCAATACATCAAACAAAATCAAAAATCTGACAAGCCCTTCTTACTCTACTTCTGTCAATTTGCGGTTCACACTCCTCTGCAAGCCAAAAAAGCCGACATTAAACATTTTGCTCAAAAAAAGACTCGCGGCTGGAATCAGCAGAGCAACCCCACTTATGCCGGCATGCTAAAAGCGATGGACGATTGCGTCGGTGCAATGATACAGACTTTAAAAGACTCTAATCAACTCGACAACACTATTATTATTTTTATGTCCGATAATGGTGGCATCGTTCACCCAGACGAAAATGGCAAGGCAACAATCACTAATAACACTCCACTCAAAGGCGAAAAAGCCCTGCTCTACGAAGGCGGCATTCGCGTCCCGCTCTTTGTTTGGTATCCAAGCAAGTACACCGCAAAAACCTGTGATCGTGCAGTCGACATCAACGATATCTTCCCCACCCTACTCGATTTAAGTGGTCAAAGTTTAGATTCATACAAGACTTATGGCGATGGACAATCACTCGTACCCCTGCTAGCTGATCCCCAAAGCAAAGCCTACTCACGGGATAGCTTTTACTGGCATTACCCCTTTTATGTTCAAGTCGGCCTCACAAAAGGCGCACTCACTGCACCACGCTCGGCTATTCGCCAAGGTGATTGGAAACTCATTTTAAACTGGGAGGGTGGCCTCGAGCTCTATAATTTGAAATCCGATTTAGCAGAAGCAAACAACCTATCGCAACATGAGCCCGAACGCACCAAGCAACTCTTCAAAAAACTCAATCACTGGATCAACAGCACGGTAGAGACGCGCTATATACCAATCAGAAATCCCCATTATAAAGCTCAACTCAAACAAGCTCGCTCATTCAAAAATATTTTCAGTGCACATCAATCACCTTGGCCACTAGGACGGACCTCAAGAATCAAAACAAGCGAGTAAGTCATTCTATAAAAAAGGATCTTTTAATAGCATCATGGAAAGACGGCCCCATGTTCCCTTTTTCATTCGCTGGCCCGGTAAGATAACTGCAGGCAAAACCCAAGTGGATGGGATCATGGGAATGATCGACGGGCTTAAGGAGCTGCAAGTATTTATCGATGAGACGATAAACCTAGCCGACGAGTATCTAGCGATTGTCAAAGGACGGATGACGGAGACTGAGCTCTCACTTGGCGATTACCTCCGCATAGCTAAAGCTACTTGGTTTCACGACCCGCAAGCAAAACCTCCAAAGATAGCGAAACACAAGACATGGAACATCAAATAAGTGGATGCAGTCTATTGCCACTTACGCGCCAAATGCTGATCCTGCTCCTTAGCTAAAAAAGAAATTTAGAAACCAAATTGCAATACACTTAATCCAGTTCCATATTATAGAGCATGATCAAACACTAAGGTAATCAGATGCTAAACACAAAAGAACTAATTTCAGAAATGGTATCTCTTCCGGTAGATATTAGAGCTATGCTAGCAAGCAGACTCTTGGAAAGTTTAAATCATCCTGATCCTAGTATTGATGCTGAATGGGCAAAAGTTGCAGAGCAAAGAGTTTCTAAAATAAAGTCAGGAGAAGTGAAAACTATTCCTGGCGATCAAGTTTTTAGGAAAATCCAAAACAAAATGAAAAAATGAATTTTTCGTTTGACCCGCAAGCAGAAAAAGAATTTGAACAGGCCGTAGATTATTACAATGAATGTCAAGAAGATTTAGGTTTTGAATTTGCATCTGAAGTTTATAAAAGCATTGATCACATACTAGGCTTTCCTGAAGCTTGGGCACAGCTCTCTAAAAACACACGTCGTTGCATTACCGATAGGTTTCCTTATGGTGTAATTTACCTAATAGAAGATGATGAAATTATTATCATTGCTATCATGCAATTACAACAAGGTCCAAACTACTGGCATAACAGACTGTAAAACAACTAAGCTGCTTAGGCTTTTCTTCGTGTCGCTCAGAAACCCCTAAGCTCTGTCCTTACTAAAGCTCTCCATTCAGACTCGTGCTTCTTAGCCATTGGCTTCTCGCACTCTTGAAAAGAGCTGTATTTAAACTCAAGATAGACATTTTTTGACAAAAATTATCTTTGTCATTGTTATTTTTACGCTAATCTGGGTTTTATAAGAAAATCAGCATTGATAGCTAAGCTATCATAAACTAATTTATAAGTAAAGCTAATGAAAGAGTTCTACCTATGCCTACACCTAAAAAACGCCTCGGCCAAAAAGACGTCAGTCAGATCATCAAAGAACGCATCGTTCAAGGTGATTTTTCTACCGCGGGACTACTACCACCCCTGCGAACGTTAGCGACTGCCATTGGTAGCTCACGCCACACTATCTGGAATGCCGTAAGTCAACTCTGCGAAGAGCAATACTTGATCAGCAACGAGACGGGTCGCTACAAAGTTCACCCGCGCTTTATTTTTGGAAATGAAGGAGATGCACCTCTAAATCTACTCTTTGCTAGTCAGGGCAAGGGCTACTTGGAAGATCCCCTTGAAGCGAAAATATTTCAGTATCTCTGTGAACACCAAGAAGGTCTTAAAATCACTAACTCACTCAGCGCTCAGCCAGCTGAATACACTTCTTCTGTGAAAGATTTTTCCGGCTATAATGCCACTATTCTCGCCGCTCCTTGGGCACAAAAAATCCAGCCACAATTAAAGACTCAGCAAATTGCCAATGTCGCCCTCAATCCAGCCCTCGATACACCCTATTCACCCTTCGTTAGAATTGATTATTTCCACTATGGAGAATTAGCTGGCCAACAAGTCTGTGGCGATCATTTCACTAAGCTTGTTGTGGTCAGATCTAGCGATGAAAACTCATCCATCGAGCAACTCTATTATTTAGGTCTGCTAAAAGCTTGGTTGCGCGCCGGTAAACTGGAGCGCGACATAAAAACTATTGCGGTGGAAAAAGACCTTTTTCAACGATTAGCTAGCTTTAAAAATGAGCTTCAAGATAGCGATGACAAGAACGCTTTTATTGTCTTCTCTCCCGATTACCTGCCCGAACTTCACAATGTTTTAGCTAAACAAGAACAATGGTTCCCTCAGGCCGTCGTCGCCATCGCTGATGAGCACCCTAGCCTTGACGAATTATCAGTCTCAAGTATAGGCTCAGATATAAAAGCCTTTTGCACGGCACTCATTCAGCAATTGCGTAGCCAAGATGACTTAGCTCCAAGTATCATTCCGGGCAAAGTCATCACACGCAACTCACCACAAAATCTTCTCGGGAGTGATTTAAATGTCTAAAGATAAAGTCTTTCAATCCGTTCAAATTCAGTCTGATAGCATCTTACTATCACTCAAAGAGAGTATCGCTGCAGGCGCTTTCCCGACCAACAAGCCGATCCCTCCTGTAAGGACTCTTGGCGAACAGTATAATATCTCGCGACAAACGATTTCGACTCTCCTAAAAAGACTTTATGAAGAGAACTATATCTACCCCATGACTAATGGGCGCTACAAAGCCAATCCCAAATTTGTCCCCAATAGCCTTGACACTGGTGAGCCTATCAAACTTTGCTTTATTGGCGAAAAAAATAAAGAGGGCTTGGGCAATGATTTTTATGGTCGCATTTATCAAGCTCTTGAGCAGCATAAAAAAAGCTTTAACCTCGAAGTCGACTACCAAATTTATTTTGATAAAAGTGAAATTTTTAAAAAATCTTTCGAGGCTTTTGACGCCATTATTTTAGCTGGCGATGTTGATTGGATACCCGAGGCCTTTGCCTATTTTCAAAAACAAAACAAAATAGTCACTTCATGTCTTAGCCCTATCAATTTTCACCTCCCGAGAGGTGTGCGCATTGATAATGTCTGTGGTGGCGAGGCTTTAGCTACTCACATCATCGACCATCACAACCCAAAAATAAAGCGCATGAAACTCATTGGTATTAGTCAAAATTATCCAGATTTCTGGCATGAACAATTCAGTTTCCGCGTTACCGGATTTAAAAAAGTCTGGTTGGAGAAAGGTCGGAATCTTGCCGAAATTGAAGAGCTAATCCTTCCCATGGACTACAATCAAATGATCGATCAATGGATACAAGTTGCCGAAGATCACCAAGAAGGCGATGCCTACTTTGCTCTCTCTGATAAAGATGCACAGTTCCTCATCTCGAGTTTAAGCAGCGTTGATAAAATTTGCCCGCTCATTTTTTGCCCCGATAATAGTGAAATTGCCCGCAGCCATCAACTCACTAGTTTATTCCCCGATCCAGAAAAAATCGCCCATGCACTCGCTCATCAACTCAGAGTCATAGAAATTGAGGGCGCAGACTACAAACAGCTCGATTACATTAGTCCAGAACTAATCGTCCGCTAAGCTTTAGGATTCTCTTTAATTGATTTATTTGTAAATATTATAAAAGTCATATAATGACATATTCAGCACTTCCTAAAGCACAACTTGGGAGTCAAGAGATTTATTTAAGCACGGAATGACACCGAAAGCTCTCTATCAGCTCTCGGTCGGTCGGACCTACGGCCCTATTACTTTGGCAATGAATTAGATTTACTTTTGAATTCTGAAGCCATGGCTTAATCAAGCCTAGCTCGTGAGAGCTAGGGGTGAGAAATACTTGAATAACTGAGTTCTGAAGGAACGGATTAAAGCACTAATCCATGCTTACAGCATTCATAATATCTTGACAATCATATTCCCCAAGGCTTACGCCATTGGGCTTTATTAATTCATGCTTTCAGCATTATTAGCTAATACTTTTTCACTCTATATTATTACCGGATTAATCGTCCGCTAAGCTTTAGGATTCTCTTTAATTGATTTATTTGTGAATATTATAAAAGTCATATAATGACATATTCAGCACTCCCTAAAGCACAACTTGGGAGTCAAGAGATTTATTTAAGCACGGAAAGCTTTCTATCAGCTCTCGGTCGGACCTTCGGCCCTAGCTATTTTTTGCCCCGATCCAGAAAAAATCGCCCATGCACTCGCTCTAATGAGTGGGAACTTAAGCACATGCCGAAGCTATGTAGTAGGGTACCCACCGGATTTATCCGGTGGGTATTGTTAAAAAAATGATATACTTTTGAATTCTGAAGGAATGGCTTAATCAAGCCTGGCTCGTGAGAGCTAGGGGTGAGAAATACTTGAATAACTGAGTTCTGAAGGAACGGATCAAAGCACTAATCCATGCCTACAGCATTCATAATATATTGACAATCATATTCCCCAAGGCTTACGCCATTGGGCTTTATTAATTCATGCTTTCAGCATTATTAGCTAATACTTTTTCACTCTATATTATTGCCGGATTAATCGTCCGCTAAGCTTTAGAATTCTCTTTAATTGATTTACTTGTGAATATTATAAAAGTCATATAATGACATATTCAGCACTTCCTAAAGCCCATCTGGGAGTCAAGAGATTTATTTAAGTACGGAAGATCACGGAATGACACGGAAAGCTCTCTATCAGCTCTCGGTCGGCCGGACCTTCGGCCCTATTACTTTGGCAATGAATTAGATTTACTTTTGAATTCTGAAGCCATGGCTTAATCAAGCCTAGCTCGTGAGAGCTAGGGGTGAGAAATACTTGAATAACTGAGTTCTGAAGGAACGGATCAAAGCATTAATCCATGCTTACAGCATTCATAATATATTGACAATCATATTCCCCAAGGCTTACGCCATTGGGCTTTATTAATTCATGCTTTCAGCATTATTAGCTAATACTTTTTCACTCTATATTATTGCCAGAACTAATCGTCCGCTAAGTTCTTCGAGCTCAAATATCTCTTAAGTTCCACCCATGAGGGCCCTTGCTGACGGATTGATGCTTAGGGCTAAATGGATCCTAGCAGGCTGTCGGACTTTGAGCTTCGTAAGGAAAAAGGGGCAGAATAAAGCAGGTTTTTGTCCGAAATGAGACGAATATGGACATATTCAACGATTTTCGGGCATGGATCCGGCAAAGTTCGACTGTTTTGTAGTCGAACGGAGAGAAGTCCGACAGGCTGCTAGCAGGCTTACTCTTGCGCGCTGGTGCTAATGACGCTTTCCAGCAGATACGCGTAGACGGCATGCATAAAGTCGTTGGGATGATTGATGTTATTGCCACTAAAATCTTGAAACTTCTTGCGACTGGCAATCTGCCGCGATACCGCACCGACATCCACAAAGGCCATGTTGTCGTATTTGGAGTAAAGCTCATAAAGCGCGTCGCGGTTCTGCTTGCGGCGCTCATAATTGGCATTGCCCCATTCAGGGTTTGGAGAAAATTCGGCGACCAAGACAATGCCGACATCTGGATTAGCTAAACGTAAGGCCTCAATCATTGTCTCAGTATTTTCCTTGTATTTTGAAGTCGCTACCCCCCCAGATCCGTCATTCATCCCGAAAGCCAGAACCACAAGGTCGGGCTTAGTTGCCATAAGCTGCTTAATTTCTTTCACCCCCCAAAGGGTAGTTTTGCCACCAACTGCCTTATTTGCATAGTGAATTCCCTCGTACTCAAAACGTTTTTTTAAGGCGTCTACAAGCTGAATGGGGTAAGCTGGAGCATAAGGAAAAACACCCTTGCCCAGCGATGAAGCCTGGGCACCGAAGGTGATACTGTCGCCAAAAAACGTAACATTCAAGGGCAGCTTGTCCCGCAATTTTTCTAAGGGCACGGTCAGACTCGATGCCCGCGAGCCCGCAGCCATTTCATCCAGCGACCCCTTCGCGTGGGTGTAGCTCACCACAATATCCCAATCGGAATGCTTGCGAGTGCCGCCAGGTGAATAGAAGGCTTTTCCCTTTACATCCACAAAGCGATAGAGCACACGATCCATGGTCTTCGAATAGTAGTTCAAAACCGGAATTCGCGAATTCGCCGTCAGCGTCAACCATCCATCCGCACTGACCAGGTAATCCTCACCCTCTACAAAATCAGCAGAACCATCGGCGCGCTTAACACTCAGGAGCTTGATCGGATCGAATAACAAACGGGCTTTTCTAGCCTGCAGATCACTGCAAAAAACAAGCGATTCATTCCTCATTAACTGAGTATTGATCTCATCAATAAATCTATTAGAACTTCGCTCTTTAAGATTCTTAAGATCAACAAAATTCACCAGCCCTTCTTCTCCCAGAAGACTAAGTGAAAACAAGAGACAGAGCACTATTCGAAAATTAAAACACATTGAATACATCCATTCTTTCCTTTACATATTTAAAAAAATTCATAACATTTTATCTCCCTGCTACCTTCAATAAAAACCTCTAACTAGAGACATGTATTGACAAAATTGAAAACAAAAAAAGATCACGATTACCCATAAAGAGGGGCAAAGTCCTTCGTGTGCTCACACCCAGTAAAAAATTCTACGGCCTTATCTACTTAATCGCATTATAAAATGTGAAAGAAATACATCAGCATGCTTTCTTTGTTTATTTGGTTCTAGTGATCATATGACTAGAAATAGGGATCAATAATTCTATTGAAGAAGATTTTGCAATTAAGCCTGCATTTACACTTACGCTTACTGAAAGCTGTTTTTTAGCCTCTAGGTCAACGCCCTTGTGCAAGAAAACACTATGATCCCTAATGAAACAAGATGCGGCATCATCTCCCGATAAAGTGATATTAGCGTCGCTATCAAAATTGAGTTCAGCTAAGCGTATTTTCGCAAGTTTAATTTCTTTTTCCGTGATTTGAGGAGAAAGCTGCTTAGGCTGTTCTTTGAGTGTTAGGATGGCTTCGTTCCAAATTTCAATGTTGTCAATTAAGCCTTTGTAGTTAGCGGTGCCTACACTATTAGCGCCAATACTTAGTTTAGTCATAGACGGTAAGTACTCGCTATAAGTGTCGACTTTTAGCTCACCATTTTGCCATACAAGTAATCGTCCTTGATTTTCATTTTCAGGATTGATGTCCTTTGCATTGTATGAAATCAGAAATTGCATCCATTGGTCTTCGTTCACAGCAGCAATGATATGCTTGTTCCAAGTAGCATTATCGCCTTTTATCCATATTTGCCAATTGCCTCTGGGGCCTTGGTAGAGGCAAAATCCTGCTTGCCTTCTTGAGTAAATTACAGCCCTGTATTTGCCGTCGCGTTTGACTGCCGTCTTGGTATGGACGAGGCATGAAAAGGATTTACTTTGTAGATCCTGATGCGGATCAACAAGGATCATACTATCTTCCCTACCTTCAAATTTAGCCGCATACTTAGTGCTTTTGTCATAGCCTCTGAAACCAAATCTAGCGGCTTTGCCAAGCATTTTTGCTTGATGCTTTTGACTAATTGAAGTATCGGCCAAGGTGTTTTTTCGCTTATCGAAAGTCCATTCAGCTACTTGTCCAGCAAGAATACTTACTTGGCTGACAATTAAAGTGCTAATGATTTTTGATGCTACATTCATTTTTATTTTCTTCTTTAGTAATTAAAAAAACTAAGAGTGACGTTTTTTTGTGTTGTTCTGTGCTCGGCATAAGCCCGAACACCACTACCTATCACGCTGCTAATCTTTGCCTTTTTGTAGTCAGCGCTTAATACCAAGCCTTACTCGGGAATTACGTCAAATGTCACGCCGCCTTTGTGGCGTTCGCCGGTCCAGATGTCACGAGTCAGATTCATTGCCATATCTTGATGTTGATACACCGCAAGATCTCTTATCTCAACACTAGAAGATATCCACTTTAGTAGCCACGGCATAGCACTGCCTGGCGAAGAGATCTTTATTGTCACATTATCCATGATGATCGGGAATTTATATACCAGGCGAACATTCTTACCGCCCGACACATTCTTAAGAATAGATCTTAATCCCGGCAGTTTTACATTATTGCGGAATATACCAATCTCGAGCTCTTCAGCATCGACGTCCTCCGGAATAGTGAAATTGACTTCGACCAAACAGCCCTGGCGAATATCCTTAAGTTCGCAGAGTTCCTCGAACTCAGAACTCACTTTGATTGAGCTCTTCTCAAGCAGAGTCTTAACATCTACTCGAGCGTGGAAGGGCGATACGTATACTGTACCTTCAAAACTCCCATCCGCGCTTAAACTCTTAATCAGGCCGGTATTATTCTCAGTGCAACCGAGAGCGGCAATATCATACGCCTGCTCTTTACCTTTGTAAGCGCGAACCTGGCTGATACCGCCTGCAAGTCCCGGTAGCGGCGTATTGCCGTACTCTTCGTGCAGTCGCTTCAAGGCCGAGATCATCGTTGTGTTATAGCCGATGTGCTTCGGATCAGGCCACGCCATCACCAATGCACCTTTCAGACCCTTGTGAATAGCAAATTCCATCTGCTCCCACGCCAGCTGAGGATCACCGGTTTTTGAGGTATATTCACCGTTGTAATAATCATCAAATCCACTTGACCATGCAGCTTCGGCCATCGTGTGTTTATTCTTGAACCATGTTCCGTAACGAGTATATCCCATCCCCGTGCCGGCTGTCATGAACCAGTCCACGGGTGAAATCCGTCGGATTTTATCCTCAAGTCCCATATTTTGTTTGGTGATAAATTTACTTGGAACCTGATGACTACGTATAAGTTGTGGCGGAATCCCCGCTAGAAGCGCACCCAGCTGGGCTTCACCAACACGACGGTATACAGATACCCGGCTATACTCGATCCATTCCTTGTAAAAAGGATTCTCGTACGAATACTTATCCCAGTCACCCCTTAAGGCATCCCTTGGAGCATCAAAGAATGTATCGCTGAAACTTGTGCCAAATTGTTTATTTATAGCCTCAACACTTCCGTGAAGGGCCAGAAGATAGCGATAAAAACCTTTGATATTGTGAAGGTTGTAATCGCCCATTGATCCCGCCTCGGAGTTCACCTCGTTCTCATGGCTTGGTTTTACAATGGTAAGGTGTTCCGGGTTTTTCCTATAGGGCACAGCGAGTCGTTTATGGAATTCCCACTGCACAAGATGGTAAAAGTCCTGTAGTTCAGCTTGCTCAAAATTGTATGATCCATAGGTAAAGCTTATCTTATCAAAATAGCCGTTGCTGAGTGTTTCATTTTTTCTGTTCAGGCAGAGATATTCCGGCAGCCCCTTTTCACCAACAACATCCATCAGAGCTTGCTGCTGATTTATTCGCCAGCGGTGAGTAAAGTTAAGATTCCATGTTCCCGGCTGGCCTTCATCGTATTGTTCAATTGAGCGCTCGCGTCTCACTGTGGGGAAGGGAATAAAATCACGTGTTCCCCAGTTCATTCCCGCCAGCCATTCTTGATGAGATCTATTTTTAATATTGCCAGTCTTCGGCAAAGAAGCCCAGTCTTGTGCCTGAAACAGACTGACATCTTCACAGTTTCTGATATATTTTGAATCGGGAAAATCGGGCCACGGGTCCTTGGCTCCTCCGTGTGTCTTATGCACGCTATAAAAGAAGGTATTTTCGCGGAGACCAGCATCCAGTGCAACTGTTTCACCATCTTTGTTCACGCTATACAAGGTAGATATAATATCCTGCTTTTCTCCGGCAGTCATTTTTTTATCTGGGTACGCACTATTGAACACCCGCGCTTTGCCCGGAAGAGTATAGCTACCAGCATAAGAGAGGAATTTTGATTTGCCGTCAAATGAGTACAGTTTTTGAGCCTTAATATCCTGATACACCAGCTGATTAGCTGAACCTTCTTTTTTGATTAAAGCTAAGTGGTAACCGTCAGTACTTTTTTTGTTTACAGGTGCAGACACTTTAAGTAAGCGTTTTCCTTTTAGTGAAAAGACTACAAGGCCGTCAGCAGCGTAGCGCGATGCGACCGCAATCTCCTTGCCGGAATTACCTTTATAAAACTCCCCGGCTGCAACAATATAAGGCGGCTGCATACCAGCGACTTTAATCTCTTTTAAAAGACCTCCATAACGGTTGAAAAGCTTAATAGAGTTCGTCTTTGTATCTATCAGAGGATGACAGACAAAACCGTATTTGCCTTCGCCGATGGATAGCGAATTGACGCCGACACCACCTTTCACCGATGGATTATACGCAAGAAACTGAACTTCCTGCACCTGGTATTTGCTGAAAATCCTTACCACGGTGTGATTATCAGCATGCTCCCCCTCACCTGCCACGATGATCGGACCCAGTGGAACAAGTGCTTTGTTTTGCGCTTCCTTTGACGCCTGCTTTGTGCGCGCATCAAAATCCAGATGACCGTAGGCGCTTTTTACAATACCAGTACTGCTATTGTCTGAATAGCGAACCGTATCCATTCCGCAGGGGTCAGCAGTCAACTTTCCAGGCTCAATGCCGAGTGTATCCAGTATATCGACCATATCACCTATGGCACAACGCTGTAACAGCTCTTTGGTCGCTTTAACGACCCGTAAATTTCTGATTTTTATGCTTTTGCCTTTTGCCGGGGGAGTATCAATGCGCAGGCCTTTAATCGCCGCCTCATACGCCTTGCCACCATCTGTAAGGTCGATATAGGCTTTTGTCCATACCTCAGTTTTTACTAAAGGCACGTCTTTCCTTTTTCCTTTCAAGCCTTTAAAATTTATGAAAACATTGAGCGTTCCACTGTCCTTTAGCTTGGTATATTCAAACGCCAGTACATAAGCCTTTTCCTTCTCATAAGCAATGCTCGCTTTCAGCCCCACATGTGGATCTCCACCTGTGGTTTCAAATACATAAGCCTTATCAGCTGTTTTAGTGATCTTCAGATTATTACTTTTGCTTGCCGGTTCAAGCAGAATTACAGCTTTATCTTGCTGCGCTATTGCAGTATTCAAACTCAAAGCCGCCGCCATTAAAATCAGATATCGTTTCTTCATGTTTTCCCATTAAATTTTGTTGATTGTGTAAATCCGCGTCTTAGAAAAATAAAAATCCATAGACCACATACGGGTGATTCCTTCTTGAATAACTGTACTAAGCCCTTGGACATTTTGATCTATTAGTTATACCCTTTCGCCATCCGCTGAGTCCAACTGATGAAGTCCCATTTAGTCTCTTGATAATCCCTAGAGAAACCGCATTTAAGAACTAAAGATTCATCGGCTTAGTATATAATTCACCCACGACTTCAGTCGTCGCTTTTTTTTAGCCCGTCGTGTTAAAGTGAGCTTTTCAAAAATAGCGCTCGACCAAAGCTGGTAGAGCCACCTATTCGTTAACTGAAAAAAATGATTCTGATTATCTTAACAACTGACAATAATATCTAGCTTATGGATAATAATTTATGGCTCGTAAAGATATTTTTTAATCTCCGGCTTCAGCCGTCCAGGGGCCTGCCTCACTAGCACCCCAGTGGCCGATATACTCTAGCTTGACGTGACCATCGCCATAAAGATAATTGAATTTCCCCGAGCCATGAAGGCCCTTTGAAGTAGTATGTTCCATAAATTGGTTCCCCCTCCACCTATATGAGACACCGTTGAACCCTACCAAGTTCCAACCGCCCGCATGGTCAAAATCGCCAAGGACGAATGTCCCGGAAGGATCAGGTAGTTGCGAGATACTGACTTTGTAGCCTACGGCAATTGGGCCGTAATTAAGCCATTGAGCTTCAGGCACCTCTACTCCTATAGCAATATAGCCACGCTGACGCCACTTGGGATTGGGCGCTATCGGGGACACTGAGGCGTCGGAGGGACATTGGAGGGCCTGTGCATTAATGTTGTAAGTCGAGTGATCCAACGGGGTCTGGAGTATCGCGGCCTCAGGCATATCTCGCCCCATATAGGTGGCTATATCGTCGTCCCATGATACCGAACCTAACCTAGTTGCTTGGGGAAAAAAACCATCGTTATCGTCTGCATACATATTGATCGCCATGCCCATTTGCCTAAGGTTGCTCTTGCAAGTGGCACTTCGAGCTTTATCCCTTGACCGACCTAACACAGGCAATAACAAGCTCGCCAAAATGCCAATGATCGCTATAACCACCAGTAGCTCAATCAGAGTAAAACGCTTAAGTATTTTTGTGTTCATAAACTTACATCCTTGAATAATCACTATTACTAATCAACTGAATCTTATAATATAGAGTATAATACCTAATTATCATCATGTCAATATATGTCATTTATATAAATGCAGCTATTATCGAATTCATGCAACGTTTACTGCCCTGATCCTCAAGCCAAATCACGAATTCAGCCGAAAACCAAAGATAACTTAACTGTATTTACTCAGCCATACGAACTGCGCCGTTCTTAGCGGACAGCAGCTGACATGGCAGGAGATTCTTGCGATTGCCCGTTCATTTTTCGCCCCGACAATAGTGAAATTTCCCATGTACTCGCTCTAATGAGTGGGAACTTAAGCACATGCCGAAGGTATGTAGTTGGGTAGCCACCGGATTTATCCGGTGGGTATTGTTAAAAAAATGATTTTCATGCCGAAGGTATGAAGGAAACGCTCTGCAGCGTAGCTTCGGCACGCACAATGCTCTTATTCAAACACCACGGACTTAGGTCCATGGCTACATTGCTAAGCTCTTCGAGCTCAAATATCTCTTAAGTTCCCACGCATTAGAGGCTCTGCCCCAGTATAAATACCTCCGGCGGACGGGGAGCCCTTAATGGTAGGGAACTTAAGCTTTTTTTTTATTTAATTATATATGGGGCTCTGCCCCAAACCCTGCAAGGAGCTGCCACTCCTTGACCAGGCGGATGGATTAAGTGTGAATTGAATATAGTACGGTACTCATTTCTGCTAAGATTTAAGTGTAGGCGCGAAGCGACTAGCGTCGGGATTCTTAAGGGGTGTTGCCACACAGGCGGATAAAATTATTGGCCCGTACGGCAGTACCTTGAGTGGGGTGTGGGGCAGAGCCCCATATGTAAATGCCTTCGGCGAGCGGGGAGCCCTTAATGGATGGGAACTTAAGCTTTTTTTTATTTAATTATATATGGGGCTCTGCCCCAAACCCTGCAAGGAGCTGCCACTCCTTGACCAGGCGGATGGATTAAGTGTGAATTGAATATAGTACGGTACTCATTTCTGCTAAGATTTAAGTGTAGGAGCGTAGCGACAAGCGCTGGGATCCTTAAGGGCGCTACGCGCCCTTGAGTAGGGTTAGGGACAAAGTCCCTATCTATTAATGCCTTCGGCGAGCGGGGAGCCCTTAATGGATGGGAACTTAAGCAAATTTAAGGTTAAAATTAAGCGCGGGCGCGAAGCGACTAGCGTCGGGATTCCTAAGGGTGCTTGCACTCTTAGGCGGGTTTGGGGCGGAGCCCCATATTTAAATGCCTTCGGCGAGCGGGGAGCCCCCGCGGGCCAATTAAAATCTTGTACACAAGCTTAAAAAACACTTAAGTTCCCTACCATTAGGAGCCTCCGCGGGCGGACTAGCTTCGCAAAAACCCACCTAAAACCCCTTAAGTTCCCTACCATTAGCCCCCCTCAATCCATATGCCAGACTTTTTCCAGGGGCACGATTAGCGGAGAATGATCGGGATTCGTCTCCATCAAATCGGCCATATGCTTCCACCATCGCTGCACAATATCGAGTTTGCCAAGATCCTGAGAACCTTCTTCGCCAGAAGCCTTCTGCACAGCGAACAGCGTGTTGCTTTCCTCGTCGAGGAAGATCGTGTAGTCGCTAACGCCTGTATCAATCAGGAGCTGCTTCAGCTCGGGCCAGATCTCGGCATGGCGTTTGATATACTCAGCCTTCATCCCCGGCTTCAGTTTCATTTTGAATGCGATATTTTCCATGACCATCTTGCTCAGCTCCTTGTTCTTTGGTTCTTCGTAGAATTTAGTGAGAACAGGACTGCATTGCCCCCTCTCTCAAATATTTTTGACAGGATTACAGGATCATCTAGATTCTTAAAATAGAAAGATCGCATCCCGTCAATCGAAGCCTCTTTATGTCAATATGTTTATTTTATTGGGTTTTCCAGGGTGGATTTAGGATCCTGGCTTGAATGAAATGCTTGTGAGAACTTGAAAAATTTCCTGTCCATCCTGTAATCCGGTCTAGAAATGTTCTCTGCACCTCACTGCTCCTCCACGAAAATCTACGAAGAACCACTTATTTATTGAGTTAAACTTTTTCTAAGCTTGTCAATCATGCGCCGAACGGCCTTTGCTCTACCGCCGGGCCCATCAATCTATTTCGATATATTCAGGATCATCTTGGTAACGGATGTCACTATAGCCGCCATGGCCTATCGTCGCTTAGGTATAGTCGGAAGCTGTGATAGCTGGATTTTAAGCGTTCGGCCACTTCAGGGTACTGTTTAATAAGGTTAGTGGTCTCACCAGGATCTTTGGCCAAATCAAAGAGTTGCTCGACAGACGGGTTATCTTTCGTCTTGATGCCAGACCACACTCCGTTGCGAGGTCCTTTCCTGTATTTCCAATTTTTGCACCGCACCGCACTATTATTCTTTCTGTGGCCAAAGTAAAAGGCTGCATAAGACGTCTTGCCCTCCGGATCGCCTGTCATCAGCTTTAACATAGAATGCCCATCAGGTTTCAGCTCGGGCGGAAGCGCAACGCCGGTCATTTCGGAAAATGTTGGCAGCAGGTCCATGGCTGTTGCTAATTCTGCCGATTCGGTTCCTCGCGGGATCATATCGGGCCAGCGCATCACACAGGGCACCCGCTGCCCGCCTTCATAGCTTGATCCCTTACCGTCGCGGAATGGTTTTGCCGAACCACAACGATCGCGCATAATTAACCATGGCCCGTTATCGGACGTGAATATAACGAGGGTATTCTCGGCAACACCGTTTTTTTTCAGGGCATCGAGAATGCGTCCCGTATTGAAATCGATCTCTTCAATAACATCACCATATTTTCCACCCGCACTTTTACCTTCGAATTCAGGTGAGACATAAAGCGGAATGTGCGGCATCGGGTTAGCCAGGTAGAGGAAAAAAGGTTTATCCTCGTTAACACTCTTTTCAATAAAGCTGATGCCTTCGTCGGTAAGCCGTCGGGTGATCGTGGTCTGGTCAAGCGGAAATTCGATACACTCCTCGTCGCGCATCAGTGGAACTTTACCACCTAAAACTCGCTTTTTTCCCTTCGACTGTAAAAATGCCTCCGCTAGCTTTTCCAGAGAAAGCCCTTCACGAAACGTGCAGTCATCGGCGTATTTCATATTCTTTGCCGGCCCCATATCGTTGCTATAGGGAATTCCATAAAAGGAGTCAAAGCCCTGATTGGTGGGCAGATACTTTGCTTGATCCCCCAAATGCCACTTCCCGGGAGCTAGCGTAGCGTAGCCAGCAGACTTGAGAAGCTCTGCAAGGGTGAAATGGCTCGGATCAAGACCATGACCACTGTCCGGAAAAATTACATGCTCAACTCCTACTCGTTGAGGGTAAGATCCAGTCATCAGCGCTGCCCGTGACGGGGAACAGACAGATGCAGCCATATAAAAGTTCGTGAACCGGCGCCCCTCTTTAGCCATTTGGTCAATACGGGGGGTTTTGATTTTTGGGGCCCCGAAACAGCCGATATCGGCATACCCCATATCGTCATTAATAATAATAACTATATTGGGCTTGGCCTGTCCTGCCATCACGGGCAGCATGCTTACTCCCGCGACAAACAGGGCGGTAATTATCGTTTTCAGCAATCGGCTCATTCTATTGTTCCTCTAAGTTAGCGTTAAATTTGATTTCCTGCCCTGGCTGCATATCCAATTTGACGACTTTATCACCGTAGCGCAGGGTGCCTGTGCCGCCCGCAATGGAGGTGACGGAGGCCTGTTTGAGCTTTCCGGCTGCCCATTCGATATCCATTTCAAAGCCGCCACGGACCCGCAGGCCAGTGACCGAACCAGTCGGCCAGCCGTCCGGCAGTGCCGGCAGCAGATCGATCAGAAATGAGCCATCCGGATTGCGCAGATGACTTTGCACCAGTAATTCAGGCAGCCCCCCAGAAACGGCCAGGTTGCCCTCCACTTGCATGACATAGTCCAAACCTTCCCACCAATACTCCGGGTAGCGCTGGGCCCCCTTGCTACTGGGACATTGGTTAAACATATTGTTGTTCATCAGGGTGCCCAGCATACGGTCATAAGCGAACGCAGCCCGGTCTCCATCGCCCAGTCGCGCCCAAAGCGGTGCCACCCAGCCTTCGCTCCAACCGGTACCTCCGCCACCTCCACTGGTGCGTACCTCCAGTGATTTACGGGCGGCCTCAAGGAGTTTTGGGGTGGAGGCATTGATCGTGTCACCAGGATAAAGCGCATAGAGATGCGATAAGTGGCGGTGTCCACTATGCTGTTCCTTGAACTCTTCCGGCCACTCCAACAGTCGCCCATCCGCCTTGCTAACCTGATAGGGCTGCAGCTTTGCCATCGCCTGCTCTAATTCCCGCTTAAAGGCCAGTTCTTCAGCCGAATCCATCTTCAGGATTTGCTGTGATTCCAGGCAGTTCTGGAACAGCTCCATCATGATCTGGGTATCCATCGCCGAACCATAGGTGACGTGGCCTTTCTTGCCGTCCCGGTCGGTGAAAGTATTCTCGGGCGAGTTCGAAGGGAACATCACCAGTTTCCCGGCAACGGAAGTTCCCTGCGGAGCTTCGACCAGTGTATCGAGATAGAATTGAGCCGCCCCCTTCATCAGCGGATAGGCGCGGTTTCGCAAGAACTCAGCGTCGCCGCTGTAGTTGTAACGCTCCATCAGATGGCGGCACAACCAGCCCGAACCAAAAGTCCATGTCATAATACTGCGTGCTCCTCCGATCACCGCACCCGCAAAGGCGTCAGTCCGCAGGCCCAGCACCCAGCCACGGGCGCCATATACGTCACGGGCGATCTTTGTGCCAGCGGGCACGAAGGCCTCTATAAATTGGTAAAGCGGCTCGGCACATTCACTCAGGTTGGCGACATCCGACGGCCAGTAGTTCTGTTCGAGATTGATATCGAGTGTGTAACTGGCCGACCAGGCTGGATTGGTGATGTCTTCACTCCAAATCCCCTGGAGATTTGCGGGGACCGCCCCTTCCCGAGAACAGCTGATCAGGATATAGCGACCATACTGGAACAAGAGGCTGATCAGTTGCGGATCCGGCGAGACCGCTCCGTCTTGATAACCGCTTCTTTTATACGTCTTGGCCCACTCCTGCATGGCTGCAAGTCGCTCACTAATGGGTTTGGCGGCCTTTTCTTCGCCGCCCAAATCAAGGGTGACTCGGTTGAAAAGTCCCTGGTAATCCTTGAGGTGGCGCTGCTTTAGAGCATTCCACCCTTTCGCACTGACACTGGATAAATTCTTTTCGCAGGCGACCGCCGGGTCCTCCCCCAGGCTGTAGGGGTCTTTGTAGTTGGTTCCGGCGACAATAAAGATCAATACCTCGTCCGCGTCACTCACTCGAATGAGATTGGCATCGGCTTTTACCGTGCCACCCGTGCTGACGATACGCACTCGAGATTCAAAGGTGAGGCCGTCGGCTGCCGTTTGGCCACGCATCACCAGCGTGTCAGAACCAATGGATTGAGTCGAAGCGCCGCGTTCGCGGTCGAGCTTGGCCTCGAAAGATATCTTGTTCTTTTTGTTGGCAGTCAAACGAACCACAATCGCCCGGTCAGGGTAGCTGGCAAAGACCTCACGGGTGAACGTGGCGCCTTGGTCTTCGTACGATATTCTCACCATCGCGTCGTTTAAGTCCAATTCGCGGCGGTAGTTCTTCGCATGGCTTAGGCTATGCGTGAACGCCAGCTTCAGATCACCCAAAGCCTCGTAACTGCGATTGCGGCGTAGCCCCATGACCTTATTGAGGACCTTTTGGGCCTCATCAATCTGGCCTTCGCGGAAGAGTTGATGCCCTTTTTGAAAAATTTCGGGTGAACCCACGACAGCGGTCTTATCGACCGGATTGGGATCACCGGACCACAGCGTCATCTCGTTCAATTGCAGGTGCTCCATATCGGGGCGTCCGCTGACCATCGCACCCATGGAGCCATTGCCCACTGGCAAATATTCATCCCAGCTTCGACTCGGACGATCGTATTCTAGCTTGAGTGGCGATTCCGCCGATGAACTCAAGGGCCCTAGCGAAGATGAGTCTTGCGCAAATTCTAGCTCGATTTCAGCGACCTGAAAATGCGACGAGTCATGCGGCTTAAACACAAAACGGTATGCCTTAAAGGACTGCTTAGTATCCACAGTAAAGCGCTTAGTCATGCGACGCCGTTCAAATGGTGTGCCTAGGTTCTTTTCATCGAGGAGCAGCCAATTGCTGCCCTCGTCATTGGATCCTTCAAGTCTCCATTCAATTGGATCACGTGTCGGAGCATCTCCAGCAGAGGTGAAGGAATAGCCTTGCAAGGGCGTGCTGCTTGCTTGCTCGTAAACCATTTGCCACACTACTGGTATGCCACCATGATGGACGCACCATTTCGTGCCGACATTTGCATCGACCGTCCGATCGACCGCCTGAGTTGCAGCAGAGCGGGACTTGCTAACATTGGAAAGCCCCAAGGAAAGCGGCGACGCTGTCTCTAATTTCAATGACGATTCCGCCGCACTCAGAGTGAAGACTCCTAAGAGAGTGGCTAGGATTGTAATCAGGCATGATTTATTCATATTTCTAAAAAATTATTTTAACATTAAATCTGGTGACTTAGAAACAACAAACAGAGCAAAAACCTGCGCATTAGTCCAGTCCTAGGCTCTTTTAGAGCTTAGGTTTAAATCTTTTTTTTTACGCCCTATGTCCCTCTATTTAGCGCTTAGTTTTGTTTTCAAGGAACCAAATATTGCGAAAGCGAACCGGGTTATTGTGATCCTGCATCCCTAGTGTTCCGCCCCCCTGGCTAGTGCTAGTTTTGAAGTGATCCTGAATCAATACATTATTGTGATAAACCGTGAGGCTACCTAGACTAAGCTTCTTACTTTTTGGATTTATTTTCGAGCGCTCAAAATAAATATCATAACATTGCCATTCACCAGGTTTACGACAGGCGTTAACGAGAGGGATTGACTTCTTGTACAAAGCTCCCGCTTGCCCATCCGGGTAAGTTTGGTTTTCATAAGAATCTAAAACCTGAATTTCGGGGAAGCCCTCAATAAAAATACCACTATTGCCGCGCCCCTGACCTTTGTTAAGGACTTTCGCCGGCGAGGCCCACTCAATATGTAAGTGACCTTCGGTCAAAATAGACTCTTGAAAAATATTTATTCCCGTGGGGCTCAACACCTCCATCGCCTGCTCATTTCTGAGTAGCTTCCACTTCGGATTGCTTTCTTTTGTGCGCTTATTCGGCTTCACCTTCCAGCCTTCAAGGGAGCTACCATCAAAAAGAATTTTTGCGCCTTTGGGTGCGGCAAGCATTTCGCCCTGATACTTGGGCTCAACGACCTTCGGGGGCGTGACTTTTATTGTGGGATCCGCTGCCAAAGCAACTTTGGGGATATATTCAACAAACGTATCAGCATCGGGTTTGCGAATGATTTCTTCACCGAGTACTTCGTTGATGCTATAATAGGCTTCCTGGTGAAGCAAAAACTCTCCTTTGACAGTCTTAATTTGTGGAAATTTAAAATTATAAGTATGGCCCTTAAAGATCTTGTCTAATTCAATCTCGAGTGACATTTGATCCTGACTGAGCTTGGCCGAGGTGACTTTGATCGTCTCTTTATCAACCTCAGGGCTACCATAAGCAGCACGATAGATCCACGTATTGGCGTCAACGAGGTAGGCGCCCAATGCTTTAATGGTGGAAGGGTCTACCTTCTTGGTGAACCTTAGCTTAAAGCCTTTGGGGGTGATATTCATGCGTTCAATCTCAAAGGGTACTTTGCCCGTCCATTCGACTCGCTGTAAGGCGCCGATTTTTTTACCAAGGGAACCCCAACCGCGATTGGTGCCACAGGTAAACATTGAGCCGCGCTCAGTCATCAGCATATAAAGATTGCCCGAATCAAAGCCCGACTTAAAGGGAAAGGCCACACCTTGATAATTGCCTTTGACCTTTTCCATATAAACTCGACTGACCATCGACCAACTCTGATCGTTAACAAATAGTTGCCCGCCAAAAGGACCAAATTTCCCCTTTGATTTATCGTAGTCCAAGCCACTTGTCGATTGCCCTAATTTTGCGTGGGGAAAATTGACCGCTGGTGGCAATAATTCAGGCATGCGCTGGCGATCAATAACGAGACGACCACCATCACTAGGCTCAAAATTTTTCGCCCCCTTTTTAAGCAGTTCCAAGGATGCATTACTATTGGGGTTACCTTGAAAGGAACCCACTTTTAAATGCTTGATCGAGCTAGTGCCATTCCATAAGCCCTGATTATCAGAATAGAAAACATCTCCCTCTTGGTTGAAGCCAATGCCTCCTGGTGAACGTATTCCCGTAGCAACAGGCTCCATCTTGCCATGTTCATCTACCGTAATCGCCCAACCACGATAATCAGCCCTCGATTTTACAGAACCCGTGAGGCAAAGCACAATCCACATCTTGCCATCTTTATCGTGCGGTGAACCAAAGGCGTATTCATGATAATCGCCCATGATACCCCAGTCATCGCTGACGCATTGGTAAAAGTCAGCTTTGCCATCTTTGTTCTCGTCGCGGAGGCGAGTCACTTCCGAGCGCTGAACGACCCAAATATCGCCTTTGTAGTAGGACATGCCAAGTGGTTCATGCAGGTCTTTGGCAAAGAGTCTCCAACGATCATTCGTCGTGTCGTCATCATAAGCATTTTCAATGATGTAAACATCGCCAAAACGTGAACCAACGGCAATTTTATCATTGGGCAACTCCACCATACAGGAGGGTTCAAAATTGCTGCCCTCTGGAAGGGGAATATCAGTGATACGGTAATAATCGCTTTCCTTTTTTATCAGTTCGGGACTAGCTTTTTCCGCGGCTAAGCTAGTGATAAAAATAAGATTGAGTAGGATTAAAAATCTCATATTGAAAGGCCTCTTTTAAGCTTTTTATTCTTGTATAAATAATCGATTTCTAGCTCAGCTTTGCCATCCTTGAATTTTATCGGCACGAGGATCTCGATCTCGTCATTCGCTTTTGGATGTAGCTCGATATTCGGTATTGGGGGCGCGGCAATATCTTTTTTCCACACCACGCGACGCTCAGCATCAAGTAGCGAAACACGAAAATTGGCGAGGCGGTTACTAAGAACTTTACGGTTCCAGACGACGACCCGGTCTACAGAAGTCATTTTTTGCAGGTCAAGTTCCCACCATACATCGTTGCCGGGTTCTTTGGTGTGAGTTATTTTATGAGAGACGACTCCGTCAATTGCGTACTTAGCTAGGCCACCGTGAGCGCGACTCACTTGAGAGGCCTTGCCTTTTAAGGCGACGTTTTCGCCGGCGCTAAAAACTTCTACCTCGGCGAGCGTGAGCGTCTTGCCCTTACCGGGGATTTCAATGCGAACATAGCGCCCCTGTGTAGTTCCATCACTATCCTTCGCTACCAAGGATGCTAAGTCCTTTGAAGCTTCAATCTGGCCTTTGGCAGCGGGCACAATTTTGGCCGGTGGGTAACGCAGCAAAGCATTGGCCACATGTACGCTATAGTCATTGTCTATCGTGTAGAAATCTGGCTTGCCTTTTAGCTGAGTCACTTTACCCGCAGCAACTCTGAAGTAGAGATTTTTGCGAGTATCTGTACTGTTGAACTTAAGAGTTCTTCTCAAGCCTGCTTGATCTGGAATGGCATCGAAGCGATCCTCTATTTCGACATCTTGGTGACGGTAGATAAAGGTCGGTATATTTTGTTCGTCGACTTTGTAACCACCGAATTTATTGGGACTACTATTGATTTTGCTCGGGTCGCGATTGAGATCCTTTGGCCAAGCGCTTAAGGCAGTCGCTAATTGACTAATCGGCGCTCCTAGGGGCAGTTGAATCGAGCTATGACTGATGAGCGCGTTGTGGTTCATACCCCGAAAATACCTAGAGGGGCCAATATCGAGAAACTTTCCTGTCCACATTTTTGAGGGATACATATTGGCGACGTCATAGCTGAAATTAAGGCCACCAGGCAAGGCTACGGAGATCGAACGAGCGCCCTCGCCCTTGAGGAAGTTACGAAAGACCACGGCCTGCTTATCTTGACTTTCGAGCATGATTGTAGCGCCATCGTTATAGCGATCCGTGAACTTTTCAGAACTCAAGTACTGTCGTTTTAAGTCAGTGGCTGATAGCGCTAGCTTTAAATAATTATTATTTTTTCCGGCAAGGTACTCAACTCTAATTTTCTTTTTACCAGGCTCGAGCCTAATTAACTCCAGGGTCTCACTTTCTTGCTTACTGATATTCTCGATAATGACTTGTCCATCCAAGTAAACTCTAGCGCTACTACCTGCAGCTAACTTAAAGTTGTACATCGCTGGTTTTTTCACATCAAACAGGCCCTCAAATACCATCGCGTAGTTAGCCGCCATCGCACTAAGGCTAATATCCATCTTGCCATGTGGGATATGCCCCGAGTCGTGTTCCTGTATTTGAGAAAAATCTGGAAAAGTCTCATGAGAGCCTTTATAAACTTTGTACTTGAGTTCACTCACCAAGGTCGATTTTTTATCTTTAAAAGTTTTGATGTGGGCTATCACATCGCGCATATCCTTGTCGCTGCTCAGTATCGCCGTCATCGCTTTCATCTGCATCGCGGCACTTGACTCATCGCCGCGATGGCCATTCTTAAAATCTTTGAGCGTTTGATAGAGGTACGCGTCACTTTGTCCCTTTAAGCGCGGTGCAGGCAAGGCTGGATTACTATTGCCCTGCGCAGTATTACCATGGCAGTGAACACAACTAGCATAGAGTTGCTTCCCTCTTTTATGGTCAGCTTTTTTTAATGTTTCACGAGAATCGGCCAAGGGCAACTGCGTCGCATAGAGCATGGCCTGATACTGATCCTGTGTCGAGTAGGCCTTCAGCGCTTCGGCCATTTTCTTGGCTCCCACTGACTTGCGTTTGCCACTGACAATCGCCTCAAACTGATCCTTGAGATAGGGATCAGAGAGTACCGTTAGATTAGCCGATATTTCTTTGTCGTGAAACCCGGCTCCAGATGCCCCATGGCAAGCAAGACAAGATTTGTTGTAGAGCTCTTTTGAGGGTAGCTCTTGTGCATCCACGCAGACGGGTGATAAAACCGCTAATGATAGCAGCCCAGTAAGCTGTTTTCCCCACCCCCGAATAACGGCTGGTGAGCTACGATATTTTAAATACTTACCTAAAAGGACATTTATTGACATTTGTTTATCCAAAATTAAAATTAATCATTCGACCGAAGGGAAAATTAGTGACGTCATCAGCTCGATAAGTCGGCTTCACTGCATCGAGAAAATCGAATTCACAAGCCCCCTCAGAGTGAAAATCATCGACTAAGCTGCCTGGCGTATTCATTCTTATAGAACGTTTATCGCCAAGGAAACTCGTCATTTTAGCCCCTACTTTCTTTAAAGTCGGCACTAGAAAACTGGCTGAAATCGCCTTCACCGCAAGCCATTCAATAAGAGTGTACTTATTACTTTTCTTTGATTTCATAAAACTAAATCCTCTTTGATGAAAATTGCGGAAATTCGCAAGCCTAAGCAACTCACTTAATAAAGTACTATACCATGGAAAATCACCACGTCAATTCTTGTCATCCTATTTAACATGAATAATAAACTTGCCAGCTCAAGCCACCCCAAGATGTGTTTTTTAGCTTATTATCTACAATCTTATTATCTACAAGTTGATTAAGTAATGATATAACAAACTTAAATCTTTAGCAAGTAGCGCAAGTTAATAATAAAAGACAATTAATGACATTGCCTAATAAACCATCATATAATAGGCTGATTGACTGCAATTTTGCACAATAATCTGACTATAAGTCCATCATCGCTGATATAAAAATAATACAATTGACCAGCGCTTCACAATTTAACCTGTCCCCTTGTCCCTTCAAATAAATCCCTAGGTATGTAGTCCACTCTTTAGAGTGCCGAATTGCCAAATCAATATAAAAAATCGCTTCAAAATTTAACCTATCCCCTTGCCCCCTTCAAAATTTAACCTGTCCTCTTGTCCCCCTTTGTCCCCTTGAATTAAAACACCTTTCGCTGTAGTGTTGAATTTCATGTTAATAATAATCCTACAGGAATCAGAATGAAAAAAATTATTGCTTTTTTTATGCTAGCTCTCATTACTAGTTGTGTGTCTCAAGACACTCAAATCAAAGTCCTTATTGTTGATGGCGTCAACAATCACAATTGGGTCGCTACTACTAAAGCAACCAAAGCAACTCTTTTACAAACCGGTAAATTTACTGTTGATGTCAGTACATCTCCGGGCAAAAAGGCCTCAAAGGAAGAATGGGCCAAGTGGAATCCAGATTTCTCAAAATACGAAGTTGTCGTCAGTAACTTTAACGATGGTGGCAAAACACTTTGGTCTAAGGCGACTCAGAAATCTTTCGAGAGCTTCGTCAACAATGGCGGTGGATTTGTCCCTGTTCATGCTGCCGATAATTCGTCATCTGACTGGCTTAATTACAACAAGATGATTGCCGTTGGTGGTTGGGGTGGACGCAAAGCTGGTAAGTCCGGATTTTTGTTACGTGATCAGGATGGCAGCTGGAACAAGTGTTGTGAAAAGGAAGGAAAAAGTGGCGGTCATGGTCCACAACGCGACTTTTTAGTTAAGCACGATAAACCAAACCACCCAATTGTTGCTGGTCTTCCTACTGAGTGGATGCACGCCAAGGACGAACTTTATCATTCGCTCCGTGGCCCTGCCGAAAATGTCGAAGTCATCGCCAGTTCTTTGTCAAAGAATGGCTCCAAGGTAAGAGAACCAATGATCCTAGTCGTGAAATTTGGTAAAGGAACTATCTGTCACCTGCCAATGGGACACGCTAACGGCAAGTCTCTACAGTGTGTTGGTTTTCAAACTATCTTAGCCCGTAGCACTGAATTTGCTGCTCGTGGCGAAGTCACTATTGCCGCGCCAGCTAATTTTCCAGGAAAAGATAAAGCCGTTATTGTCGAGCCAAGTAAGTTGCTTTGGAAATAACTCAATAAGGAAAAGTTTTGGGGGCAGGACACTTTTTCAAAAATAATGGCTCGATGAATTATCTCTAATAGTATTATATTAATATAGATATTTCTTAAGTGCTCTGAGTACTAATCCCTGTTTTTCAGTATTGAATATAAGAGCACTGATTTTCGAAACTTGGACGCAAAAAAGCCCGCTAATTAAAGCGGGCTAAAAAAGAATGTTTTTCTAAATTAAATGCAATTCAACATGCTTACCACAAGCATGAGCATACTTTTCGATGGTACTAACTGAGACATTACAGCCATGTTCAATACGAGAAATAACGCTTTGAGTCGTTCCCATAATTCTTGCTATGTCTTTCTGTGTTAGATTAGCTTTTTTACGAGCATCTTGGAGCTCGTTTGCTAGTGTGTATTCGAGATTAAACTCATGTGAAGCCTGCTCATAAGAATCAAGTTGACGTATTTCTTTAGCTTGAGCTTCTTGAGCTTTTTTCATTTTATTGAGGATATCTTTATTCATTGTACTCTCCTCTCTTAATTTTAGATATGATTTTTTGAGCTTGCTGCATTTCCTGTTTTGGAGTTTTCTGCGTTTTTTTAACAAAGGCGTGAACACCAAAAATGTAATCATCTTCATGATAAAAGTAAAAAACTCTAATTTGCTTACCTTTTCGAATACGAATTTCGAATAAGTCTGAATCTATCTTTTTGGCAAAGGGCTCAATTAAATAGCCTTCTTTCTCTAAACGATCTATGAGATTTAAATATTCGATCCTAGATTCTTCGCTTTGTTCATCTATAAACGTTCTAACTTTTTGGAGAGCTAAATATGTTTTTTTTGTTTTTATTCATAATCTATAATATATCGCATATAAGTAATATTCAAGTTGAGAAACTATCCTATTAGCTAGCCAGATAAGCACTTAGGCTTCTAACAATCAAGCAGAAATGATTTTTAGTACTATGAGAACCAATTCCTAACTCCGACAGCTCTGGAGCTCTGGTGGAGCTCTGGGGACAGGACACTTTTTTTGAGTTTTGGGGACAGGACACTTTTTTAGTTAGTTTTTACAGAGTTTTCCCCTTCAAAATTTAACCTATCCCCGTTTTACTTGTCCCCATGTCCCTAACCTGTCCACTTGTCCCTTAAACCTGGAAGATCCGCATTCCAATGCGGATGATGAAAATTAGTGTTTGAATTCAATGCCTCCGGCGGACGGAGAGCCTCCGCGGGCGGGTAAAAAAAAACTATTCACCCGTGTGGAAAGACCTGTGAGTTTTGGGGACAGGACACTTTTTTAGTTAGTTTTTACAGAGTTTTCCCCTTCAAAATTTAAGCTATCCCCATAGTAACCTGTCCCCGTTTTACTTGTCCCCATGTCCCTAACCGGTCCACTTGTCCCTTAAACCTGGGAGCTCCGCATTCCAATGCGGATGATGAAAATTAGTGTTTGAATTCAATGCCTCCGCGGGCGGGTGAAAAAACAAGTAAAATCCCTTAAGTTCCCTACCTCCCATACCGTAGTACATTCATGAATCTCTACTTGAGTTTTCTCTCATTGGCAAAGTCTATGAATTCTTTATAAAGTTCACTAAGTCGCTCGGGATTCTCTTGCGTAAGCTCACTTTTTTCGCTTATATCTTCGGCTAGGTTAAATAATTTAAAATCACTGGGTTTAAGTTTAGCGGCATCACTATGCTTTGCAATTGAAACAAGCTTCCAGTCACCCTTGCGAATCGCATGGCGTCCATTAATCATTGCGGGCCGCTTGAATTTTTTGTCAGCATCCAAAAGTGTCTCTAGGAAGCTCACGCTATCGGGAGCCGCATGAGGGCTCAGTCTTGCTAAATTCACCTTAAGTAAAGCTGCGAAAGTCGCAAATAGATCGGTGGCGTTGATAATAGCTTGATTTTGAGTGCCTGCTTTTATACGATGAGGCCATTTAGCGATAAAGGGCACTCGGTGACCTCCTTCCCAGGCGTCTGACTTCATGCCTCGAAGTATTCCAGTGCTGCCATGCCCCTGCTCTTCCATGTTACGACTCGCGCCCGGACCGGGACCATTATCACTGGTGAAAATAAGGATTGTATTATTATCCAGCCCCGTATCCTTCAAGGCCTGATTGATCTGCCCGACTTCGTCGTCAAACTGCATCACAAAATCGGCATAGACACCAAGCCCGCTTTTGCCTTTGAACTCAGCGCTCGGAACCCAGGGTTGATGTGGAATCGTGGAGGCGTAATAAAGAAAGAAGGGCTGCTCTTGATCTGACTTTGCATACTCTTTTATCAGTCTGACGGCATCCGCACATAAGTCGGGACTTATATTTTCTAGTGCCATACCTTGGGCAAGCTGAATTTTAAATTTCGATTTTTTTCCGCTCCCGTTAATTTTATCTGCTTCTACAATGACTTCTGGCCTGCCAATGGCTTGACGGTTTTTGATATAGAACATCGGTGAAGCACTCACCGATGAATGCACTCCATAAAAATAATCGAAGCCACAATCTACGGGGCCACCTAAAAGATCCTGACTTAAATCAAAGGCCTTCTTATTTTTTGTTTTATCCATTTCAAAGCCCAAATGCCACTTACCCACCATATGAGTCTGATAATTCTGAGACTTTAAAAAATCCGCCACGGTATACTCATCCGCATCAATAATGGGATGCCCCGTTTTGAGTAAGGTATTTAAAACTCCCGTACGGCAGGGATTCGTGCCCGTCAATAAACCATAACGCGAAGGCGTACATGTTGTGGACGCTGAATGAGCATCCGTAAAGCTCATGCCCTCTTCTGCCAACTGATCGATATGTGGTGTCTTTATTTTTGACTGAGGATTAAACGCACCGCAATCACCATACCCTAGATCATCGGCAAGGATGATAATGATATTCGGCCTCTCACCCTCATTTGCCAAGGCATAGTCACTTAAACTACTGAGTACACAGAGCCCTATCGCAATGATCATCTTATTCATAAATATATTCCCAAATTTTCTTATTAAGATATTATACAGAATCCAATATATTTTGTTACACTTTTATTATTCCCTAAGCATTTAATCCTTTCAAAAAAAATCTAAATAAGTAAAGGAGCTCAATAAATATAGCTAAGATTCAATGATTTGACTAAAATGTTCAAAAAAAGCTCTTTTATTCGCTAAGACTTGTAACAATGCTTCACAAAATCTTGTCTAAGAATTATATACTTATTCAAACAAGGTTTTTATTATGAAGTTTATCGCCCTGCTCATAACATTATTTAACTTAGGCTTACTGGCCGAGACACAAACTGTCTGGACTAATCCCACTGAAGCCCAAGCACTCAAAGATTATCAAATCCAAGGAGAGTATCAAGGTAACGGCTATGGCGCTCAGGTCATTGCACTGGGCTCAGGTTCTTTTTCTACTGTTGTCTATAAAGGCGGTCTTCCTGGCGATGGTTGGGACGAAAAAAATAAAATTGTTTTAGATGGTGTCCTCGAGGCCGATAAAGTCATTCTCAAGTCAAGTACCGGTGCCCGCAAGTACTACTCACCAAAAGCAGAGACCTTCACTCCTGTAAAACAGTTTCCCCCTAAAGGACAAATAAACTGCTCTGGTTTCATTCAGAAGTCTTTGCTTTCACTGAAAATCAAGGATCAGACTCTAAAGCTTCAAAAACAACAACGTACGAGTCCTACTTTAGGTGCTAAAGCTCCTGCCAATGCGATCGTTCTATTTGATGGTAGCAATATCGAAGCTTTCACTCGTGGCCGCATTGATGAAGTCACTAAATCTCTTCATACCGATGCCAGAGATCTTTACAGCAAAGAAAAATTCAATAATTATAGCATGCACCTAGAATTCATGACGCCTTATATGCCTTCTTATCGCGGTGCTAAAAGAGGCAATAGTGGCATTTATCATGTCTGGGATTATGAGCTACAGATCTTGGATTCATTTGGCTTGGACGGCGTACATAGCGAATGTGGTGGCATTTATAAAACTGCCGCCCCTAGAATTAATATGGCTTATCCACCACTCACTTGGCAGACTTACGATTTAGATTTTACTAATTCCGTATTCAAAGATGGCAAAAAAAACAAAAGTGCTTACATCACGGTGAAACTCAATGGCGTTCTTGTACAGGATAATACCGAAATACCCGCAAAGACGGGTGGTTCACGCAAAACTCCTGAGGGTGAAGCTGGCCCTTTCCGTTTACAAGGGCACGGCAACAAAATTCAATACCGCAATATTTGGCTAATCAAAAAATAGGTTTTATTATGTTAAAATTAATATTTTCAATACTCAGCTTATCGCTGCTCTCGCTATCAGCGCAGGATACGCAATCCATTCAACGAGGGAAAGTCCTCTATGATAACATCTGCTTTTCCTGCCACGGAAAAAACTTGGAAGGAGGCGTCGGCTTTAATTTAAAAGACCACGAATGGATTCACGGTAATAACCCACAGCAAATCAGCGAAATAATTAAAAAGGGTTTTCCCGACAAGGGGATGATCGCTTTCGGGGCGATTTATAAGGATCCACAAATTAAGGATATCACTAACTTCATTCTTTCACGCCAGGAAGGTCTTAGAGACGTAGAGTATAAAATTTTTCATGATGTAGATATAGAATCTGGCATTGACTGGGATACACAAAAACCCGATAAGACTGGTAAAAGCAAGCTCCCCTATCCCAACTTCCAACTTCCAGAAGTCGATCAATTTGCTATGTCCTATAAAGGCAAAATCATCATTCCGGCACACGCCGCAGGGTCTTTCAAATTGGTAGGAATGTTTCGACAAGATAAGGGCTTTGAACTTTTTATTGATGGAGAAAAAATCCCTATCAAATTAGAGAAACGCAATCGTTTTAAAGAGGTGATCCAACTCAGTGCTGGAGTCCATGACTTTGAGCTCCGCTTCATTAAAATATTCCGCTTTGCAAGCTTCAATATGGATCTCCATGGCAAAGTAAGAATCCCTCTCTCAATCGATTCTTATCGCAGCTCGATAAAGAAACAGCATATTGTTCATGCAGGTGACTCCTTCAAGATCATACGCAAGCGTATTAAAAATTATGCTGCCGGTAGTATTGCCGTGAATCATGCTGATCGCAGCACCTATATCATCAATCCAGACAATGCCCAAATTACGGCTTTCTGGGAAGGTCAATCACTCGATATTGGTCCCAACATCAATGAACGTGGCCAACACGATTCTCTACCACTTGGGAAAACTCAGATTAAAGTTGGAGATGCCATCATTCCACAAATCAACCAACAAGCCGCAAAAATGACTTACCGTGGTTATTCTTCACATCCCCAGCCCAAATTCCTATTTTCAAATGATAAATCAAAACTTGAAATATCTAGTGAGTTAAATGGCCAGTCCCTGCTTCTGACTTACAGCTTTCTTAATGCAAATCAGGATAAGTTAAGCCTTAAAATACCCGCGGGCTTAAAAATCAGCTCAGAAGATGGTCGCGTAAATGACAATGTATTTATACCCAATCCGAATAAACAAACGCAGTTTACACTCGCGATACCAGTTAAGGAGAAAAAATAATGAAATACCTACTCTCTTCAGTCTTATTTTTTGCACTCTCCATGGGACTTATAGCTAATCCCAAAGGCTACGAAATCCAAACAATCGAGACACCTAAAAATGTTTTATTTCACGTCACAGGACTCGACACCGATAAAGATGGAAATATGTATATTGCCACGCGTTATGGTGATGTCTGGATTTATAAAAATGAGAAATGGCACAAGTTTGCCGAGGGTTTGCACGAACCATGTGGTTTAGTAATCGATGATGATGGTTCCATTGTTGTGACTCAAAAACCAGAGATGACTCGTCTGGTTGATTCTAATAAAGATGGTAAAGCCGATCTTTACCTTCCGCTCACTCGTGAATTTAAATTCCACAATAACTACCATGAGTTTAACTTTGGTGGCATCAAAGATAATGACGGCAACTTTATCGGCACACTCAATACGGCTGCTGGGCCGACTGCCAAGGGTCTCAAACTCAGTGCCATGGCCAGTCAAGGCAATTGGCGCGGTTGGGCTTACAAAGTTTCACCTGAAGGTAAATTCACCCCGATTGCATCGGGTATGCGCTCACCTGCTGGGATTGGTAGAAATCCACAAGGCGAAATGTTTTACACTGACAACCAAGGTGATTACGTCGCGACCTCTACTTTTCATCAAATTTTACCTGGGAAGTTTTACGGCCACCCCGTTTCTCTTCAGGACCGCGATGATTTCACCGTCGATAAACTCAAGAAAATGACCGATGAGCAATTCGATAAGCTCCGCACTCTACCAGTTGCTTGGATTCCTCAAGAAGAAGTCGCTAACTCACCCGGAAATCCCGAATGGATTGCTGATGCAGGAAAATTTGGTCCCTTCAAAGATCAATTCTTTGTGGGTGATCAGACCCGTTCCAATATTTTTCGCATTACCCTACAAAAAGTTAAAGGTCGTTATCAGGGTTGTGTTATAGATTTTATTTCAGGCTTGCAATGTGGTAATATTCGCCTCAAGTTTGACAAAAATGGCGATCTCTGGAGTGGTCAAACAAGTCGTGGTTGGACCGCACGTGGCTCCAAAACTTTTGGCTTACAAAAAGTCGTTTGGGACAAGAAGACCATGCCTTTTGAAATCCTAGATGTGAAGCTCACAAAAGATGGTTTCAAAGTAGATTTCACAGAAGAAATCGATGCCAAATCTCTCGATAAAACTAAGATCTCACGTTGGTGGTATGAGTACTCACGAAAGTATGGTGCTCCAAAAAGTGAGCTCGAAGATATTGATGCCACTGAGATTACATTGAGTAATAACAAAAAAAGCTTGATAATTAAATGTCCCCTTATCAAAGAAAAAGTGTACTGCCTAGACTTCTCACAAATGCTAAATTCTAAAGGCGAAAATTTAGGTAATAAAAAAGCTTATTATACTATCATCAACACCCTAGATTAAGAATTTTCACTATCAAAATAAGCAGTTCTAGCGAGCTGCTTATTTACTTTCATTATTCAAACTAAAAAACGATTTAATCCTCACCGATAAAATGATAATAATATTTTTCATAAATATCTTATAATCAATATATTAAGTATTAAAATACCCATGACTTTTATATTCAAAAAAAGACTTTTATATTCAATTAATAAGACCTAATCTCATTATATTTAATAAAATATAAAGGAGAATTGAATGAAAAAATTTACGTTAATTGAGATATTAGTTGTTATTGCTATCATAGCTATTTTAGCCAGTCTTATGTTTCCTGCTCTAAGTCGAGCTAGAGCCACATCGAGAAGGGTAAGTTGTATGAATAATATAAAACAGATTGGAGTTGCTTCATATTCTTTTTCAGGTGATAATGAAAATAAATATCCAACTCGGTGCTCAAGTAACATTTCTTATGATGACCTTCTCGCTGGTTACGATGGCAGAGATGGACTCACTGATACAGAAAAATCGGCAGCATATTTGGATAATAGAACTTATCAAGAAAGTACTGGACTATATACATGCCCAACAAACCCTGCTGTCCCCCTTAGTAGCAGAAGAGAACGTAGATTTTTCCAAAATGCATTTGTTCGCGATTATGCAATCAACCGAGCTGTCGCAGGTGGTAGACTAACAGCTGTCAATTCTCCCGGATCTACAATTGCTTATACTGAAAGGTTATATGTTCGATTAGGTGGTAATAATGATGATTACACGGGCACAAGTCAAAAAGATAAGTTATATGGCGTGGAATTCCCACTATTAGGTAATTCAGGCCACCACGAAGAGAAGACAAATTATCTAATGGCCGATGGTCATGCGGAAGCTCTTCCTGTTATAAAGACGATAATTGAAAATTACTGGGATCCTGATAAATAATAAAATTGCTTTGAGGTCTCACCATGGTATATTAAATTTCAGACAAATTAAAACCGAGTGAGTGATTGTGAAGCAGACTGACAATACAAGACATACCCTTCTACAAAAAATAAAAGACCCCAATAATGAAAGTAGTTGGGAGGAATTTGTTGAATATTACTCGGGCTATATTTACGTCATCATCCGTAGTTTTCGTGTCGATATCGAAGACTCCGAAGACCTGCTCCAAGATGTTCTGATCAAAGTCTGGAAAGGTATACGTCAATATGACCAAAGTGAAAAGCGGAGTAAATTTCGCACCTGGCTTTGTAGTGTCATTCGCAATACTGTTTTTAATTTCCTTAAATCCAAATCCGTCAAAAATTCAAAACAAAATGTATCCTATAATGAAGCTCTTGAGCAAATGAATCTTATCAACGAAGCTGAAGTAGATAAAATTGCTGAAAAAGAATGGCAGAATTATGTGGCCAATCTTGCTTGGGCCAATATAAAAAATGACCTCAGTGAAGCCAATTGTCAAATATTTGAAGATTCAATTAGTGGTGAACTCAATAACGCAGAACTTGCGCAAAAGCACGGCATTGCCGAAACAAGTGTCCGCGTCTATAAAATGCGAGTAAAAAAAGCCCTCTCCAAAGAAATCGTTCGCTTAAATAATGAACTCAGCTGGTAAGCCCTCATTGTGCGTAAAGAAGAAAACTATTTTGATAATATTGATGAGCTCTTTACCCAAGCTTTTGAACTCGAAGATAATAATCTCATAGACTCCCTTCAATTTGAAGGAGAAAACTTTGTAGATTATGAGCACTACAGTGAAGGTGGTATAAAAGAAATTTTCCTTTGCCGTGATCGCCGCACCAACCGACGCGTTGCCATGGCTGTTTTAAAAGACACGGCCGATACTAAAAAAACCGAAGCCTTTTTACGTGAAGCAAAAATTAATGCCGCACTTCAGCATCCCAATATTGTGCCCATTTACGAAATGGGAATAGATGAAAAAAAGCCTTGGTTTGCCATGAAATTTATTGCGGGGTCTTCACTCGCCGAAATAATAGAAGATTTAAACGCTGAGAGCCCTGCACGACTCGCCGATCTCAGCCAGCGCTTAGATGTCTTCAACAAAGTCTGTGATGCTATTGCCTATGCACATTCCTTGGGTGTTCTTCACCTCGATATAAAACCTGATAATATTCGTATTAGTAATTATGGCGATGTGGTAGTCTGTGACTGGGGTTTAGCCGATATTGAAGCCACCATATGCGATGAACAACTCCTCGAATATTGTACAATCCTAGAATATGACCTCGATCATCAAACTCTTGACGGAACTGTCAAGGGTACTCCTGGTTACATGGCTCCAGAACAAACCTCAATCGTCAAAATCCGCAAAGGGCGACACACTGATATCTTTGCTCTAGGCACCCTACTTTATAGCCTGCTTACTTTAGAAAAACCTTTCAAAGGCGACTCACTCGAAAATATTTTAAGTAATACTGCTAAAGGCAATTTCATTAAACCTTCGACGCTCAAAGCAGATCTTCCGGCTTCTTTAGAAGCTATCTGTCTCAAAGCCATGCAAGTTAAACCAGAAGACCGATACCTGAGTGTTGAAGCTTTACAAAAAGACCTCGAGGCCTACCGCAATGGTTTTGCGACCTACGCAGAAAAAGCCTCAATTCTGAAACTCTTGAAGTTATTAATCTACCGTCATAAGATGCTCTTTAGCCTTGCTTGCCTGCTCTTTTTTCTGATTCCCATTTCAACATTATTTTTACTTCGCAATATGGAGTTATCAAAAACAAATATTGAGCAAGAAAATGAAAAATTATTACTTGAACAGGAAATTCATCGTCAACGAGGAAAGGATTCCGCGCCACTCTTTTTAGAAAGAGCTCAGGAAAACCTAAAGATTTTTGATTACGATACGAGCCTACGCTTTTGTAATGAGGCCTTAGAAAGAGATCAAGAGATGCTAGCAGCCTGGAAGCTTAAAGCTTACCTACATTTTATTAAAGAAGAATACCAGAATTGCCTCGATGCCTTTACCAAAGCTGGCGTAAAAAATGGACGCATCATTGCTCTTGCAAAAAATAGTCTGCTTCTTGAACAAATTTCAGAACCCAAAGAAAAACTTCAGCAACGCATGGATCAACTCACCCGTTTACATAGTCAAAAAGACATGAAAACTTTTTCATTTTTCATGCATAACATCGTCCATAATGACTTGCCTTTAGTAGACCGTCTAAAGCTCTGTAGATATATCATTGGACTTCGCAATAAACGAGCCGATAATGAAGTCTTTAATTTTCGCTACGACTCAAAAAGCCGTACTTTAGATATTTCCAATAACCCCTGGATTAAGATCGCTCATTGTTTACAAAACTTTCCTGCCGATACAATTATCGCGTCAAACACGTCAATTAGGCATGGAGGAAATTTTTATAACAAACACCTGATAAATTTAGACATCAGCAATACTGATGTGATGGAACTCAGAACTTTAAAATGTCAAAATTTAAAAAACCTGAAAATTTCTGGCACTATCATTCACGATTTATCCCCTTTAGAAGAATACGCTCTTGTCAGCTTAGACATTAGTCATACCCCCATAAGGTACTTAAACTTCGTTCCAAAAACACCCTCTTTAAAACAGCTCTATATTCACCAAGGGCAATTTCAGAAACAACAATTCAAATGGCTGCGAAAAGACATCGAAGTAATTACAAAATAATCCTATTACACAGTGAAAAATATAAGCTTGAAAAGGCTATATAAGTATTAATCCTTGTACTGCTTTCCCTATCCATAAAGTAAGCGCTAGGACCTTTGTCGACTATCCGTTTTTGAAATTCTATCTATAGATTCGTTTAATCACCATCATCCATCGATTAAAATAGTGCCCATCCATCTTCAAGATCTTGGCTCTGAGACATTGTAAAATAAATTTGAAAAATCATCATATAAAAGGTCATTAGAGAATATATTCATAGCTTGATTAGGAGGGTTAATAAATGTACGTTTTTGCCAGTAATAAACTTGAGATATTAGTAGAGAGGCTCGCAAAATCACTCTATCATGACAAATCAACTCCCGCACAGTTATTTGGACAAAAAAATGATTTGGTCATTATCCAGAGTCGGGGCATGGCCAAGTGGATAAATCTTGAAGTCGCAAAAGAAAATAATATTGCCACTCGCATTGATTACCCCTTCATTCGTACCTTTATCTCCACTATTCTCGTTCGCTGTGGCTATTCAAAAGAAGATGATATTTGGGATCGTGAAAGTTTAAAATGGCGAATTTTCCAAATTTTACCGAAAATCGAAAAACGTTTTGATATCCTTAAAGAATACGTCAATGAGCAAGTGACTCGCCGTCATCAGTTAGCCGAACAATTGGCCTCGCTCTTTGACGAATATATGATCTATCGTCACGAATGGTTGAATGCCTGGGCTCAAAACAAAAATTATACTTGGGTCAATACCGAGAACCAAGAGAGCTACCTTGATCGCGATCATGAAAATTGGCAAAAAATGATCTGGCAAGAACTGTGTAAAAGTGAATCAAAATCCTTTCAAACTGCCCTGCATGACTTTATTAAAATGGGTCCCCCTAGAAGTATTGATCTCGAATTGCCAAAAAACATCTCCATTTTTGGTATCACTAATATGCCTCCCGTTTTTATCTCTTTTTTTGAAACGCTATCAGAACATACTCCTGTCACCCTCTTCCACTTTAGCCCCTGCCAGGAATATTGGGGTGACCTTGAGCAAGAACGCTTTACTGCCCTTGATAAAATAAGTCATACGCTGTATTTAAATTCGGAGATCTCGCTGCAACGTGCGCAAGAAGATGAGATTCCCGACTTAGCTCATGCACTCTTGAAATCTTGGGGTTTATTGGGCCGAGATTTCCTGAACCTACTCATTGATAAAACATCCTTTGATGCGGATGATCATTACCCAGTTCAAAATCTAGCTTCTAATCTAAATGACATACAAAACGGCATCTTAAATCTGAGCTCTGACTTTGATTCCACGCTTAAAGATGATACCAGCATCACCATTAATTCTTGCCATAATCCACGTCGTGAGCTCGAGGTTCTTCACGATTATTTACTCAGTATTTTAAAAGCGAGTCATCAAGGACCCGCTGAGCAGCAGATCAGGCCCCATGATATCGTGGTCATGGCACCCAATATCCAAGATTATGCACCACATATCCAGAATATTTTTTCTCAGCAGAATAATAATCCCATCGAGTTCTCGATTGCCGATCAAATGGCTTCGGCTCAAGCTCTAGTCAATTCCCTACTGAAGTTACTTCATCTTCCCAAGACACGCTTAAGTGCGAATGATATCCTTGAACTCATTGAGAGCCCTGACTTGCTTCAAAGCTTTCAATTAGAACCGGACAATATCCCTCTGATTCGTGAATGGATTGAAAAAAGTCGCATTCGCTGGGCTCAGGATGCTCAAGAACGAAAAGAAATGGGCTTACCTGAATTTGAGCAAAATTCGTGGAAGTTTGGTTTTGATCGACTGATGGCAGGTTATGCTTTTGATGATGAATTGATTTATAATGACTCACTCACTTGCCCCATAGGAAGTGATGGCATAATCTTAGGCTCCTTCAAAAGCCTCATTGAAAAGCTTTTCAAAATCCACGACACATTAAAACATCAGCAAAAAACTTTACTTGAATGGGGAGAGTATTTAGTCACGGTACTCGAAGACTGCTTTGAGAAAACGGATGATAATGGCAATGAGTATAGGCTCATTAATCAAAGCTTTCAAAAATTAATTAATCAGGGCACATTACTCGAGCTAGAAGAAAAGCTGGAATTTGATATCGTTCTAAAAACACTGAGTTCATCGCTAGAGGAAGAAAGCAGCACCCATGGTTTTATTTCAAAAGGAATCACTTTTTGTTCCTTGCTACCGATGCGTAGTATTCCCGTAAAAGTCATTTGCATGCTGGGACTAAACGAAGGACAATTCCCTCGTTTAAATCAACGTAGTGGCTTTGACCTCATGAAAATGAATTGGAAACAAGGTGATCGTAGTATGAGTTTGGATGATCGCTACCTATTCTTGGAAAGTCTACTTTCCGCTCGCCAGTACTTTTATGCTTCCTATGTAGGTCTGAATGAAAAGGATAATAGTGAGATCCCTCCTTCAGTCGTGCTTGCGGAATTCATTGAATATTTAAATGTAAGTGTGAATGGCTTCAAAGTTAAAGAGCAGGCCCTACAGGCTTTTTCTGCTCGCTATTTCACTCGTGCCAATGATCAAGAAAAGCAACTACACTCCTTCTCTCCACTGCATTTCTCTGCAGCGCAAAGTTTAGCTAATGAAGAGAAAATCAGAACTCAAGACTTTTGTCCTGAGAAGCTGTCTTTAGCTACTGAACTTCTCGATAGCAATGGCATTTTAAATGTCACTCTAGATGAATTTGCAAGTTTTTTCAAAGCACCGGCAAAGGCCTTTTTAAAGACACAAGTTGGTACGACTCTCTGGAAAGAAGAACTAGCTGAATTAGCCGAGACCGAAGCCTTTGAGCAGGCGAATAAACTTGAGCAGTATAAACTCAAGGAGCAGTTCATAGAAAGCATTGTCGAAGATGCTGATAGCGCACATGATATTTTGCTCGAAAGAACCCAGGCAGATGGTTTACTTCCCTATGGAGAAAATGGTGTTCAGTGCTTCGAAAGTATCTACGAAGATGCTTTAAGCATAGCCGAGCGCTTAATTGAATGCCAAGATGATCAAGTAGAAGAAAGCCTGGATTTCACCCTCGAGTTTAAAACTCCAGAAGTCGACATTCATCTTCACTGTAATATCAAAAAATTATTTGCTTCGACTTATGTTCCCTACCATGTGGGGACCGCTTCCTTTAAACATAAATTAAATAGCCTGATTCATTATCTTGCCTTAGTCGTAGAAGAACCCTCTTATGCTTTGAAGTACTGTAACAAAGATAATATTTTTGCTCTTAATGGATGCCTGAAACCAAAAAATATTTTGCAAATCTTGATAGAACTTTATGTAGCGGGTTTACAAAAACCTTTAGCCTTTTTCCCTGGCTGTTATGAGCCCTACTTACTTAATATAAACAAACAGAAACGTGAGGCACCAGACTTGGATCTCGCCCTTAAAGATGCGGCAATAAAATGGGAGTACGATCCCTATAATAATGCTTGGGCGGATGGCCACGACCCCTTAAATAAACTTTGTTTTGGTGAACAATTCCCCGAAGATGAAGCTTCGCCAATCTTTGAAATATTTTTTGTGCTTTTTCAAGAGCTCTTAGATTCTGGCCAGGAGATTAAATAATGAGTAAAACTTTAAATTTAAAAGAAGCTATTGCCGACTCCGGAATCTCTCTTATCGAAGCGAGTGCAGGTACTGGCAAGACTTATTCCATTGCTAACCTTTTCTTACATTATATCCTCAAGGGTCGAGCTATCTCAGAAATCTTGGTTGTGACCTTTACTGATGATGCCACCAAAGAGCTTCGCGATCGCATTCGCAAAAATTTGAGTGATGCGCTCAAGCTCTGTTACTTGATCGAAAACAAGGGCAACTTAGAAGATTCAGATGAGACTCTACTCGCTATTATCAATCTCTACCAAAATGATTTACCCAAAGAGAAAATCGAAAAAGCCGTTCTGAATTTTGATCAAGCTTCCATTTTTACCATTCATAGCTTCTGTCAACGCATGCTCAAAGAAAATGCTTTCGAAAGTCACAGTCTCTTTGATATGGAACTGCTGAAAGATAATGACCCAATCATTCAAGAAGTTATCGAAGACTTTATTAGACTTCAGACTTATAAGGAAAACTCAAATTTAACTTTGAGCAAAGATGATCTCAAGAATTTATTAAGTGTCATTGGCAAAGGTGGTAAATTAGAAACTAATCTAGCTAGCTCAGAAGAACTTGAAGAAGAAATCGAAGTCAAGCATTCTGAACAAGATCTCGAGCAGAAGAAATTAAATGTACTTTTTGCTCCTCTTTTAGAAATACGAGATACGCTAGTCGGTCAATTAAATAATCAAGATATGCTAAATGATATAAAAACACTTTTCGTCGAGGACAAGAGAAAAGCTTATCTCCCTGAAAATATAGATGCTAGTATTTATGCTTTAAAAAGTGCTTTACTTAACTTCCCAAAAAGTTACAAAAGTAAAGTTGACGTTTTTTCACAAAGTAAGAATAAAAAACTAAGTCATCCTCTACTTGAAGACTGTCAGTCTCTCATTGATGCATACAATGAAATCAAAGATTTTGATGGAAAAATCAAAACTATAAAAGAAAATATTGCATCTCTTCAGCATTCTATGGAGATTCATCAGAAGTTACATTTCGCCTCTTTCTTCACCACTGCTTATCAAGAAAAGAAAGATCAACTGAATATCCTCACCTTTGATGACCTCATTGAAAAACTTCATAAGTCTTTAATCAATGAAGAGCTCGATGGCCCCCTACATAGGGTGATACGCAATAAATTTCACGTTGCCCTCGTAGATGAATTCCAAGATACTGATCCGGCTCAATACGAGATCTTCAAACGTTTATTTGGTGATAAAGAGCACTCGAAGGATCATAGTTTCTTTATGATTGGTGATCCCAAGCAAAGTATCTATCGCTTTCGCGGTGCTGATATTTTTGCCTATCTTCAAGCTAAAGAAGATGCTGGAGATAATCAGTTCACCCTCGAAAATAATTATCGCTCAGAATCGGGCATGGTAGATGCCGTCAATCACTTTTTCCTCAGTAAAAAGGTCAGCGCAAATAATGAACTCACTAGCATGAGTGAAGAAGCTTTTGCCTATGCCCCGGAAGAAGGAAAATCGGGAATCATTTTTGAAGCCGTTAATGCTGCTGCTAATAAGCGCGAACTTGGCGTCGATGGCAATAAGCAGGCCCTCCAACTGCGCTGGATGTCATTCACAAATAACGATGGCGATGAATGTGAGTTGTCAAAATCGAATGTGGAACCCCTACTGCCCAAGATAGTCACTCAGGAGATTGTCGACTTATTGAATCATTCTCAAGATAAAAAGGCCTTCTTTAGTAAAAAAGATAAGGATCCCGAACGGGTAAAACCGGGTGATATTGCCATCCTCGTCAATAAACATAAGCAAGCTCAGGCGATGAAACAGAGTTTGAGTGATGCCGGTATCCCGGCCATCATCGCTAAATCAGGCAATGTTTTCAAATCGAGTGAAGCCACTGGAATCGAGTGTTTTTTAGAAGCCGTTTTATCACCAAAAGATCTAAGTATCACTCCCCTACTACTCAGTACACTGCTAGGCTTAAATGCTCTAGAAATCCAAGAACTCAGCGATCAAGAACGCTTTGATTATTTACTTGAATTCAAAGATTATCACAATGAATGGGAACAGCGGGGCTTTTTGCGAAGCCTGCAAAAATTCATTGATAAGCACAATATCTACACCCATAGCTTAGCTAAAGTCAATGGTGAACGAATCATCAGTAACATCTTCCAACTGAGAGAAATTCTTCATGATATAGAAGTCTCTAAAGGTTTAGGGATTTCTGGAATACTGCGTTTCCTCAAGGAAAAAATAAATTCTACCAAAAAAGATGATGAGCAATACCTACAACGCATGGAGACTGATGCTCAAGCCGTAAAAATCATGACCATCCATAAATCCAAAGGCTTAGAGTTCCCCATTGTCTTCTGCCCCTATATGTGGACAGAAACCTATATGGAGGGTGGTAAATTTGGAGAAAAAGCTCCCGCTGGTGATTTTTCCTTCCATGATCAAAATAATGAGACAGCTCTTAGTATTGATACAAACGATGACAACCGTGATAGTAATCGCTTTTTTTGGCGACGGGAAATACTCGGTGAGCAATTGCGACTACTTTATGTAGCTCTAACTCGGTCTGCCAATCGCTGCTATCTCTATTGGGGCAATATCGAAAGTCATAGTTTCAATAAATCAAAAAAAGAAGGCCAACGCGGTCCTTTGGCAAAAAAGAGAACTCCAAATGCTTTTGAATATTTAATCCATCCTACTTTACGTGGAATTGATATACAAGAGCAAGACTTAAGCGAAGCATCATTTCAAAGTTTATCTGACCGCCAGGACTTTTGGCAAACAAAACTTGCGGGTAAAAACGCCCATATTAATTTCACTGAAGTCGACTCGATACAATCTGTAAGTTCCTGTTATTATAAACCGGAAGGCAGAACTGAACTCATCGCACCTGAGCCTATTGAACTGAATTTCCCTTTTTGGATGGATGGTAGTTATTCAGCCCTCATTCGCCGTCACGGTAAAGTTCGTTTTGTGCCTGATTCATCTCTAAAAGAAGATGAAGGGCTCCAAGATTCAAATCCCACAAGCGACGTCAAACCAGAGGGCTTTTACGCTTTCCCACGAGGCGCTACGCCAGGGACCTGTATTCATGAGATTTTTGAACATATTGACTTCCAAGATGAAAGTAATTGGCCAGACATCATTGCAGATAAGCTCAAAAGCTATGGCCTGCATGGTGCTCGCAGTCATAATCCCGAAAGCTTTTTAAAATCACGCATTGCAGATTGTATTGAAATGATCAAGCGTGTGCTCGCAACTCAGCTCAATCCACAACTCGATTGTGATGCTTTTGCTTTGCAGGATATCTCCCTAAATCAACGCCTCGATGAACTCGAGTTTTATTACCCCATCAAAGATATAAACCTTTATAAACTCCGGAATTTATTTTCTAAGTATTATCCTGCACAGCACAAAAATCACATTTTTATTGAAGATTTGGAGAAGCTAAATTATCAAATGGAAGAAGGTTTTTTTAATGGCTCAATTGATCTCTGCCTTCAGCATGGCGATAAATTTTATGTTGTGGATTGGAAGAGTAATTATTTAGGATCTCAATCAAAAGATTATCATTCTCAGCCAGTTTTGCATGCGGTACGTGAGCATTTTTACTTCCTACAGTATCATATATATACTTTGGCACTGCACCTCTACCTTGAGCAGTCGCTAGAAAACTATGACTATGACAAACACTTTGGAGGTGTGGCTTACGCCTTTGTGCGTGGTTTTGAAGTAGGTACTAGCCATGGTATTCATAACGATCGCTTGCCCATTGGCCTCGTCCAAGATATGAAACAACTTATTCTCGAAGGAGCCATGACTCATGCCTAGCACTACTCAACAGAATCATGTAATCGCACTTCCCTTTTTCAATGATATTGATCGTCGATTTGCAGATTACATTATTTCACAAGAGCCCGCCGATTCTACGTCGGAGCTGTATACGGCAACACTTTGTTTAAGCTACTACGCTAACCAACAGCACAGCGTGCTCCCCTTAGATAATATTTTGCTTGAGGGTAAAACAAATGAAGGCGAAGCTTTGTCACACCAAGTACCACCCTTCACGGATTATAAGGATTGGCCACAACGCTATTCCCATACCATTGGTCTAGCCGACGATGATAAGCCACTCATTCTCGATCCCGAAAATGGCTTACTCTATCTCAATAAGTATTACCGGGCAGAAGCATCAGTAGCTGATTACATCAATAATATGAGCTCCACAGCACTGAGTCTATCCACTGAGCTCATTAATCAACTCAATGACTTGCTCCCTGACAAAACAGTCATTGATAGTGATAATAATCTTGAAATTATTAACTGGCAAAAAGTGGCTGCTTTCGCTGCCTTACGAAGTCGCTTCTGTGTTATTTCCGGTGGTCCTGGCACGGGAAAAACAACAACCGTTGGCAATATTTTAGCCCTCCTCATTAGTCAAGATCCCGATGTGAAAATCAATTTGGTAGCGCCTACGGGAAAAGCGGCAGATCGCTTAGGTCAATCCATTAAAAATACCCTTATTGAATTAGGCGAAAAAACAAATATTGCAGAAAGCATTCTTAAAAAAATTCCGCAAACAGCTGAGACGATTCATCGCTATTTAGGATTTAATCCAGGTGGTGGTTTCAAACATAATCAGAAGAATAAATGCTCAAGTAATATCCTACTCATCGATGAGAGTTCTATGGTACCTCTCGTGCTCTTTCGCGCGGTATTAAACGCTCTTAGAGATGATTGTCGCGTCATTCTCTTGGGAGATAAGGATCAATTAGCTGCAGTTGAAACGGGCAATGTCTTGGGTGACCTAACCTCAGGCGATAAAATCAATAGCTTCTCGCAACAATTCTGTAGCGATTATCAAGCACTGACAAAGGGTATACAACTGGAACTATCTGAGCGAGAGAGTCCTCTTCAAGATGTGATGGTCAAGCTAGAGCATAGCTGGCGCTTTAAGGATGATTCAGGTATTGGACACTTGGCCAAAGATGTAAATGAAGCCCCGAATCCTCACCCTCTAGAAGATTCATCTTATTTCGAAAAATATGAGGATATATGCCATTTAGCTCTCCCTACAAAAATAGAATCCATACTTGACAAGACTTTGAAAAAGTTCTTCGATGAATACCTGGCTATCCTTAGGACTAAGGAAGTCTCTACTATCTTAGCTAAACTCAATGAAGCTCGTATTCTTTGTGCTGGACGCAGCGGTAACTACGGCTCCGAAGCGCTCAATACTTTTATTAGTAAAAAGATTTTTAATCAGAATGATGAAGCCCTTTATCATGGTCGCGCACTCATGATTACGCGTAATGATAATAGTTTAAAGCTCTATAACGGTGATATTGGTGTCGTGCTGATTACTAATGATTTACCCAAAGTTTATTTCCTTGGTGACAATAATACAATACGCGAGTTTCCACCTTCTGTTTTACCCGATTATGAAAGTTCTTTTGCCATGACTATTCACAAATCTCAAGGCTCCGAATACAATAAGGTTTACCTCGTTTTGTCCGATAAATCGGAACGCCTTTTAAGCAAGGAGCTTTTTTATACCGGCATCACCCGCGCCAAAGAATACGTCGAGATTTATGCCGACCACAAGGAACTTTTAAATGCCTGTAAAAAGATAACACAACGTTTCTCGGGTTTATTAAAACGATTGAAATAATAAAATGCGCTGAGTTCATTTCTTTTTACGATTACCCAGAATAGAGGGCATGATGCTTCGCATACGAGAGGGACGCTGTCCCCCTCGAGCTCCCCCAGCAAGGAAATGCCTTTCCTTGACCAGGCGATTAGGGGCTTTGCCCCGCTTTATGGGTAATCGTGTTTCTTTTTACTCAGATTTTTGGGTTCAGGGTTCAGCTTCTTAAGCTTTAGCCATTATACGAAAACGCTCCTCGAGATGACTCACACCATTAGCCGCAAAAACTTGAATACGTGTCGTTATGCGTTCTTTAAGAGCTTCTACATGAGAGATTACCCCGACCATACGTCCTGAGTTTTTAAGACTATCTAGGGCATCGAGTGCTACATCTAGAGTCTCTGCATCGAGTGTCCCAAAGCCTTCATCTAGAAATAGTGATTCTATGCTTACTGTATCAGAAGCTAGGTCCGAGAGCCCCAGTGCTAGTGCCAAGCTCACTAAGAAGCTTTCTCCTCCACTCAAAGTACTCACAGGGCGAATGATATCGGCTTGATAGGAGTCGAGTATCTGAAGTTCTAGTTTCTCACCCACTTTTAATTCATAGCGAGGAAAGAGTCGAAGTAAATGCTCATTAGCCAAATCTGTGAGATATTCTAAACTTATGCTTTGTGCAAAACGAGAGAACTTCTCACCCTTGGCATCTCCGATCAGACTCGATAAATGACTCCAACTTTTCAGAACTTTCTCTTGATCTAATATTAGTTGACTTAATTCAGCTGACTTCTCTTGTTCTTCCGTATTCGCCTTCAGTTTAAATTCAAAACCATTGATTTGACGTGTTATTTCAGCTAAAACTTGCACCAAGGCCAAGTCGACTTGCTTAAGGTCTTCATAGCTCTCTAGAGTCAATTTTTTATCCAACTCGAGCTGATAAGATTGTTCACTATTCTTCAAGCTAGTGGTAGCGGCATTATAGGAGAGCTTAAGTTTTTCTGATTTTTTGCTAAGTACTTGATACTCACTTTCGGGAAGGAAAGCGGCCTTTAAGTCCATTTCATCTGTAAATTCAGACGCTTTAAGCGATGATTCAAAGCTTATTTTCACCTGGGTCAGTTCTTGAGCTGAGAGTTTTTCCTGAATTTGATTATCTTGCAATTGAGTCGTGAGTACCTTAAAGGCTGTTTGCTGTATTTGTCGAGCTTCTACTAGCTTCTTTAAGTTGACTTGTAAAACATTAGATTTTTCTTGGAATTGCTTGCGGCAATGCTCAATATTTTTTTCTCCATAGAGTTCACGACGCTTTAATTGAAGCTCTTTGAGGCTCTTGCTTAATATCTCAAATTTCTCTTGCTCAGTTTGATGAGCTGAGTTTAATTTCTTTTCCGTGCCGGCTTTGCCCTGTAAACTCGCTTCATGGATTGCACAGGATTGAGTCAAGGCTTGTACATCTACTAGGTTTTTCTTATATATCTCAAACTCATCCTGCAGTTTTGTGAGAAAAGCTGGAATCTGCTTATCTGCAGGCAAGGACATATCCAATTTTTTCAGGGTGGATTTTATCCCTTCTTGCTCCTTCTGAACGTCACTCTTGAGTTCCCGCACTTTGCTTTCTTGCAATTCCAAGGCTTGCTCTTGAGCTTTGTATTCCTTTAATTGAATTAAGGAATCTGTACTTATCTTCTGGGATTTTCGAGTAGCTTCTTGAAGCTTAATCTCCAATAGGTTCAATTCTTTCGTGAGCTGCTTTAATTCACTTAAGTTCTGTTTCAGTCTTTGTTGTTCTTGCTGCTTCTCTAGCTCGACACTCTGTAATTCTTCTTTATCTGTGAATTCTGATTTCAGCTCTAATTGTGCCGACAGAGATAAATAGGCCTGATGAATTTTTTCGAATTCAAGTCCGTCAATTTCTAGCGCTTCCTGTGAATTTGTAATCTCTTGCTTAGTCAATTCAAATTTGGTCTTTAGTTTATTATGTCTAAGTACATAATCATTTTCTTGAGCTTGAGCCTCTTGATAGGATGCTTCGGAGCTGGAAAGCTCTATCTTCGCATAAGCTTTAATCCCGGGATGATCCTTCGAACCACACAGCGGACAACTCTCCTCTTCCTGAAGCTGCTGACGATAAAGCTCTAGTGAACAAATTTGTTTTTCTCGTTCCCAAATTAGGCGACGTGCTTCCACTAAATCTTGACTCTGTTTAAGATTTACTTCTATAAGTTCTAGTTCTTTGCCTTCTTCTTGCTGATTTTTCTGACTAGCTTGAAGCTTCACCAATTTCTCGCTTTTTCTTTCTTGTTTCTCAAGGAGTTCACCTGCAAGCTTTTTTAAGTGAAGCAAATCCTTTAATTGCTGATCGAATTGATATGATTCATTAGTCAAATTATCCAGTTCACGACCGGCTAGTTTCACTTCTAAGTAAGTCTTTTTTTCAGAATGTAAGTTAGTGATCTCAGTAAGTTCCGCCTGAGACTTTTCTGCGTTTTGCGCTAATGATTTTGATTGCTCTTTGGCCTTTATGGCTAAACCTTGATTGGCGTCAAAGGAAAGTTGTTCTTTATGTAAATCATCAGATTTCAACTTAAGGCGATTCAAAGAGTCTTTGATCAGTGGTAACTGTGCCTCTAAAGCCACCAAACTTTTATTCTTATCCAGCCATGAATTTTGAGCAAGTACGTTTTTTTGATCTAAAGCAAGCTTGTTTTTAACTTCTTCAATTTCCTTGAGAAGTATTTGAAGCTCTTTTGATTTGGAGGTAAAAAGTTTTTCTTGTGACTCATGCTCCACCATAATTTTGGCTAGCTCTTGATCTAAGGGAATCAGTTTTTCCCTAATCATTTTTTCTTCTTTTTCACGAGCTAATTCAAAAACTTCAATCTCATCATTTTTCTGTTTTTGCGCTAAGTCAGATCCTATAAACTCAATTTCTTTTTCTTTGGCTTGTTTAGCAAGTTGCTGCCCAGCCTTAACTACAGAATCTAAGTCAGTAGAGATTTTTTTGAACTCTTCGTACTTAGCTTGGAGGGCCAGTGCTGGTACATAACGATCTAAGCGTTTTTGTTGCGGTAAAAATGCCTCAAGTTCTTTTTTAGAATTGAGCTCATTAAGTCGATCAGCTTCTATATTTGAAGATATTTTAATAAGATTCTCATGCCAGCCCAACTTATCTTTAAGTTCTTTTTGCTTAGTTATTTCAAGCTTAAGTTCCAGTCCCTTAGTCCCTTTATGGTTTTGCAAGTCTTCGACTTGTTCCTCACTCAAGAGCTTGGATTCACCTAAACGCGCTTGAAGCAATGCCAGTTGCTCTTTTTCGACTTTTTCACACTCAAAAATTTTCATACCAATCAAGGTATAAATTTCTGTGCCAGTCATCTCCTCTAGCATTCCCGCTTTTTCTTCTTCTTTGGCTTTGAGGAAAGCAGTAAAACCACCTTGAGCTAACATCACGGAGCGAATAAAACGGTCGTAATTTAATCCAGTGATTTTCTCAATGAGGGGCTGAATCTTTTTGATTTGCGTTTCCATCGGTTTGCCCGATTCCATATCAACTAACTCAAGCCTTAGGGGTTGCAGTTTCCCATCCGCTTTTTTAGATGCCCGTTGCTGATACCAACAAGAACGGTAACGTTTGGCATTGACTGAAAATTCAACTTCTGAAAAACATTCCCCCGTATGACGCGTCATGATTTCGTTGTGACTCGAATTCACTTTATCTAAACGCGGGGTTCGATAATAAAGGGCTAAACAAATCGCATCGAGAATCGTCGTTTTTCCTGCACCGGTAGGTCCCATGATGGCAAAGAGACCATTATCGCGAAATTCCGGTTCATCAAAATCGATCTGCCATTCACCTTTGAGTGAATTGAGATTCTTAAACTTTAGTTTATGAATTTTCACGATTTCTGCTCCACCAAGTTTTTGGCTTGTTTAAATAAATGCCTAAGGATTCCATTCTGATCTTCATCCAATTCCGCTATGCCTAGGCGTTTCTCAAAGACTTCTTCCACAGTCATTTCATGTAACCTCTCGGCATTGAGTCGCTTTAAACGAAGCTCTTTGTTTTTATGCTGACGCTTGACTCGCAAAACCTCGTGTTTCATCTCAAGTGTTAAATCATTAATTTGGCTTATGACATTGCCTTCTGTACCATCGAGCTCAATTTGAATTTCGAGCCAGTAAGCTTCGTCTTCACTTGGAAGTTTTTGAATCTGCTCGATAATTTCATTTAATTTGCCACTTAGGCTCAAAAGCTTTTGATGAATCGGCACCACTAATTCTTCAACGACAGGTTTTTCACCTGCTTTTAAATCGACTAAATTAACTGAGCGCTCATATTTGGCTTCCATGAACGATAGTGGTATGGGTGAACCACAATAACGAATTTGTTCACGTGGACCCATTACCTGTTTTTTATGTAAGTGCCCCAGAGCAATATAATCAAAGTCTTCGGGGAAGGAGGCTGAATCATAGCCCTGTAATGTCCCAATATAAAGCTCGCGTACGCCCTCGCTGAGTTCACTGCCCGAGGTGGTTAAATGACCCGTTGCAATCAAAGGTAAATCACCACCTATTTCAGATGCTTTTATTTTGCTAGCTTCATAAACTTCCGCATAATGATCGCTAATTCCCTTGCGGAGTGCCGCTGACTTCTCATCAGCACTCTGCCCAGCTTCCGATATTCGGACGTCACGGTCCCGTAAATAAGGAACTGCGGCAATAATGGCTCCGGGCTCACCTGAAAGTTTATTCAAAGCACATACCTCATCTATTGGGTCATCTGCCGCACCACCAATGACAAAAGTATTGACAACTTCCAAGACTCCACCTGATTCATTAAGTGTGCTCACTGAATCGTGGTTGCCACCGACAATCACCACCTGACCACCCCACTCTTTCGCTGCACTTTTTAAGAAATCAAAATATATTTTTCGGGCGTAACTTGGAGGCGTGCCTGTATCAAAGATATCACCAGCGACTACGAGAGCATCGACTTTATGTTCAATCAATTGCTTCAGTAACCACACAAGAAAGGCGCGGTGTTCGGGCTCTCGGCTCTTATTCATGAAGTTCTGACCCAAATGCCAATCCGATGTATGTATAATCCTCATTGTTACTCTCATATCACTTATAATTTTCTATGCCTTATTGTAGCGTCATTTGTACTCTGAATAAACTCTTATTTTAACTTATATACTTCGAATTTTCCCTCAGAGCTTACAAAATGATTAATTAATAACTAGCTAAAAAAGATTCTTTCGCTTTTTTTAAAGACATAAATGATTTAAAATATGATCTAATTAATACTGAACTTTTTCAAAACTTAATCCAAGGACATATAATGACGAATGAACATGAGCCCTTAAATAAAAAATCAATGATGGATCTCTTGATCCGTATGACTTTAATTCTTTATCTATGCTCTCTTTGTATAAAAGTATTTGCTCCCTTTGCCTTAATTATGCTCTGGGCGCTTATCATTGCTATTGTTCTTTATCCTCTACAGCAAAAATTGGCTATTCGTATGGGTGGCAAGCAAGGACGTTCGGCTACATTAGTTGTTATGATTTCTTGCTTACTTATAGGTCTACCTGTAATTTCTTTGGGAGCTTCATTAGTCGATCATGTACAAAATATCTATAGTACTTATGAGGCAGGAAATTTAGATATTAAACCTCCGAGTGAAAACGTAAAAGAATGGCCGGTACTAGGACCCCAAATCCATAAAGTCTGGAGCGAAGCCTCTAATGATTTCACAGATTTTTTGATTGAGTATAAAGAACCGATAAAATCCTTCTCCAAAAAAGCTATGGCGAAAGGTGGCAGTGCTATTGCTTCGGTTGCCATGTTCTTAGGTGCCATTGTTATTGCGGGCTTTATGATGACTTGGGGAGAATCAGGTAGTCAGGCGATGAAGCGGATATCGAATCGCATTGTGGGTTCAGGGCGCGGCGAAAAGTTAAATTCACTATCGGTCATGACCGTACGCTCTGTAACAACGGGAGTAATTGGTGTTGCCTTTATTCAAGCACTTATTATAGGTATTGGCCTACTTATGGCACATGTCCCTATGGCGGGTATCATTGCCTTGCTCGTTATGTTCCTCGGGATTTTACAAGTACCTGCAGCCCTTGTCATCATTCCCGTCTTAGCTTATATGTGGATGGGAACAGAAAACTCAGTATTATTTAATGGCTTCTTTACGCTTTACTTCATTATTGGTGGACTCTCAGATAATGTCCTGAAACCCATTTTACTCGGCAGGGGTGTTGATGCACCTATGCCTGTCATCCTTATTGGAGCCTTGGGAGGCATGGTGGCAAGCGGTCTTATAGGTCTTTTCTTAGGTGCGACCCTACTCGCAGTGGCCTACCGTATTTTCATGGATTGGGTTGATCACCCAGAAGAAATTACTACGACAAACTAGTTTTATAATAAGCTTATCAAAGCCATTTTATGAGGTCTAAAAATAAAAAATCATGCCGAAGGTGAGTTTCGGCATGAAGAATAAAAAAAAGACTTAACTAGACTCTATTTATCTAATTTCTTGAGGAAGCGAACTTCAGCTTGGGTCATTGGACGCCATGCACCTGGAGGAAGTTTACCGATGGTGATGCCTGCAATCTCATAACGACGTAAGCGCTTAACTTGCAAATCAAGAAATTGGCAGATTTTGCGAATTTCGCGATTCTTACCTTCGTTGAGGGTGAAGTTAATCATGAAGCCACCAGGGACTTGTTTCTTGATTCTAGCATCAAGTACGCGGTAATTAACCCCTTCAATAGAGATGCCATCACTCACGATATAATCGAGTTTTCTTTGGCTGACGTGACCTTTTACGGTAACGCGATACTTCTTCTCTAGTTCGTAAGAGGGATGCGTCATAATTTTTGCTAGGTCACCATCATTAGTTAGGACAATGAGTCCTTCTGAGGGTTTATCTAAGCGGCCAACTGTATAAAGGCGACCTTTATCAGGGATTAAGTCAATTGTCTTTTTTTCTGCAAAAGGGTCATCATTCGTACAAACATAGCCAATGGGTTTATTTAAAAGGTAATAGAATTTTTTTTCTAAAACCAAAGGTTTTCTACGGTAGCGAACTTCATCTTTATCTACATCTACTTTTGTCGATAAATCACTTACCTTATGATTATTAATAGTGATCAAACCTTCGTTCACTAGTTCTTCAGCCTTACGTCGTGAACAAACGCCACAGGCTGCGATATATTTTGCTATTCTCATTTATTGTCCTTAAGGATAGTTGCTGTTAGTGACAAGAACTCATCCATTTCATTTTCGCTTCCAATAGAAATGCGAACGTAATTATCAATCCCTGTAGTTTTGAAATAGCGAATCAAAAAACCGCCCTCTTTCACTGCATGGGTATATTTTTCTGCATCCATTGGGGGAATACAGAAAAGAAAATTTGCTTCAGATGGCTTCACATCAAAACCGAGATTTTTTAGAGTCTTTTCAACGCTTTCTCGCGTTTTAATGATGATGGCAGTATTTGCCAGAAAGTATTCTTGATCAAGTAAGGCCGCAGTCGCAGCTGCTTGACTGAGGCCATTAACATTATAGGAATCACGCACTTTGTGCATGCCCTGAATCAAGTTTTTGTTGGAGAAGGCCAATCCCGCACGAATACCTGCTAAGGAATAGCTCTTTGAAAGGGTACGTGTAATGATCAGATTCGGAAACTCGTCAATCATATCAAAACAGTTGTCTGTACAGAAATCTGCATAGGCTTCGTCAATAACAACAACGCCATCATAATCCGCCACAAATTGTCTCAAGCGCTCTTTTTCGAAGGCATTACCCGTGGGTGCATTAGGACGGGTAATGAAAAAAAGTTTTGATCCTTTAGCTTTTTCTGCCAAGTTTTCGGGCAAGCTAAAATCTTCCTTGAGATCAATAGTCAAATGTTCACCGCCCTGAATATTCGCTAATACAGGGTAAAGAGAATAAGAAGGATTGAGCCAGCCAACTGAGTTGCCTTCTGCCACAAAAGAGCGAAAAAGAATTGTGAGGATATCATCTGAGCCATTGCCTGCAATAATTTGATCTGCAGGAATATTGTAGACCTTGGATGCTGCTTCACGTACTGAATCAGAGTAAGGTGCTGGATATTTACGCAATTCTTCGAAGGGATAATTCCGGATTGCATCAATAACTTTTGGAGAAGGCGGAAATGGGTTTTCATTGGTATTTAATTTCACTAAGACACGACCCTTGGGTTGTTCCCCAGGAGTATAACCTTTCATTGCTTCAATATCTGAGCGAAAGTAGCTCACTTAGCGATCCCCGCAATTTTCAAAAAGTTATTTAAGAGATCATGACCATGCTCAGTCAAAATTGACTCAGGGTGAAATTGCACACCATGCACAGGTAATTCTTTGTGCATTATGCCCTGCACGACGCCATCATCACTTCTCGCAGTGACTTCTAAACAATCCGGAAGATCGCCAAGAGCACAGAGTGAGTGGTAACGCGTAGCATCATAAGGGCTAGGTAAGTCGACAAAAACGGATTGGCCACTGTGTTCAATGGGAGAAGTTTTTCCATGCATCAACATGGGCGCTCGTCCCACAGTCCCACCATAGACATCAACAATCGACTGCATGCCGAGGCATACACCAAATACAGGAACACCCTTGGCCGCAAAGTGTTTAATTGCCGCACAAGAAATCCCTGCTTCTTTAGGAGAGCAAGGGCCAGGTGAAATAATTAAAGCCTGGGGCTTCAGTTCTTCTAATTCCTCAATCGTAATTTTATCATTGCGAATGACTTTTGGAAGATGGCCTAATTCACCGAAATATTGAACTAAGTTCCAAGTGAAGGAATCATAGTTGTCGATCATTACTAACATAATAATTAGCCTCTAATTTTATCCATGAGGTAGTTGGCGAGCTGATCAACAGCAACGCGTTCTTGACTCATGCTATCTCGTTCACGTACAGTGACACAATTATCTTCGCTTGATTCAAAATCATAGGTCAAACAGAAAGGTGTACCAATCTCGTCTTGGCGACGGTAGCGTTTACCAATACCTTGTGCTTCATCATACTCAGTACGAAAGAAAGGTTTGAGTTTAGCATGAATTTCACGAGCACCCTCAGAAAGTTTTTTGGAGAGAGGTAAAATTGCCACTTGTACAGGAGCAATAATTGCAGGAAAGCGCATAACTACACGTCCTTCTACTTCTTTGCCATCTTTTGCTGTTATAGCTTCATCTTCGTCATAGGCTTCACACAGTAGTGCTAACATCAAGCGATCAAGACCTACAGAAGTTTCCACTACGGTAGGAACGTATTTTTCATTGCGTGCTTGATCAAAGTATTCTTGTTTTTGACCGGAGAATTCAGCATGCTGACTTAAGTCCCAAGTACCACGGTGGTGAATACCCTCGAGCTCTCCCCAACCAAATGGGAATTCGAATTCGATATCCATTGCGGCTTTTGCGTAATGCGCAAGTTTATCGTGATCATGAGTTCTCATGCTACCGTCTTTGAATTTGAGTACATCAGAATAAAAAGCAAGACGTTGATCACGCCAGAAATTGTACCATTCCATTGAATCATCGGCGTGACAGAAAAACTCTAATTCCATTTGATTGAATTCGCGTGAACGGAAAATGAAGTTACGAGGATTGATCTCGTTACGAAAAGCTTTACCCGTTTGAGCAATACCAAAGGGAAGTTTTTGACGAGTTGAGTTACAGATAGTCTGAAAATTTATAAAAATTGGCTGACAAGTTTCTGCACGTAAATAAGCTTTATTTTCTTCGCTTATAACGGGTCCTACATGAGTTTGCATCATGAGGTTGAACTGACGAGGTGGCGTCCAGTCCCCTACTTTACCTGTAGCAGGATCAATGACTTGAGCATCAATGAGCACGGTATCGATATTTTCGCTATCTTGAAGTTTGGTTTCAAAAGCGGCTTCGAGTTTACCAATATCAGCTTCAGAGCCCATGAGTTCAGCAACTTTAGCTAAAACTTGTTCGTTTTGTTGCTCGAGTAAATTATCAATTCTATAGCGTTTCTTACTGATTTTATTATCAACCATGATGTCGGCAAATTGGTCTACGTGACCAGAGGCTTTCCATACTTGTGGATGGCAAATAATAGTGGAATCCTGTCCGACAACATTGTCACGTTGTTCCACCATGTAATCCCACCAAGTGGATTCAACCGCACGACGCATTGCTGTACCGTAGGGTCCGAAATCCCAGAAGCCATTAAAGCCACCATAGAGTTCTGAACTCTGAAAAATTAAACCACGGCGTTTACATAAATTTGTAATCTTTTCCAAAGTAGCTTTAGAAGACATAAATTGATCCTATGAATAATTAAAATAAAAACCCGACAATAGAGCACCCAAATTTAATTTTACATAATGACTTGCCTCTTGAGACGCAATTTCTTTTGCTTGAAGACAGTCATTTGGAGCTTATTTCATTAAAGAAAAATAGCCCTCAGCCGAAGCTGAGGACTCACACTACTACAAACGCAAGATAACATAAATTTCTTTATGCTGAGTGAACATACGACTAAAGATTAAGGGAAGCAAGCTTTTTAAATCCTTACCTCAATTTTACTGCAAAGTTTTTAACATTAACACTTTAAGGAATATCGTATCAATAAAAATCGCTATGCCACTTCCACTAGGATAATAAAAACAAGTGATAAATCTTCTCACCTAGGTGAATATTTACCTCCAGCCATTATTCTCATATTCACTTAGAAAAAAGGAATGACATGAAATACATTTTAATGCTCTGCATTGGCCTCATCTGGGGATCACAATTCCTACTAAATGATTATATTCTAAAACATTTTTCTCCCTTAGGTTTAGCGGCTCTGCGCATGTTTTTCGGATTCATTACCTTGAGCATTATGATTTTGCTTATCCCTAAGGAACGCAAAAAAAAGATAAAACTCGACAAAAAACTACTGATTCTCTTTATTGCCCTGGGTGCAACGGATGCCGCAATCCCCTTTTATTTAATTGGCTATGGCCAGCAACAATTAGACTCCGCCGTGGTGGCGATCATCTTGGGAATCATCCCCGTTTTCACTGCCTTATTACAAAACCTAGTCGGCAAAGGACAAAAAGCAGGACGGTGGCAATATATCGGTATGGCCGTTGCCTTTGTGGGTTTATTTATCCTGATTAACCCTAGCGCGAGCAGCTTTTCGGGTTCATTGAAAGGTTACGCAGCTATTTTAGGAGCGGCTTTTTGCTTTGCCTGGGCATTCATGTTCATGGATAGGATCCCTAATAGTATTTCGGCCTTGCATGCCTCACGTTTTATTTTAATGCTTTACTCAATTCCTTTTCTTATTTACTGGCTCTACGCGGAGGGTTTTAATTTACCCACTGATAGCAAGGCCTGGGCTTATCTATTTATACTTGGCGTCTTTGCCTCTGGAATTGTTTACCTCTTCTATATTCAGTCGGTACGCATTGCAGGGCCAACTTTCACTTCTTTTAGCAATTACCTCGTGCCTTTGGTGGGCACATTCTTGGGTGTATTCTTTTTAGGAGAGTCATTTACCATCAATATTGCTTTAGCCTTAATAATGACAATCTTAGGTTTAATCATCTGTAATCGTAAATCTTAGACGATATAATCCAGTCATTTAATTCTTGATCCCTAGGGGCCGACAGCATTTCTAGCGACTTCTCGTCTTAAAAAACTTTTATTTATAATATTTCGTGTATTTTATGGAAATTTTATTTTAGGAATACATCATGATTTTTGTCACCCACATGGAAACCACTCCAAATCCCAATGCCTTGAAGTACGTTTTAAACGAAACGATACTCGAAGATGGCATCTGCCAATTTTCATCCGTAGCTGAGGCAAGCGATGATTTATCACGCGCATGCTTCGCCGTTGAAGGAGTTGTCAGTGTTTTTTACCGCGATAATTACATCACTATTACAAAAAATGATGAATCTGACTGGTTTGAAATCGAAATGACCATTAAGGACGAAATCAATAATCGCGTTGAAGCTATCGAATTTAAAGCTCAAGCCGTTCCCGAAATCAACTTTGGCGATAAGCAGGCACTCGTTTTTGAAATCGATGATATTTTAGACGAAACCATTCGCCCAGGCTTAGCCATGGATGGTGGCGGACTCGACATCATTGACCTTTCAGATGAAATGGTCCTAAGCGTTCGCTATCAAGGCGCCTGTGGCTCTTGTCCGAGTTCAACAACTGGGACACTTATGGCGATTGAAAACATTCTTCAAGAACAGTTTGATCCACGTATCACCGTTCAAATTGCAAATCATAGTTATTAATTAAAGGAAGCTAATATGAATAAACCAACAGTAAAACCAGCCTGTCCTAACTTTTCTTCCGGTCCTTGCGCTAAGCATCCCGGTTATTCTGTCGATAAATTGACTCTCGATACACTCGGTCGTTCACACCGTTCTGCAGTCGGCAAAAGCACTCTTAAATATGCTATTGATAAATCAAAAGAACTTTTGGGTCTTCCAGAAGGTTACCGTTTGGGAATTGTTCCTGCTTCTGATACTGGCGCAGTAGAGATGTTTCTCTGGTCAGCACTCGGTGAGCGTCCTGTAGATGTTTGTTTCTGGGAATCATTCGGCCAAGGCTGGATGACTGACATTGTTAAACAACTCAAACTTGCCGATGTTCGTCAGTTTAAAGCTGAATACGGTGAACTTCCTGACCTCACGCAAACTAACCCTGATCACGATATTGTTTTCACTTGGAATGGTACGACTTCTGGCGTTCGCGTTAATAATGCTGACTGGATTGCTGACGACCGTAAAGGTTTAACTATTTGCGATGCAACTTCTGCGTGTTTCGCAATGGACATGCCTTGGGAAAAACTTGATGTTGTGACTTACTCTTGGCAGAAAGTTCTCGGCAGTGAAGGTGGTCATGGTGTGATCATTTTGAGTCCACGTGCTGTTGAGCGTCTTGAAAGCTATGATGCTGGCCGTCCTCTTCCTAAAATTTTCCGTATGACTAAAGGCGGAGCACTTATCGAAGGTATCTTTACTGGTGCAACGATCAATACACCTTCAATGCTTGCAGTGGCTGACTACGTCGATGCACTTAATTGGGCAGAAAGCGAAGGTGGTGTAGCAGGTTTAATTAAACGTTCAGAAGCTAATGCCGCAGTCATTGCTGACTTCGTTGCTAAGCATGACTGGATTGACTTCCTCGCAAAATCTGAGGAGACTAACTCTACGACTTCCGTTTGTCTTACACTCGACCTCGATGCTGACAAAATCAAAGCTATGATTAAGCTTCTTGCTAATGAAGATGCTGCTTATGATATCGGCGCTTACCGCGATGCGCCATCTGGTCTGCGTATCTGGTGTGGCGCTACGGTTGAGGCTTCTGATGTTGAAGCTCTCATGCCTTGGTTAGAATGGGCTTATAACGAAGTTAAATAAGTTCTAGTTCACTGATACAAAAAAAGCCTCTGATTTGATCAGGGGCTTTTTTGTTTTTAACTTATTTCTTTGGCTCTTCAGAATTTGGTTTGGAGAGGTTCATTAGTGTATTGAAAGTTGCCTGTACGACGAGGGCCATCTGCTCATAATTGAGGCGATCCCAAGTATCATTCGCGGTGTGATACTCTTTGTTTCGATAAAAAGCCGTATCAGTAATCATGACTGCCTGATAACCTTTAGCCCAATAATTTCTATGATCAGAAAAATCTATCCCGGGGATTTGTGCCGGAGCATTAATCGATTGCACTTTTAAATTTTCTACCGTCATGAAAGATTGCTTTACTTGACCCGTAATTTTGCCTTGATCCAATTTCCCCACAATAGCAATAAAATTACCCACACTGGGATAAAGCAATTTAAATAAGGGTGTTGGATAATCTTGAGAATTGGCTTCTTCGGTAAAGTAACCAATCATCTCTAGTATAAGGACTGCCTTCACATCAATTTTTTCATCCGAAATTTTCTGAGCATGATGAGCACTACCCATATCTCCTGTGGCAAAAAATGGCGGTTCTTCTAATGAGTAAGCGACTAATTCAATTTCACAATTAAGCTCTTTTTCCGCATCAAGTAAATACGCTAATTCTAGAAGTCCCGCTACGCCCGAGGCATTATCATCGGCACCGGGAGTCATATCATGAGAATCATAATGAGCCCCCACAATAATCCGTGAGCCTTTACCTTCACCGAAAAGGCAGGATACGTTAAAATATTCTTTAGATACCGTTTTTGACTTCTCTTCAATACTGACGGAAAACTTTTGAACTTCCACTTTTCCTTGAGTTGACTCAAAACGCTTTTGGATCGTTTTCCCCGTTGCCAAGAGTGCCACATGATCTCGGTAAGATCGAGGATGAAAGCGCTCGGAAAATAGTTTGACAATCTCCTTCATTCGTTCAGGATCAACTTGGACTTGTGTTTCATGCTTAGCTTCTGCTTTGAGCCAGGGCTTGTGCAAAAAAGCCCAAATCGAAGCCAAACAAATCGCTAGTACAAAAACAATCGAAATGATTGATTTCCCTAGGCGTATTAATATTTTTTTAATGAATTTCATATTTCTTTCTCTGCCTATATAAATCTGGATATAAGTGGTACTAATTCATGGATACTAATCAATGCCGTTAATCCTCCTAACTCACAGGCGGCACCTAAAGTATCACCAGAGCCGTAGTCAATGTGTTTTTTTACGTATCGAGCCCAAATAATGTTGCTAAGAATAACAATAACTAAAGTAGATAGTGTTAATTTTAGTGGGATGGAAAAGCTGGCTAAAACAAAGGCCGTGAGTAAGTAAAAACCGATGGCGACAAAAGCTGACTTAGGGTTCCAAAACGCATTGCCTAAGCCCTCACTCTTTGCTTTAATTAAGAACATGTGAAAACTCAAACTGCAACGTCCCGAGAAGATCATCAGCAATACACTGAGAAAAAGCAATTGTGGTCTTTGGCTAAAGCAGGCTAATAAAAAACATACTTCGCCAATAGAATAAAGACTATTGCGAGGGCGCCCATAACTCCTATGTGGCTATCTTTCATAATCTCTAGTTTTCTTTCCTTCGAGCGGCTCGACCAAAAAGCATCGGCGCAATCTGCTAATCCATCTAGGTGAAAAGCTTTAGAGATAGCCTGTGTAAGAAATAGAATAATGAGAGCATTAAACTTCGCCGAAAACAGCTCATTTAGTAAGAGCGCGAAGCCCGCTACTACAAGTCCGAGAACTAAGCCTATAAGAGGATAAAAAGCCGCGCTTCTTTTGGCATCGGCATTTTCATATAAACGATAGGGAATCGGCAGGCAAGTCAGCGTAGACAAAGCCATTAAAAAACTCTTAAACATCTAGTGCCTCATTTAAGGTCATGGTATTCTCTAATATAGAACAGACGCTATCAATCAGTGGCAAAGCTAAAACTGCCCCACTCCCTTCTCCTAGTCGCATATTTAGATCGAGCAAAGGTTTTTTATTTAAAAGTTTTAAGAGCTCTTCATGGGCTTTTTCGTGGCTGCGATGGCTCGCTATCATATAATCTAGCACATGAGCGTTGAAGGACTTTGCGAGGAGCGCAACTACCGCAGACAAAAAGCCGTCGAGTAGGATCAGTTTACCACAACTTGCTGCTCCAAGGCTGATTCCCACAAGAGTCGCTAATTCAAAGCCCCCTACTTGTCGCAAAACTTCAAAAGCAGCGGCTGGCTCGGCTAATTCATCTATCGAAAAACGACCGAGTCCTTGCTGAATTAACTTTGCTTTATGTTGGATACCCTCATCATCTAAGCCGGTACCCGCGCCGACACAGTCAATGGCTTGTAAACCTTCTAACTTTGCGTAAATCGCACTCGCAGAACTGGTATTTCCTATCCCCATCTCCCCCAACAGAATTAAGTCGCTTGAACTTGTTTTCCCTAACTCTATACCATTTTCAAGTGCCTTTAAACATTGTTCTGAACTCATGGCTGGTTCGATTGAAAAGTCTTTTGTGCCACCTTGAGCAATTACTCGAGTGAAAATTTTGACACTGCCAGTCTTTGGCTCATTGATTAAACCACAATCGAACAAGGATAAAGTGCAATTATGAGTTTCACAAAGAGCATTAATCACCGCACCACTATGACTCGCACAAGCGAGGATTTTATCAGTAATTTGTGGGTATTTGCTAACGCCCTGAGAGGCTATACCATGATCCGCTGCACATAAATAGAGTTCTCGGTTCTTGAACGTTGGCGTCAGTGATTTTTGAGAAATCATTAGTTTAACGGCTAAGTCACCTAGGTCGCCTAATGCGCCTAATGGAATTGCTAATTCATCTAAACGTTGTTTTGCGGCATTCGCAAAGCTTTGATTCAGAGGCCTTATCTCTAGACTTTTAAACATCCTTTAAATCCAGTGCTAAACCACTCACCATAAGGATTGCTCGACTGGCTGACTTCGCAAAGAGTTGATTACAACGCCCTGCTAAATCGCCGAATAGACGTGCCTGAGCATTGATGGGCATGATCCCCATGCCTGTTTCATTAGAAACCACGAAGAAGTCACAAGGGCTTTCTTGCATAGCTTTAATTATTTCGCTGGCACGTTCACTGATCATGGATTCATTTAATTCGATTTTATTTTGCTCAGCTTCCCACATCAGATTATTGATCCATAAAGTCAGGCAGTCGACTAAGACACTGCCTTGCTTAAGGCTTTTGATTACCTTAAGGATATCTAAAGGCTCTTCAATATTATTCCAATTTTCTTCAGCTCTTTGAAGCTGATGCGCCTCTATACGCCTCTTCATTCCATCGTCAAACGCAGTTGCAGTCGCTAAGTAATGATGAGGAGTACTAGATGCTAGGCAAAGTTCTTCTGCCTTGCTACTTTTTCCGGAACGACAACCTCCCGTTATAAAAGTGATGCGCGCCATGAGTCTTCTTCCTTTAAATTTAAACTACTTAAAATGCCGAGTCCCTCATCAAAAATATCGATAGTACTTAATGATCCTGTATCCACTTTAAAAGCAAGGCTCTTATTAAAATCTAAGCCGAGGTAATGACAGATTAGATAGCGAATCACTCCGCCATGCGTCATTAAAAAAATATCTTTTTTTTGTTTATTGATGATCTCAGCTAATTCAATTATTCTCGCGTGAAAGTCTTTAAGGGACTCACCTTTTGGGAAAGTGAAATCATCATCATTTTGCCACTCGAGAACTTTTGCGGGATATGTTTTCTCAATCTCTTCATAACTTAAACCTTCCCATTCACCAAAATCGACTTCTTGGGCTTGCTCAAGAGAATCTCGGGCAACTAAGCCGAGACGCTCTAAGCTTTGCTGACAACGCAAAAGTGGGCTTGATAAAACATCAATATCTTTATTGATGCTTAAATCTGATACCGCTCGGGGTATAATTTCGAGATTTGTACTACCATAGAAAGCTCCCACTTTGCCTTGATGAGCAAAGTGGCGAAAGAGGAAAAGCCTCATCAATTAAGCTTAGCGAAAAACTAAATTAGAAGATTTATCTTCAGCCATGATTTTTAAATCAATCGCAATATTGATCGCTTCTTTCAAATAGAGATCCATAAGAATTTCTTGACGACCATCTTGAGAGAAAGCACCTAAGCCTTCAATCTCATCTTCATCCTCTTCCGCTTTAGGCTCACGACCAGAGAGGCGACGGAGAACATCTTTGCGGTCTTTAGAACGCTTGTAGTGTTCTTTAAATTCTTCAATGCGTTGATTTTCATTGAGAGAGATTTCTTTATCTTCATAGCGCTCTCTATAATAATCTAATTCTTTTTGTAGCTCAGTAAAATCATCGCTTTTACCAACTCGAATATTAGATTTCTCTGTCAATGCTGGCAAGGCTGAACGAACGGAGACTTCTTTTTCTACTTTAGCTTTTGGGATAGTGTCGTATTTAAGCGAGTGACGAAGCGAAGCTTCACCACCGTTTTCTTTATCGTAAAAGTGTGGAAGAATCACATCTGGAATCACACCCATTTTTTGCGTTGAACCACCATTAATGCGATAAAACTTAGCGATTGTGAATTTGAGTTCACCTGGTTTGAAATTATTTTTAGCGAGCTCAGCCATTTGCTGAATTCTCTTTAAGTCATAAACTTGTTGAACCGTACCTTTACCATGAGTTCTATCCGCACTACCAATTACAACGCCACGTTCGTAATCTTGGATTGCCGCTGCAAAAATTTCGGAGGCTGATGCTGAGTGTTGATTCACTAAAACTGTGAGTGGTCCACCGTAGACAATATCATTTGAACGATCTTTTTGGACTTCAATTTCACCGCGATAATCTTTCACTTGAACCACAGGTCCATCTTTAATAAAAAAGCCAGTCATTTTAATAACTTCACTCAAGCTGCCCCCACCATTGTCACGTAGATCAAAAACCAGTGATTGCATGCCTTCTTTCTTTAACTTGAGAATTTCACTTTTAATATCATTTGCACAACTTCTACCATCATCTTTACCCTTAGTTCCAGGGTGATAATAAAAAGATGGTAAGTAGATGACTCCCACTTTCTCAGTTTTACCATCTCTCTCAAGTTCGAATAATTTGCTTCTTGCCGCTGAATCTGCAATTTCAATCTTATCGCGTTTAATGCTGATGAGGTGGCGTACACCATTGACACCACCACGTAAAATGTGCAGTGTAACGACTTTACCTTTCGGACCACGGATCATGCCAATCGTTTTCGAAAGAGGCATATCAATAACATTGACAGGTTCTTCACCAGCTTGCTCAACTTCAATTATACGATCACCTTTTTTGAGTTGCTTGCCTTTATCAGCTGGTCCGCCCGGCATCACTCTTACTACTTTAGTGTAACCATCACTATTGGTTAAAGTGGCACCAATACCTGTGAGCGAGAGCTTCATCATAATCTCGAACTCTTCCATACTCTTTGGTCCAAAATAAGTTGAATGAGGATCGAAACAGCCCGTCATCATAGAGATCGCCATTTCGAAGAATTTACCTCTTTCCATTTCTAATAAATTTGTTAAGCGAAAAATAATTCTGCGACGTACCTGCTCTTCCATTGAGCCATTATCTTCTTTAAGTGCAGCCTCTTCTTCTGCGGTTTTCTTTTCTTTATCATCCTTCTTTAACTGCTTAGCAATATTGCCAATATGCATATTGATGATTTCATTTTCGATATAACGATCCCATAAATCATCTAAATCTTCTGAACTCTCTTCCCATTCGGCATCTTTTCTATTTAAACTTAAAACTCCGCCATGCTTGAGTTCCATACCTTTCGCCAGACGTTTTTCAGCATAATCCAATCTTTCTTGAACTCGTTGCTTAAAACGTTTGAAAAATAACTCGGCAAAAGTCAAGTCGCCCTGAAGGTACATATCGTCCAAAAAAGGACGATACTTAGTGAACTGTTCATAGTCGGATTTAAGAAAAATTCTTTTGCTATAGTCGAGGCGTATAAAGAACTCTTCAAATACTGCTTTACTCATTTCGTCATCAAGAGGCTTTTTTTCATAATGAAGATGAGTCATCAGTTGAGCGACGACACGAGTGACTTGGCGCTCTTTTTCCGAGGCGACAAAATCTTCCTCCGCAGATAAAACAAAGGAGGTGAAAAATAATAAGGCACTTAATAATTTCGCAGGCATAGGATCAGTTCTCTCATAAAATTGGTTTTCTTTAATGTATCTAGTTTTCATATCGAATCAACGACACCGAGTAGATATGTAAAAAAAACATTTACTTAATCACCCCATTCTTACTTAAAACACTTGAGATCACTGACCCATCCCCTACTTAGATTAGAATAATCAGCTTTTTATCGAAATTACAAAAAAATAGCAAATGCGATTGACTAAAAAACAAAATAATCTATTATGACCACGTTCAAGAACAAAACATCGTTTTGAACGCCAGCAATCTCTTCGGAGATTGGTCTGTTAGGAAGCTCGAGTGGCGGAATTGGCAGACGCGCACGGTTGAGGGCCGTGTGGAGAAATCCGTGCGGGTTCGACTCCCGCTTCGAGTACTTTAAGAGGCTCAGATCATTATTGATCTGAGCCTTTTTTTCGATGAATCATATTCCCGAGATAAGGCCGCCGTTCAATAATCAGGGCTCCTCTTTACAAACCATTCTGATTTAACCTTAGCTTAACATAAGTTTAATTGCTCTTGAACCAACCGACTTTTGTTAAAGTTATTCCCGCTGATAGACTGTGGACATCTCAACAGTACGATACTAAGCAAATAAAAACTAAGGAACAAAAAAATGAACTTCCTCAAAAAAACATTGGCTTTCACAGTTACTTCTCTCACCCTTGCTACTTCAGTAAGTGCCGTAGATGCCGATTTAAAAGACTATCAATCAATACCATCACTATCAGGTAAAGTAAGCTCAGTGGGTTCTGATACGCTCAACAATCTGATGGCTCTCTGGAGCGAAAGTTTTCAACGTAAATATCCTAACGTGAAAATTGAAGTTGAAGGCAAAGGTTCTTCTACTGCTCCTCCTGCCTTAACTCAAGGGATTTCTCAGCTCGCTCCTATGAGTCGTCCAATGAAAAGTTCTGAAATGGATGCCTTTGAAAAAAAGTACGGTTACAAGCCAGTTGCTGTTGGCGTCTCTATTGATGCTCTAGCCGTTTTTATTCACAAAGACAATCCTATCCAAGGTCTTAATTTTCAAAAACTCGATAGTATTTTCTCCTCTACATATAAAAAAGGTGGCTCTGACATCACTTCATGGGGCCAACTCGGCCTGGACGGAAACTGGTCTAACACACCTATCTCTAGATATGGTCGTAATTCAGCTTCCGGAACTTATGCTTACTTCAAAAAACACGCACTTGGAAAAGGTGACTATAAAGCAACTGTGAAAGAAATGCCTGGTTCGAGCTCTGTTATTAGTTCCATCGCAAAAGAACTCTCTGGAATCGGTTACTCTGGTATCGGCTACAAAACTTCTGAAGTACGTGTTCTTCCTCTAGCAAAAGATGGTAAGTCTTTCTACGAACCTACACTCAATAATTGCCTCAAAGGAAAATACCCCCTTGCTCGTACACTTTACATTTACGTCAATAAAAAGCCCGGCAAAAAACTAGATGACTTAACTTACCAATTTTTAAGTTTCATCCTTTCGAAAGAAGGTCAGTTGATCGTGGAAAAAGATGGTTACTACCCCATCCCAGCAAAAGTTGCAGATCAATTCCTCAAAGCTATTAAATAAGTTATATCATTAAGAAAATTTAAATTAATCTCTGTGTGAGGTCCTTCCAAGAAGGATCTCATTCATTTGTTTAAAGGAAATTAAATGTCCGACCTGATGCGTACATCAAAAAAGACCCTCATTGTAGATAAGTTCATGACCGGAGCCATCAAGATCTGTGGTATTGGTATTATTGCTGCGGTAATGTGTCTCCTGCTCTACATTGTTTATGAGGTCTGCCCCTTAAGTAAAAAGGCCGAAGTAGAAAAAGTTAACTCGATCCAACTCGGCAGTAAAGACATGCTTGCTTTCGCACTTGATGAATGGTCGACTACTCCTACAACTATCGATTCTAAAGAAATACTTTTCCACGATCTAAATTCTGGTTCGATCATCAAGAGAATAGAACTGAAGACATTCTTAAATTTAAATCTTGATGAGGCGATCTCCGCTTCCACCTACAACCAAGCCAAGCAACAGTTTATTGCGGGAACTAATCAGGGTCGTTTTTTTATTATTGACCTCAATTATTCTCGAGAAGAAAAGGATAATCAATGGGTGACTATACAAGATCCATCCATTGCTGGCCCTTTTGAGTTTAGTAAAAAGGGTGAAATCTCACAAATTTCCTATGGTGCTCAAGACGAACAAAAGCTTTGCGCAGCAGTCATCAACGATGGGGAAAGCAACGAGATTCATATTGCCTACCTAAGTCAAAGTATGGATTTATTTGGTAATGCAGGTGACTTAGAAATCGAAGGTGATTTTCAACTTAAATATACTGGCACACTCAAAAACTTACTCGTTTCAAATCAAGCCGATCAAATCACGACTACCAATACCAATGGTGAGCTTACTATTTTTAAATGCACGGGAAGTGAACCCGAACTCTTGCAGAACAAGAGTCTAGGACAAATAGAAAATGCACTTATTGCGCCTATTCTCGGTGATCAATCGCTTGTCACTATAGATCAAAATGGAAAAATGATCGGTCTTTCTTATTATAAAGAAAATCCGAAAACTCCACTGCTGTTTCATGAAACTAAGCACGAATTTGAAGCTCTTCCTAGAGCTAGTGAATACAAGTATAGCGGAAGTGGGCGTAACAAAAGTTTCTTGGTCAGTTCTGATAAACTTATACGTATGTATAACTTTACCACTGAGCAAAAACGATGGGAATACACCGCGGACTCTGTCATTAAGGCTATTACTATTTCAGCGAAGTACGATAATATATTCCTGCTCGACGGCAATGCTCAACTCCATCAATTTAGTCTCAATGACCCACATCCAGAATCAAGCTGGAAAACTTTCTTTGGAAAAATTCACTATGAAGGTGCTCCAGAAGCTTCCTACAAATGGGAATCTACCGGAGGAACTGATGAAGCCGAAATGAAGCTCTCCATGCTACCGCTAATCTATGGCACACTGAAAGCTACTTTCTATGCCATGCTTTTTGCGATGCCTATTGCACTCTTGGCGGCTTTATACACTTCACAATTCTTACACCCTGATATTAAAAAAATAGTTAAACCACTAATGGAAATCATGGCTTCTCTACCCTCAGTCATTATTGGTTTTTTTGGTGCTATTTGGCTTGCTCCACGCCTAGAAAACACTTTCCCTTCTTTAATTATGGTTTTTGTGACTGTACCAGCAATCACCATTATATTTGCTTATATTCAATCAAAAATCAAAATTGGTTCTTTCAGTAAAAGTAAAGATGGTCATGAGTTCATTTGGCTTATCCCAGTACTCATTATCTCTGCGATTATCGGCTGGAAAATGGGACCTATTTTCGAAAACATTGTTTTTGGCGGAAGTTTTAAAGCATGGTGGAATAACGAAGCTCATCTGAACTATGAATCCAAAAACGCCGTCGTTGTTGGTTTTTCAATGGGTTTTGCCGTTATCCCCATTATTTTCACTATTGCCGAGGACGCGCTTTCCAATGTCCCGAAAAACTTAACTTCTGCTTCTCTCGCCCTTGGTGCAAGCCGTTGGCAAACAGCGATTAAAGTTGTTCTACCCACCGCCTCTGCTGGTATCTTCTCTGCTTGTATGATTGGTTTAGGTCGTGCTGTTGGCGAAACCATGATTGTGCTTTTCTGTTGTGGTGGCACCCCTATTATGGAGAGCAACCCCTTTTCAGGCATGCGTACTCTCGCAGTAAATCTTGCCACTGAATTACCTGAAGCCCCAAAAGATGGCACACTCTTTCGGACACTCTTTTTGGGTGCTCTACTTCTTTTCCTTATGACGTTTGTCATTAACACAATTGCGGAAATCATGCGTCAGCATCTCCGTAACAAGTATAAGGTTTAATCAACATGGAAAAACAAAAAACAATCGGCGAAGCTAAAGTCTGGCTTGCAGGCTTAGGGCTCACATTTGGTCTTGCTATGACCGTATCAATCCTCGCCTTGATTATTTACTATGGACTTGGTGTTTTCTGGCCCAAGGATGTCATTACGGCTAATGTTCCAGTAAGTTTAGCTATAGAAGATAAACAGGGAATCAAAAGTCAAAAATTCCTTGGTATTGAAGTGAAGCGTGTCGAACAACAACTTCCAGGCAAACAAACTGGCCCTGCCCCCGTCTCTGTTCAATTTTACACTGCTAACCGTGATGCATATGGTAGCACTTTTGTTTTTATTCCTGAGAAAGACCTCACAATTGAAACTGAGCGCAATCCTAAAGTAATGCTCATTGAACGTGAAACTGATAGTCGTGCCATGGTGATTCCACTTGAGCTCACCGCCGATGGTAAAGTCTTTGATATTGATGACGCTAATTTCCAAACACAGTTTGATGCCGCCTTGGAAACTGCGGATAAAAAACGTAAACAAGCAGAGCATATAATCCATGGTGATCTTCGCCAGCTTTCACATACTCTCAAAAAACTTAAAGTGGAGGTTTACGTCAATGAACGAGATGGCGTAGACACGACTGAACTACTCACTGAAATTGAAACACTTAAAAAACTTGCTGATCAGAAATCTACCGAAGTCAATTTGATACTCAAAGAACAAAATAAAGATAATCTTAAAGTTCAAGTTAGCGGTGGGATGACTTACGACCTCAGTATCGGCAATATCATCCGTTACAATTTCCCCAATCAACTCACCACTATGGGCAAGCTTGCCTTATTCTTTGATAATATTTACGAATATGTCACTGCCTCACCTCGGGAAGCTAATACTGAAGGAGGTATATTCCCGGCAATTGTAGGGACACTCGTGATGACCATTATCATGTGTATTCCTGTGACATTTTTTGGGGTTATTACCGCTATATACCTTCATGAATATGCCAAAGAATCACTCTTAACTCGCTCTATTCGAATTGCTATCAATAACCTTGCAGGAGTTCCCTCAATCGTTTTTGGAGCATTTGGTCTTGGCTTCTTGATCTATGTCGTTGGTGTACGAGTTGATGAACTCTTTTTCTCCGACTGGAAAGCGGCTACAGGCGAACCTGTATTTGGTGGTGGTGGCCTCCTATGGGCCTCTCTCACTTTGGCTTTAATGACCTTGCCCGTGGTCATTGTTTCCACTGAAGAAGCTTTAGCTTCGGTTCCTAGTGGACTCCGTGAAGGTGCCATGGGCTGTGGCGCAACCAAGTGGCAATCTATCTGGACTATCATTCTACCATCAGCGACACCCGGAATTATCACAGGTATGATTTTGGCGATGGCACGAGGCGCAGGAGAAGTCGCGCCTCTCATGCTTGTCGGTGTTATTAAAGTGGTACATGCACTTCCCGTTGATTTCACGGCTCCTTTTGTACACTTAGATCAAAAATTCATGCATTTAGGTTTTCATATCTATGACTTGGGTTTTCAATCGCCAGATTCCGAAGCCGCTAAACCGATGGTTTATGCGACAACTCTATTTCTCATTTTAACCGTAACTGTTTTGAATCTTACTGGCATTATTATTCGTCAACGACTCAAGAAAAGATACGCAAGTACTGCGTTTTAATCTTTTTAATAAAATTATTTTAAAGTATAGGTAAATTATGAATCAAGTTAACAAAAAACTTATTGAGATTAAAAATTTCGATTTTCTTTATGGCACGAACCAAGTTTTGTTCGACGTCAATATGGATATTCCCGAAAAAGAAGTGGTCGCTTATATCGGCCCCTCTGGTTGCGGTAAGTCGACTCTACTCCGCAATATGAATCGCATGAACGATCTCGTTGAAGGCATTTCACATCGCGGCGATATCACAATCAATAATAATAGTATTTATAGTAAGGACACCGATGTCATTGCATTGCGTCGTCGTGTTGGCATGGTTTTTCAGCACTCAAATCCTTTCCCTAAATCTATTTATGAAAACGTTGTTTATGGCTTGCGTATTGCGGGTCGTAACAATAAAGCTGAACTCGATGAAGTCGTAGAAAAAAGTTTAAAAGCTGCGGCTCTTTGGGATGAAGTCAAAGATCGTCTAGATAAAAATGCCCTAGGACTCTCCGGAGGGCAAAAACAGCGCCTCTGTATAGCACGCACCATTGCCTGTCAACCAGAAATCATCTTAATGGATGAACCTTGCTCTGCATTAGACCCACTCGCAACGACTAAAATTGAAGAGCTCATTCATGAACTCAAAAAAGATTTTACTATTGTCATCGTTACTCATAATATGCATCAAGCCGCTCGTGTCTCAGATAAAACCGCTTTCTTTTATATGGGAAAACTCATCGAATTTGATCAAACCGAGAATATATTCTCTAACCCCAGCAATAAACAAACCGAGGACTACATCAGTGGTCGCTTTGGATAATCAGGAGATATAATTATGAAAACTCATATGGATCGTGAACTCACTATTCTTAAAAACCGCCTGCTTGAACTTGCTGGAGACGTCAACTCAAGTCTAAATATGAGCTACAAGGCTCTTATCGATGTAGACAAAGAACTTGCTAATCAAGTTATCAAACACGATGAAGCGATTGATGAAGAAGAAATCAATATAGAAGAAGATTCACTTAAAATTTTAGCACTTTATCAACCCGTGGCTTCCGACCTTCGCGAAGTTATCAGTATCTTGAAAATAAATAATGATTTAGAACGCATTGGCGACCTTTCTGTTAACATTTGCCGCTATCTCAAAAAAATCATTAAAGCTGGTCCTGTAGAAGTTCCCGAACTCTTTCACGAGATGTTCCCCAAAGTGCTGCACATGATGAACCTCACAATTGATTGTTGTTACAACGATAAGCTTGCAACTGTTATCGAAGTGTGTAATCTTGATTTAGAAGTTGATAAACTCAACAAGGAACTCATCATGCATATCACCGATCGCATCAGTAAAAATGATGGTAATTTGACTCAACTCATGTTCTTTTTCTCAATGACACGTACACTTGAACGTACCGCAGATTATTTCACCAATATCTGTGAGGATATCTACTATAAAGTTTCTGGTTCTATAGTCCGTCACCATGCGGAACTTATGACTGCTGAAGAAGAGGAGGACGATTAATCTAATGGCTAGCAAACGCATTCTTGTCGTCGATGATGAAATCGACATTCGTGAACTTCTTAATTTCACTCTAAGTAAAGAAGGTTACGACGTCCTGAGTACAGGCAAAGGGACTGAGGCTATATCTATGGTTGAGACCCACGCGCCATCTTTAGTTATTCTCGATGGCATGCTTCCGGGCATGGATGGCAACGACATCTGCTATAAGCTAAAAAATAATAAGGCGACTAGTCATATCCCAGTCATTATGCTTTCAGCAAGAACTGATGAGACAGATCAAATCATCGGCTTACGCTTGGGTGCAGATGATTATATTCCTAAGCCCTTTAGTCCTAAAATTCTGATTGCAAAAATTGATGCAATTTTACGCCGCACAGAGTTCACCAGAAATGAAGATAACGAGGAAGAGATCATTCGTCATGAAGGTCTAGTCCTCAATAAAGGTGATTTTTCCGCTACCCTGAACGAAAAAACTCTACAGTTAACTGCAGTGGAATATAAGTTATTGTATTTTCTTTGCAAAAAACCAGGGCGTGTTTATACACGTGAACGCATACTTGAAGAAATTCGTGGTGACGATGTGATTATTACAGGTCGCACGGTGGATGTACATATTCTTTCTCTAAGGCGTAAACTAGGCGATTTTGCCGATCTAATAGAAACCGTTCGCGGTGTAGGTTATAAAATAGTATCCTAATGGCATTTAATGACACCGTATTAGCTTGGAGTACTAAGCGACTCTTTGCTTTTTGCTTTTGTCTTGCATTTGTTTATTTTTTCTATACTCAAAGTTCAAAAAATAAACAAGTACCTGATTATAATGAACTCATTATGTCAGATGCGTCATCATTGATTTTCGAAAATCAAATAATCTTAAAGCCCCTAGCGAGTGATGAACTGATTAAAGAACTCGCTACAAAGCACGATGCCTTTGTCTACATAGTTAATATCCACGGGCTCATGCTCTATGCCAGCACACCCTCTTCACATCAGTTTAACGATCTCGAAATTCTTGATAAGCTCGTCTTTAAACCTGAACTCACTATTTATCAGAATGTTGATTATAATAGTGGCAAAAATTTCCTGCGTTTTTACCTCCCCTACGCGACTCCTGAATTGCCGACGGAAACAACCTTCCTCATTATCGACAAAACTTTTTACACCACGAACCCCTACATCTCTGCCCTTAAACCCGCGCTATTTTATGCACTTTTAGCGAGTTCCCTACTCAGCTTGATTTTCAGTCTCTTCATCGCTCGCCCCATTGGTCAACAAATCAATTCTATCAAGCTCGCTTTTGGGCAACAAAATGATGAACACCGCCCCAATTATAAGGGTATCCCCGAATTGATGAAAATACGTCAAACCCAAGATTCTCTACACAGAAAAAACACCCAGCGTCAACTTAAACAAAGTACAGAGATCCAATATTGGGAAAGTTTTTTTAATGCGATACCAACCGGACTTATTATTGTCAATCAAGACAATAGTATCATCAATGCTAATCAAGAGAGTTTTAATTTATTCAAGACTCCTAGTATTGCGCAGCCAAAAGGTACTTTTATTATGGCGGCTTATAAGAATTCGGATTTAAGTCGATTATCTAATGATTTTATTGCTTCAGGCCAAGAATTCAATGAAACGGAAATACAAGTTTTTCGTCAAGGAGATGAACGTAAGCTCAATATGAAGTTGGTTCGTATTCCATTGCGCAATGGTAAAGGACATGGCCTTATTATCGTCATCAATGATATTACACGTATTCGTCAATTAGAAAATACTCGTAAAGAATTCGTCTCTAATGTTTCACACGAACTTAAAACTCCCATCACTGTAACACTAGGATTTCTCGAAACACTTGAAGATTGCCTAGATGACCCCGAACAAGCACAGTACTTCCTCAAAATCATTAAACGTAATACACATCGCTTAGATAACATCATTCAAGACTTACTCACCTTATCTCGTTTGGAAACACAGGAGAAAGAGCAAGTGATTGGCTATGAGAAAAAAGATATTTTAAAGAGCTTAAATAGTACAATTGACTTAGTTTCAGAAGAGCTGAAAAGTAATCATGTGAAACTTGAATGCCAGATATATAGTCATGATTTAAAACTAAACCATGGTCTAATTGAACTCGCAGTTCGCAATTTACTTGAGAATGCGATTCGTTACTCAGACCCAGACAATGCGGTGATCAAATTAAATATGAGTCACACTGATCAGAATTTGACTATTAAAATATCTGATAACGGCCCTGGCATTCCCAGCCAATTTCACGAACGTATCTTTCAACGCTTCTTTCGTGTCGATGAATCCCGTGACCGCAACACAGGGGGCTCAGGGCTCGGCTTATCCATAGTGAAGCACATTATCCAACTACATAATGGATCCATTAATATCGATTCTAACGTAGGGCAAGGAAGTTGCTTCATTTTAGTCATCCCAAAGTAGCGATGTTTATTAGTTTTATTCTAGAAAAAATTCCTATCTCATTACTATTCATTAAGCTTAATTCCTGTGAAAAACGCTCCTATACTTTCATTAATTTGTACAGGAATTATTTGAGCAGAAAAATTATTTAAAAAAAATAGAAAAAAGCCGAGAGTACCGATTGATTTAAACTTAAAAGAATCTATTATGTCGCCGTTCTCAACAAGGAAAGATCGTTTTGAACGCCAGCAATCTCTTCGGAGATTGGTCTGTTAGGAAGCTCGAGTGGCGGAATTGGCAGACGCGCACGGTTGAGGGCCGTGTGGAGAAATCCGTGCGGGTTCGACTCCCGCTTCGAGTACTTAAAAGGCTCAGATCATCACTGATCTGAGCCTTTTTTTTTTGTTCTGAAAGTTATTATTCCCTTAATGGCTTTTACTTGCGATAAGTCTTCATGTAATCAGGAGCAAGTAGTTCCTTTTTTAAACTTGCTGCAAGCTCAGGGTGCTTGATGATGATATTATGGTTTTCGCCAATATCATTGACGACATTATAAAGCTCTGTGTGCTTATCTTCATACCAATAGATGAGTTTATAGTCTCCCTGGCGGATCGCTGCCGACTTACGGTGTCCAGAGCTATGGTTTGATGCAAAAGCCCAACGCCAAGTACGATCAAAAGAAATCGTTTTACCTCTTTGTAGTGCAGGCCAAATATTAACACCATCAAGTGATTGCTCTTCTTGCTGAGGTATATTAAGCATATCAAGAATTGTCGGATAAAGATCCATACTGATCGTCGGGGTCTTATTGATTGTACCTGCTTTGATCTTTGTTGGCCATTTCATAATGAGAGGAACTCGCAGGCCACCTTCAAAGTGCCAACCTTTACCTAGTCGATAAGGTGCTTGAGTCGATATAGCCCTCTTATTGGAGCACAGACTCCCTTGATCTGAAGTAAAAATAACAATTGTATTCTCTTCCAAATTTAAATCTTTAAGTTTCTTGAAAAGTCTACCTAAATTATCATCTACCACTTTGATTTGAGCTGCAAAACCTGCATTACTTTGCGTAAGTGCTTCTATTGCTTTTGATTTCCCATGATGAAGCTCGCGAGTCTTATTTCTTGGAATACTGAGATTATTCGCAAGCTTTCTTTCAAAGTATTCAGTATCTTCAAGCTTGCCTTGTGATATCCTTTCTTTACCATCCACGTCCTTTTTATCATAAGATTTATGTGTTTGGTAAAAAGAAAAATAAACCAGGAAGGGATTTTTGTGATTCTCATCAATGAAATCTAAAACTTTATCCGTAATTTTATCTGTTAGGAAATCGCCCTCTTTGCCATCTTCCATTCCTTGGACATCTTGACCATAGGGCTTGTCATCAAATCTTTTGTAGGGGTAATAATAATCAGAAACTTGCCCCACATTGCAACCCGAAATATTCACATCAAATCCCGCAGGTAAAACGCTGTCGTCTCCTCCCATGTGCCACTTCCCCGCAAAGCAATTTTTATAGCCTTTGTTTTGCAAAACTTTTGGCCACGGCAAATCGACCTTTTGAATATTTCCGCCGATGCCTGCAAGCCCTAATCTTGGTGCTGATCGTCCTGAAATGATGGCTGTACGCGAAGGGCCACAAACCGAGTGTGCAGCATAGGAATTCGTGAATCTTACACCTTCTTTTGCTAGTTGATCAATATGCGGACTTTCATGAAAAGCACTGCCATAACAGCCTAAGTCTTTAACTCCAAAATCATCCAAGAGTATGAAGACAATATTAGGCTGAACTTGGTCTTTTGACTGGAGTGTGACCATGCCAATTAAATGAATCATCATTATTAAATATTTCATATTATTTTATCTCTGTAAGTTTATAACTAAAAATAGTTTATCGGCAATGACTATTATATAGCTCGACCCTGATTCTGGCAACTCTGTTTTCCAGAGCCTCTTTTTATTTAAGACTGTACTAAAGTAAGTGGTTTGGGGCTAATGGCAGGGAACTTAAGCACATGCCGAAGGTATGTAGTATGGTATCCACCGGATTTATCCGGTGGATTTATCCGGTGGATATTGTTTAAAAAAAAATATTAATGCCGAAGGTATGACGCTAAAGCTCTGCAGCGTAGCTTCGGCACGCACTATGCTGTTATTCAAACACCACGGACTTACGTCCATGGCTACATCCCTAAGCTCTTCGAGCTCACACATCCGTCAATATTTCTTAAGCGCCCTACCATTGGGGGTACTGGTGACTCGGACTCTTGTATAAAGATTTGCTGTACCATCGAATAAATGAATCAACTTAATCATCATCCAGGTGTGCCTCCTGCTTGTTTTCCGAAGAGTGATTTAATGGATTGAACTTTCTTTATGAGAACTTGTTGATCCTGCATCGTTCCTTTACCCGAAAGCACGACTGCCGTACCCATATGGTAAGCTAAATTTAAATCGTGGAATTCCTTGAAGGTCGTTTCGATTTTTACACTACGTCCATCTGTAAGATCAATATAGAAGGTACGTGTTTCATTGATATCATCTGAGAAACGCAATCGTCCTTGTACCGTTACGACTCCTCTATTTTCTTTCACCCAACGTTCAAATTCACGCTCGACATAAGCATCAAAATTTTCTCCACTTAAACCTTGTAAAGACGTATTGCTTCGACCGTAGGAATCTACATTAATACCAAATTTTTCTAGTAGTGTTAAATGTAAATTCGACATGGATTGGTTATCCGCATAACGTAAATAACGACCCGTTTTCAATAGTCCTCCACCCTTCCCTGCTAAGATAGTGGGAATACGCTTTGAGGTATGATTATCACTATGAGCCATCCCAGTGCCAAAGTGCACAATACTATGATCTAACAAGCTCCCATTATGGTCACGATAAGACTTCATTTTAGTAAGTAAGTAGTTAAACTTCTCCATATGCCAATAATTTATTTTCATCAGATTTGAGATGTTTTCAGAGCTGAAATTTCTATAAAAATGTGATAGGTAATGATGCTGTTCATTAATCCCTAGAAAATCAAAAATCATACGACTATTATCATTCCCAAGCATAAAGCTAGAAACTCGTGTGCTATCTGTCCATAAAGCTAAGGCTTGGAGATCCAACATCGTATTCACGAGTTCATCTACATTCACCGCACTCTTAGGTCGCTGAAAGGAATTGAAGTCATATTTATTCGATTGTTTTTTACTGAGACTTTGCATACGAATTTCAGTTTCACGTACTGCCGTTAAGTATTCATCTAAAATCTGTTTATCTTCTTTTCCTGCACGGCGCAACAGAGATTTTGCATCATCATTAACTCGGTCTAAGAGACTTGTCATTTCACGTCGCTTACGAGGATTACTCGCAGGACTACGAAAGAGTTGATCAAAAACTATTTGAGGATCACTTTGACGAGGAATCGCTTTACCATTTTTGTCGTAAGAAATATAACTACACTCAGGTTTATTGGTGAAAAGCCCCTCGGTTGTCAACTCGAGTGATTTCACGGCTGTGCCTTGTCCTATTTTTTCCGCAATCAACTGATCGATTGAAGCCGAACGATTACGGTGGTCACCACATAAGAAACGACGTGAAGAATCATGGTGCCCAGAAAAGCCCCAGTCGCCCATATTATCTAGTATAATCAAATCTTTCTTATGTTTAGCAAAAGGTTTCATTAAAGGTGACAACTGAAAGTCATGCTCTTTACCATCATTAATATTCCAAGACGGTGGATGAATACCATTTGGTTTAAATAATGAAACAAAACGAACAGGTAGTTGATCATTGGCACTGCCTTGAGCTTTAGCTTCCATGATATTCAAAAAAGGCAAAGGCATCAGTGCTCCTGCACCTCTGAGAAAGCTCCTTCTATTAAGTCGTGTATTCATTAAATTTCCTCTGCAATAACTGTTTTTGTGAAAGGTAAACTGGTGGTAACTAATTTTATGAGTTCTAAATACGTACCTTGGTTCTCGTTGAGTTGTTTCGTGATACGCTCAACTTCTGGCTGATCATATAATTCTAATTTTCGACAAAGTGCATAGGACATAAATCGTTTCACAATATTACGGGTGATTGTTTCACTATGATTATTAACTAAGGTACTTTTTAGTTCTAAAAAAGACTTAAACTTTTCACCACTAGGCATTTGACCCGAAGCATCAATAGCAGCTCCTTTTTTTGCATTTTTCTTTTTTCCTATCATTTCATGTGTACGAAAACCTCCGGAATCATCATACGATTCCAAAGCAAAACCAAGAGGGTCAATACGATCGTGACATACGGCACAAGTTTTATTACTGCGATGAGCTTCAAAACGTTGACGAAATGTAAGGATCTCTCCTTTTTTATTATTAGGCACTGCTCCCACATCCATAGGAGGCTCAGGTAGATGATCTCCGAGGATTCGTTCTAATACCCACGTACCACGTAAAACCGGGCTCGTACGTCCTTTCACTCCATTCATGGCAAGTATCCCCGGCATCGTCAAGATTCCTCCTCGATTCTCGGTATTCTTAAGCTCAATTTTTTGTAAGGGCTGAATGACCATCTCAATACCTTTCTCTTTTCCGACACGAGTGATTTGCTTTGAATCTTTTTTATAAAATTTTTCAATCAGGCCATTTGCGTAAGTCACTTTTGAATCAATTAATTCAATTAAAGGACGGTCTTCTTTGATAAGATATTCAAAAAACTTAATCGGTTGATTTTTTAAGGCATCATCATAGGGCAAGCGTCCCCCCAAGTGATCCATTTCATTGAGTGCAAACCACTGAACGGCTATATCTTCAATAAAACGCTGACTACGTTGGTCTTCAACCATGCGTTTTATTTGCATCTCCCAAACCTCCTCATCTTTTAAGCTCTTATTTTTAGCGAGTTTTAATAACTTTTCATCGGGTACCGAACCCCAAAGAAAATAAGAAAGTCGCTGAGCTAATTCATCGTTACTTACAGAAAAAACTTCTCCCGCCGTACCTTTTATATCCAAACCTCTATAAAGGAATTTTGGAGAAATCAGGGCTGCTTTTAACTCCATCCTAAGCATCGACCAAAGATCCGTATTTTTTCCTATCAAAACTTTTAATGAAGCAATTTCTTCCTTATTAAGTGAACGTCGATATATTTTAGAGAGATAATAAGATAGAATTTGAGCCGTTTGCTTCTTGGTTATTTTATTTGGCGGTTTTACTGCCGATAATTTCTCTGATTCATTAAAAAGTTTTTCAATGGTTTTATCTGCTATAAATGCGTAACGACTCAGATCACTCGATGCAAACTGGCTTCCATAGGTATCATTTTGAAAACCGCTTCGGCCGGGAGGATCAACAGGAAATAGTTTTTTAACAAGCGACTTTTCTATTTTAGATTCATGAGCTTCCTGTACCTGAACTTCTAGATTAAAACCAAATATATCCTCCAAAGAATTCTTATATTCCATTGTCGATAAGCGTCGTGGTTGAGAGAATCCCGGATGAGCCTCTACTTCTTCGAAATTGTGTTTGTACCATTGAGTAAAGATTTTTTTTTCTTCTAACTCAGGTTGATCACGCTCTTCTGGAGGCATCTCTCCTTCATGAATGAGTTCTAGTGCTTCTTCCCACATTTCAAAATGTAATTTTATGTCTTTTGGACTATTGATCTTCGTGAAATCCAATTTTGCCTTTATTTTTTCACCACCGTGACATTCAATACAATGTTTCTCGAGAAATGGTTTAATCTGATTATTGTAATCAATTTTCTCATTAGACATCAGATTCATCCCCGTAATAAATAGTAGTGAAGTCATTAATAGTTTCATTAGCATCTCATTTTTTTATTGCTAAACGGACGACTTTTAGCAATCTTACAAAAACGATGAAATATTTTATTATTTTTTCTTTACTTGATTTAATCTAGCGAGGATTTATTTAGTAAATATGAATTACGAATCTACACGAGTCACCCTAATCCAACGGATAAAAAACCGTTTAGATGAAAATTCCTGGGAGGAATTCACTCGTTGGTATTCACCGTATATCATGGCAATATTAAATCGCTCAGGTGTTCCCCTGCATCAAGTAGAGGATCTCAATCAAGACATACTTTTGAGTATTTGGAAAAGTATTGAAAATTTTGAGTACAAGCCTTCTGAATGTACTTTTCGCACTTGGTTATCGACCATAAGTCGTAATAAAATTTACGATTTTTTTGCACGACAAAAAACAAAAAGTAATTATGAATCTAGTACAGTTATCCCCACTACTTTAGAGAAATCTGAAATTGATATTATTATTGAACGAGAATGGCGCTTATATATTGCGGGGAAAGCTTTTGAAAAAGTTTCTCAACAATTTAATGAAAAAGCAATCCAAGCCTATCGTGAATTTCAAAGTGGTAAAGATGTACCTGACATATCTCAAAAATTAGAGATATCAGAGAGCAGTGTTTACGTGTATAATAAAAGAGTTAAAGATGCTATGAGTCGTGAAATCATCCTACTCTCTCGTGATCTAGAGTAAGTCGACTCATCACTCAGGCTTAACAAGTAATTTCACTTCGGGCTTCAGTAATTGACGAAGCTCCGTTTCCTGTGATTTTGAGCAGATCACCTCTTCTAAATTTTTACAATTTTTCAAAGCTGTGAGCTTTGCGGGTATGCCATATACATTTATTTTACTAAGCTTGGGCATCTCCTGTACTTTATTTAAGTTTTTCATCGGGGTACCTTCCAAATTCAATTCCTCAATCTCAACATTTAAGAGTCTATCCAAATAAGCAACTTCTGAATACGATAAATCTAAAAACCTCAGCGGTATATTTCGCAAATTATAGAGCTCATATCCTTTTCCTAAATGCCCTTTCAAATTAAGTCCTTCAATTCGCAGAGTTTTTAATGGATATACCGTTCTTAGGTTATTTTTACTAAGGTCAAGGGTTTTTGTGTGCTCATCATATTCATAGATGATTTCATCCAAATTATTTACAATTGCTAAAGCACCAAGGCTAAACTGAAATAATTCTGCTCTATTTGTCCTGCCGTGGATACCTTTGAAAATAAGATGATTCCTAAAACGCTTATCGTTCAAGGGGTCAATTTGTCGAATGAGCTCCAATTCATTTTCTATTTTGTCATCTGATTTATCGGCCTGTATATACGCGCTCAAAATATTATAATAAGAGTCATAATCTTGGCCAGACTTTTTATAGCATCCCAAGGCCTCTGAGTATTGCTTACGTAATACACGTAAATTACCTAAAACCCCCCACGACGCCAAATGATTTGGATTAAGTTCTACTGAATGAGTCAGCATATTAATTGCTAATGAAATATCATCTTCATCGTAATCAAATTGACTCACAGAATTCGCATAGGCATTAAAGCCCTGCTTGTAGAAACGATCCGCTTGATCAAGCCTTGTTTTGTCTTTGATTTGACGTTCTTGCTCTAATTCATCAAGTGTGAGTTCAAGCTGAACATTACTCTGCTTGATATTATGAATATAAAGTGACATCAAGGATAGTATCAGTACTAAATTAATCACCACAATACTCACTGTATTACGATGACGTATCAACCACTTACCTAAGACTTGCCAAGAACCCGCATTCTCAGCTTGAGTGACCAAGCCGTTATTGTAGTTCTGTAAATCTTCCAATAGATGAGCCACGGAGGTATACCTCAACTCGGGCTTTGCACTAATTGCTTTTAAGCAAATGGCCTGGATTTCCTTTGAAATTTTCTCATCATCAAATGATGTATTCTCAATCGGAGGTCGGCCCATTAACATATCAAATAAAAGGGCTCCCAAACCATAAATATCCGTTCGTTCATCACAAATCTGCTTATTATTCATTTGCTCTGGAGCCATAAAACCAGGTGTCCCACGAACTTCTCCCAGCAAGGTTGCACGTGATACAATGGGAACGATATGTGCTAAGGGTGATTCATGCTCATTTTTTGAACCTATCATACGGGATATCCCCCAATCACATAACAAAACTTCCCCAAAATCATCGATCCGTATATTCGATGGCTTTATATCGAGGTGTAAAACTCCTTTACCATGGGCAAAAGCAAGTGCTTCACAGACTTTGGAAAATACATTAAGTATCCAGCTCAATTCTACAGTCTTATTTTCTCGGCGTAATTTCAAGTCTTCATAAAGGTCCCTGCCTTCATTCAACTTCATTACAAAAAAAGCTTCACCTTCTTCGTCATAGCCCATATCGTGAACAGCAGAAATATAGGGATGCTCCAAACGGGAGGATAAACGTGCTTCATTGAAGAAGTCGTCAATATGCCCCTCTGCTTTCATCCTCGCTAGTGCTACCTCACGATCTAATAACTCGTCATAGGCCAAGTAAACTTTTTTGAGAGCCCCCTCGCCTAATAAAGATTTTATCTGATAGCGTTTTTTTACATCGCGTACTTTCTCTGCTAGAGGAAGATCTATAAGTGATTCATTAATACATTTAGCCTCATCAAAGGCTTGTAATAAAAAATCATCTTCAGGAAGTTCTGTTTGAGGAGCTAAATTTGTCATGACTTACAATGCCGTATAAATAAAAAATTTCGATCGCTATGAAAAGAGCCATGAATTAGCTTGAGATCTTTGATACCCTGGAAACGATTAGCAGCTACTCAGCCTTGGCTTAAAAAACTTTAATAAAATTTATAAATGCCAGTCAAGTCCCGCTCTCGCTCGGTAAGTATTGATCAAGATCAATGCTCACTTTACTTTAAATCTTCAACTATTAAAAATCAGAGAAATACTCAGTTAATACATATTCTAACTGTAGTATTTATGGAGTCAGACCATGTATAAGAGAAAAAAAAATCTAAAAGGCTTTACACTCATTGAGTTATTAGTCGTCATCTCAATAATCGGTATTTTAGCATCATTAATCCTACCTGCTTTGGGTAAAGGACGGGACAAGGCGCGTAAAGCCGTTTGCAAAAGTCAAATCCGTCAGATTTACTTACAGTTTGAAATGTATACTGCGGACAATAATGATTATTACGTCTTTAGTGCATCAGGAAATAAGACTTGGGATGACATGCTTAGTGACTACCTCTCTGATGAGGATCGTGATGAAGTGGTTTTAACTGAGGCTGATCTACGAGCAGCTGGAGATACACGATGGGTTTGTCCTGCGGATGACATAGTACGTGGCAATGGAACTGACCTCACACGTTCTTACTCAATCAATGGTTGGTTAAATAATAATCGAGGCGGTATTGCTAAAAATAATGGAACTTCTGTTAGTCTAAATGCAGTCAATGAGCCCAGTAAGAAAATAGCTTTGGGTGAAAGGATAAAAGAAGCTAATCGTCGTGGTAAAGACAGCTCTGCCGCATTGGGTTATAGTGAGCAGCATTTAGGAACTGCGGTTCATGGTGATGATGTAAACTTTCTCTTTTCATTTTTAGATGGTCATGTCAATCAATTAAACCGTTACGTCTTCATGAATTCTTTAGATGCAGTAGAAGATTGGTAGATTACTGCCCTCATAGAGTCGCAAACAGAGCCTCTTTAATCCCCTAGTTTCTACAGGGCTTACGGTCATTTAAAGCTGCTAATCTTTACAAGAAAAATGAATTAAAAATCCAAAAGCTAACTAGTCAAACTTCTAGGTGTAGTCATCATAATCACAAGTGTAAGATATGTAGTTAGTTGCTATCATAATGAAGCCTCAGAAATCACTGTGTAATTTAAAAAAGAGAGCATTCAGCTATTGCCTGCCTTGTCTCTAAACGATTCGAGTATCTGTAACAATATCCGGTCCGTTTTTTATACTGAATATCATAGATTAATCTTTTTCTAATAATGGATTAAGTTTATCTTTTTGTCCTTGAGCATTTGGATGTTCACTGACTCGATTGATGAGTTCTTCACTAAGTTTTTCATGATCCTCCTCACTGTAAATTATGTAAGGTTTAATGAGAAGAAGAATCTCTTCTCTTTGCTTGACGATTTTTTTATCTTCAAAGAAATAATCAAGTAAAGGAATATCTCTTAAAATAGGAACACCGGATTCGATTTCAATTTCTGTTTCTTTGATGATTCCACCTACAGCAATCATTTTACCGTCATAAGCTAAGACCGTACCGGTAAATGAGCGCCTTTTTTCAGTATCAACTGCTTGAGTAATATATGTATCACCACTTGCTATAAGGACAGTGGCACTATTCGTATCAACTTCAGATTCAATGGACGAAATCTGAAGTTGAACAGTTCTGTCAGCATTAATGGTGGGAGATACTTTTAAAGTAGATCCTATGTCACGGTTATCGTATTGAGGACTTGGAACATTTGAAACAACAGTACCATCCCCAGTTACGGTGGTCCCAGCTTCTCCTTGAAAATTAGTTAATATTGGGACAGCAGCATTGCCGTTAAAGAATTTGCTGACTTCTCTATTGAGAGTAAGAATAACTGGAGTAGCTAGGGTTCTAACTTTGGAGTCCTCCTCCAATAATGTAAGAGCGGCAGCAAATTTGTCATTAATATATGAGTAATTAAATGCCCCAGCTTGCTGAATGAGTCCAGAGCCTAATGTGATTCCTGTTGTACCGTCATTATAGGCAAGGTCAAAAGCTGATTCAAAGTTATCATCCAGCCTTACAGCAAGAATTTTCATTTCCAGAAGCACCATCGGACTTGGGGTGTCAAGTTTTTTGATAAGTTGATCAATCTTTTCCATCGCTTCTCTATCGCCTGTTCGTAGGATCATTTGGTTTTTAGTTTCAATGGACGATAAATAAATACGTGAATTGATAAAAACACCTTGATTGCTGATGATATCACGAATTTCTTCAATACTGTCAGCCGTATTAATTTGATGGATGATTTCTGAAGTTAAGTCAAAGGTTTCATGCCCTTCTTTTTCAGGGAGAGTAACTTTTACCGGACCGCCATTTGATGAATTTTCATTATCATCATTATTATTATTATCATTATTATTTCGGGAATTACTTATGGCTCCTGCTAAGTTATTGGTCTCTGAGGTATTCTGACGTTCTTCAAAAATCATCATTTTTTTAAGCCTCGTTTCAATTTCATCAATTTCGTCATCTAGTTCATCGGTATCGGAGTCATAGTAGAGGACTCGAGCAGGAAAAAGTTCAAATATTGATTTAGAAATGGTTTTACTGTTGGGGTATTTCAGGTCGTAAACCTTAATCTCTTCGGAAAATTTAAGCACGCTCTTTTTGTACTCGTCAAGCGAGTAAATTCGGTAAATGTTTTTTATTGGATCTTTTTGTAACCACAAATTGTGTGAGCTGCAAATTTCCTCAAGAGCCACGATCGGATGAATGTTTTTTAAGTAAGTGCTGATTTTAGTATTTCTAGCTTTAATGGAAGTTACGATATTGATGTCATTGTTTTCGGAGATCAGCCTAATTAAGGAAGGTAATGTACTGTCTTGAATATCTATGACTTCAATGTTGTCCATATTTTTTGCATTAAGAAAACTAAGTAAGAAAAAGATTAAGGTAAATTGTTTTTTCATGTTATGGACGATAGTTAAAGGTTATTTTTTTTTGAGAGCTCAAATGAGTGAATTGTGCCTGGCAGTTATCGCAACAGTCGAGAATATAAGTTTCTCCATTCAAAACAATTTTTCCTTGCGCTTCGAGAAAGATGATTTTCTGTTCAAATTCCACCATGAGCCGATTGACTGAGTTTTTTGAATAGAAAGCTTTGAAGTTTAATAACTTGAGATTTTCCTGTAGCTCCTTAGATGGTTTTTCGATTTTGAGTACTTTTTCTAAAGGTTTTTTTTCGGGTTTAAAGTTTTTGGTAATTTGTTTGTGAGAATTAAAAAGAACCTCTTTTAATTTGCCCTTCACCATGGTGGGATCATTAGCAAACACTGATGGAGTAAGAAGTAGGTAAAAGTATAAATTTTTCATAATATCAAGAGAAATAGGTTAGTAATATTGCGGCAAAAACAAAGGCTATGGTCCCAGCTACCAGTAGGATCATTACAAAGCTAATTAATGCACTGAATTGATTGATGTACTTGTCTAAAATTTCGTAATGGTATTTGGCCTGGTCTTCCAAAAGATTATCAATAGATCCTGTTTTTTCCCCCACGCTCACCATACTGATAAGTAAGGGGCTAAAGGCATATCGGCAGGAAAGCGTCTCTGTTAAAGGCGCGCCATTTATAATATTGTTCCTCGCCCGTTTTAGCACATTCTTAAGGTATGTATTCCAAATAGTTGCGGTACAATGCTGAAGTGATTCTGTGAGTTTAACCCCACTCCCAATAAGCAGCGCAAAATTCCGGGCAAATTCAGCAGAAAAGTAAACGCGGAACATGTTGCCAATGACTGGGACTCTTAAGGTCATACGATCAAGAAAGACTCTGCCATTTTTATTGAGATAAGTGCTAATAAGGGTGATAGCTAAAATTAAAATCAACAATAAAAAATGTATTGAATATCTTTGTAAAAAATCGGCAAAGTCAATCAGAGCCTGAGTAGCGGGATGCAAATCTCGACCCATGGCTGCAATCATAACTTTTAATTTGGGGATCAGGTAAAAGACAGCCACTCCGGCTGCAATTAAAGCAATGATGAAAACAAACATAGGATATAAGAGAGCGGTAAGAATTTTACTCTTAATAATTCGATTTCTCTCCATGCCTACAGCAATAGTCATTAATAAGTGGTCAAGTTCACCCGTTTCTTCACCAATTTTTATTAGATTTGCGAAAAGAGATTTTTTAATTTGAGGATGACTCTTCAAAGATTCTGATAAGCTCTTGCCTGTTTGAACTTGTGAATAAACCTCTTTCCACAAAGTTCTTCCTGCCTGTTTTAAAGAGATTGCGGACATCGTTTTTAAGGCAGAGGATAAATTCACTCCTGAACTCATCAACGTGGAGAGTTGGGCAAAGGCGACCTCGAAGTCACGACTGCGTAAAAAGTAAGTCATGGGGTTCAAGTAAGTGAAGATTGAGACTTCGTATTGGGCTTCGTCTAATGATCTTATAATCCACTTACGTGCTTTTAAAATTTTTGAGGCTTCCAAAAAATTCTCAGCTTCCAACCTACCTTCCTGATTTTCACCAAAAGAATCTAAAGCAATATAATCAAATTCAATCATCTTAAATCGTACTCACAATTTTATAACACTCTTGAAAGTCAATTAAACCTTCTTGCATCTTGCTAATGGCGTCATCAACTAAAGAAGGAATATCTTGGCGCTGCATTTCCTTTCTTAGATTTTCATCATTGAGTTCAGAGTGAATGAGGGCTTTGAAATTATTGTCAATTTGTATCACTTCGAGTATAGGCATCCTATCCAAGTAGCCTAAACCTCCGCAATAAAGGCAACCCTTTTTAACTGCGACTTTTGTACCGGCTAAATCTTCGCGCTTAATGAGTAAAGCTTGCTGCTCTGTCAACTCAGTGCTTGTACAACAGTTTTGACATAACTTTTTGACGAGCTTCTGGGCAATACTGACTCGCAGTGTCGAAGCTATCATATAGGGTTCGACACCTATATCAGCCAACCTTACTACTGCAGCTGAGGCAGAATTGGCATGAAGACTCGAGAGCACCAAGTGGCCCGTCAAACTCGATTTGATGGCAATTCCAGCTGTTTCGGCGTCTCTAATTTCCCCTATCATGATTACATCTGGATCATGTCTAAGTATGCTTTTTAATGCAGAGGGAAATGATACTTTATCCGATTCATCAACGTTAACTTGAATGACATTATCTACCTGATACTCAACGGGATCTTCGACAGTTATAATATTCACATCTTTACTCTTCAATATATGTCTAAGCGACGCGTAGAGACTGGTGGATTTACCTGAGCCAGTAGCGCCGTTGATCAAAATTAAACCATTGTCACGTTGGATTTCTTCATGATAAATAGCTAAATGCTGTTTTGACATACCAATTTTATCAAGCGTCAGAGCATCTGAGTTTATCCCCAAAAGTCTCAAGGTCATTTTTTCGCCATTAATTGAAGGGATTGACGCCGCTCGAATATCTACTTTTTGATGAGTCCCAGGTACTTTGTAAGTCAGCTTGCCATCTTGAGGTGAGCGTTTCTCCGCAATATTCATTTCCGCTAAAATTTTTATGCGTGAAATTAAGCCGTTGTAGGAATGTATAGGTATAGTTTTATAGGTTTCCAATTGCCCACTCACCCGAAAACGAATTAAAACTTTATCTTCCTTGGGGTTGATGTGAATATCCGAAGCTGATTTACTTACGGCAGTAAAAATAATTTCATCCGTTAAGCGAATAACTTCATTTTGATCATTTTCTAAACTGACTTTGTTTGAACTCCGATAGTGTAATTTAATTTTTTCTTTGAGTTTTTTCGGGTCAGCTTTTTCAAGTTTGACGTCTTTGCCAAAATACCTTTTAAGATCACTTGGCTGATGGCTTTCCGGTTCTCCTGCTATGACATATATTATACCGTTTATTTCCGTACAGGGTAGTAGCAGCTTCTTTAAAGCGATATTTGACGGAAGCATAGCTACTAAAGCGGGGTTGAAAGTTATTTTATCTAAGTCGATCACAATATACACATCTCTATTAAACGATTAGAGAATCTTGTTTATTGGCCAAAAGCATCACGGTTTCACGGCTCAAAATACCCTTTTTCAAAAGCTCAGAAAGGTGTCTTTCAAAGGTTTGCATACCTTCTTGATGAGCCATTTCTATAGAGGAATAAATTTGCCGAGTCTTGCCTGTTGCAATTTGGTTCTTAATTGCATTGTTAGCAAATAGTATTTCGCATACAGGTACACGTGTTCCTTTCTCGGCTTTTTTGCCATCTGCAATCACTAAACTTTGAGAGATAATAGCTCTAAGACTTAAGGATAATTGCCTTCTCACGGAGCCTTGTTCATCGGCGGGAAATACAGAAATCAAACGTTCTATGGCACTGGTAGTATCTTCGGAGTGCACTGTGGCAAAAACCAAATGTCCTGTCTCGGCTGCAGTTATGGCTGTTTTAATCGTGTCGATCTCTCGGATCTCACCAATCAGGATAACGTCTGGATCTTGTCTTAGAGAGTCAACTAGAGCCGCATGAAAACTGGGGGTATCTATGCCCACTTCACGTTGATTAATCAGAGACATCTTACTCTCGTATATATATTCAACTGGCTCTTCAATAGTGATTATATGCCTATTCTGCGTAGAGTTTATTCTTTCTATTAAAGCGGATAAAGTCGTCGATTTACCCGAACCCGTAGAGCCACTTACAATCACAAGTCCATTTTTCATTTCACAAACTTTATAGAGGAGATCAGGCACACCAAGCGACTGTAATTCATTGATCTTATCAGAAAGTAGTCTCAAGGAAAGACTTAGGGAATTTGATTGTTTAAAAAGGTTGAACCTAAAACGTTTTTGATTATAAAGAAAGGAGCCATCTATGGCACCTCGCTGAGCAAATTTTTCAAATTTGGGGGGCTCGATAAAATTTTTCATGCCATCTAAAATGGACTCTTTGGAAATCCCGCATGTGCCCGCGAGAGGCACGAGTTTTCCTAGCAGACGAAATCTCGGACTTTGATCAGATTTTACATGAAGATCAGAAGCTCCCACCTCAATACATCTAGCCAATAAAGCTTCTAATTTAATCATTCTTGTTTCCAAATTGAAATTGTATATTTTGTGCTGGCATTTTCTTCTGCTTTTAAAGAAAAATTCACCGGAATAAATTGACTGCCTGCGCAAGCCCGAAGCATTTTGATGAGCTTATGGTAATCACCTGATAGAGTGAACTGCGTCAGCTTTTTTAAATCCTTATTTAATGACTTATTTTTTACTAATTTTTCGGAATATAAGCTGAGCTGATACTCTTGGAAAAGTTGGTAAATATTGATCTCTTTACGTTTTTCATCTTTTTGAACTTCATCATATTTTTTTAATTCACTTAAGTTTTTGTTGAGTTCTTGATAGAGCTTTAATTTTTTATCTTTTTTCAGAGTGCTAAGCGCAGTTTTTAAATCCTCTAGCTCTTTATTGGACTTATTAATTTTTTTGTTGAGATAAGACTGCCTAGCTTCATAATTAAATACAAAGGCTTTAAGGTTGACGTATAATATATAGAAAAACACCGGGGCAATAAGGGCTTTTAGAAGATGTTTTTTCACAATTTTCTTCCAAGGCTGATCTTAAATCTCCAAAGCTTATGATTATTGATCATTTCTTGACTAATTGTTTTTTCCGAGACAATGACGTCTAGGCTACTGTCAGCTTCTAGGCCTTTAATGAACTCTTGGATTTTTAAGACATTGAGTGTAATCCCCTGTATAGTGACCACATCTTTTTGTGCGCTATTTACATGAGTTAATTGGGAAGAGTCATCTATAGATTCAGCCATACACTCTAGTAAATCAGGCCAGAAATTGACATTCTTGAGGACGATTTCCTTGTTTTTCAATTTTGCCCGTTCTTGTTCGAGGTCGGGGATTTTTTCTATTTGCATTTTAAAGCTTACTTTTTCAGCCTTAAAATCCTTGACTTTGATTTTATTTTTGGTGATCAGATTTTCTAAATTTTGATTGCTATCATAGATGGAAAATAAGCAGTATGCGAACAGGCTCACAGATAGTAAAAAAGACGTTAATAAAGGAAAGGATTTCTTGAGATTTTTTGGCGTACTTTTAAAATTGAGAACGGGAGAAGTTCTCAGTTTATTTTTTAAAGCTTTGATTAAGTCTTTAGTTTTGATTTCATCGAATTTCACTTCAGAAATATTCCCTTCCAAGGGAATGATATCTCTTTTAGCTAAGTTGTAGATCGTAGGGCTCTTCATTGAATTCTTGACCAAGTATTGTTGAACAGCTTGATACTCACTTGTTAATGAACTGCTAAAATGATAAGAATTTTTCGATTTTGAGCTTTGACAATGAACCGTATTTTCAAAAATCTCTACGCTGTTATTTGTATAGAGACTAGCGAAAAAACCTGCTGGATGACCTAAGTAGGCAAGCTTGCCATCAGCTTGTAAACAGACGTTTTTTAGTTCATGAACAAAGTTTTCCTCTGTGAGCAAACAGTTATAAGTGTGCTCCGCCTCTTTATGAAATATAAGCACGGGATTATCCGGAAGGATATCAACCACATTTTCGAGCTCAAATAAGAGGAATTGTTGTATTAGAGATTTATTCGTCGTGGGTGTTTGCTTGCTTAAATCTAGAGTGTGTAGAGTCAGTTTATCTGAGAATAAATAGATCTCAAAATTAGAGGTGAGTTGTGAACAGAAAGCCTCTAATAACTGACTGACTTCTTCATGATTATTGTCCTTGAGGACAAAGTCCTGAACTTCTTGGTTTTTTGAACTGAAGTTAAGAAAATATAATTTGTCTGAAATATGGAGTAGTAGGTACTTGGTCATATAATCACTCAAACTCCAGTAAGATATCAGTTTTTATGGTTTTTATGATTCTTGGAGTTGAGGTACCATCCACTTGTTTTTCTTCCCAGGTACTGTCCTTGAATAGGTAGTGTTTTTGTTCATTAATATCATAAAGACTGTCTTGGTCACTTGGCCTTGTAAAATCATAGCTACTGCCATTCCAAGTAGCGATACTATTCTCTTCACCACTGAAATCGCCACTTGCACCACTAGATGAAATTAAATAGGTGTCGCCATCACTTGGACCAATAGGAGGACTGCTTAAAGTCTCTAGGATTTCGTGGTCAGTTATTAATTGGGCATAAAAAGCACACAGTCCTTTCGGCAGATCTACGGATGTATCGGCACTATTACTAATGTCTTGTTCTACAGCTTGAAGGATGCCATCTAAAAAATAGACGTAGGTAACTTTGGCCGTGAATTCACTGGGGATACCTGAAAGTGAAATTGTTCTTGGATAGAAATGTAGCTCGCCGTATTCAAAGACTTCTGATTCGGAGTAGCCCTTGGCGTGGAGTTTTATATCATCATTATCAGAATTTGAATCCGTAATACTGATGGAATCATAGTCTCCCCTCTCTAGGATGAGGCTGTTGAGCAGGTTTTCATTGACCGCTTCGTAGTAGGGACCATTCCAGCCACCGTACAAATGCCCATCTACGCCATTTATAGTGAATTCCTCTTTGCGATAACGTTTGCTGGAGTCGCTAGGAGCATTCCAGAGATCATTAATATTACTGGGAAAAGACCCCATGTCATTTAGGTAGCCATTGGGGATGGCGCTGCCATCGTAATCTCTAATAGAATTATCACCAACAATCGCAGTCGCCATTGCGATCACATTCTTTTTGTATTGTGTTTCAATGCTTTGCTCTAAAATGGGTGAAGCTACAGATGCTGCAAAAGAAGCGACCAGAACAATAATCAGTAAAACGACTGACATCTCTAAAAGGGTGAAAGGTTTTTTATTCATGAATTGTTCGTTAACTATAGAGGTTTACCTACTTCTGAAACTTCGCTAATGAGGACGTGCTAACAAGAGAAAATCCCCCTTTTAATTCAAAAGGGGAATTTTCATTACCACTAAAACAAACTAAGAAAAATTATTCCGTAGCTTCGTAGTATTCAGCTATGTGATCTTGAATATTAAGAAGCACGCCGTCTTCGTTAGCTACAACGCCTGCTAACTTAGCTTTTTCACCACTTACATTAAAAATAGCAATAAATCTTCTATAGCTGTCTTCTGGTCTTTCTGCACCTTCTGGAAAATCGTACGGTACTGCAGTCATAGTTACCCCTACAGCAGTTAATGCTTCGCCAATGCCAAAAGCTACATAGGTATCAGTCGCACTATTCGCATTCCCAAGGGCGACCCGTACATCTGCTGCTGGTACTGTCGCAACAACAAGTGAACTATCGACAGCTGAGTCAGAATCTACATCTGAGGCCTGAAAAGTACTTAATTGAGCACCAGCTTCTACACCATCCTTATCAAATAATTCGTGTACAATAGTTATTCCCGCACTGTTCAGTGCATCAGCTTGATCGGTGGGAAGAGTTGCTACACCAAAAGCAGTGGAATATGCATCTGCGCCAGAACTTGTAGGATCAATTAAATTATCCCAGTTATCAGGCATACTAAACTTCTCAATTTCAAATCTATTAATTTGGGCCTCAAGCTGCGCCATGTTACCCGCACCAGTTGCACCGTGTGAACGCTGTGCGTAACCAAGTGCTTTTGGAACGACGAGACCTGCAAGTGCTACGAGCACGACAAGGACGACTGCAATTTCAATGAGTGTGAAGTTGCTTTTAATTTTGTTTTTATTTTTCATTCTGTTTCCTATTACTTAAATATAGATATATGGAGTTTATTATTGATAATGATAACCCATTATCAATATTAAACAATAACAAGATGAAATTATATATCAAACCCTTTTCACGAAATAATTGATAATTCATTATCAATAAGGATCGTCCTCTAAGAATTTGACTACAATTGAAGTCGCTAAGCTTATGCAAAATTATTAAAGAGGCTTGTTTTGATCACTTATGGAATTGTAAATGAATTTCGGGTCGCTTTTTTTTTGTGCAAATGAGTACATCACTTGCCTTAGGTTTTAAAGAGAGTAAAATCTTCCTATATTAAATTTATTTTGCGGAAAACGCAAAGCAATACGGAGATATCAATATGTCTGAAAAGAAACGTTATATGATTGGCATTGACTTGGGTACAACCAATTCAGCCCTTGCATACGTAGACACCCTCGACCCCGATAAAAATATTCAAGTTTTAAAAGTCCCCCAACTCATTGCTCCTGGAGAAATTGAAGCACTAGATTCTCTCCCTTCTTTTCTTTATTTACCTGATGATAATAGCGTCAACTCAGGCAAGTTTGATTTCAATGGGCAAGACGATAATTCTTACTGCGTGGGTTCTTATGCTCGTAAAGTAGCGAGTGAGCAATCTTCTCGCGTAATTTCATCGGCAAAATCTTGGTTGTGTTCCGCAGGACAAGATCCAACGAGTGATTTTTTACCTGCTATTGATGATGCCGAAAAAAAGTTATCTCCCCTAGAGGCGATGACTCGTTACCTTAGACACCTTAAGAATGCTTGGAATACTCAAGTGGCAACTTCGCCGGATGAATATATTGATCAGCAAGAAGTTGTTCTCACTGTACCTGCATCTTTCAATGCTTTAGCTCGTGAACTCACGGTGATGGCTGCAGAAGCCTGTGGCATCTTCCCCAATCTTCTTGAAGAACCCCAAGCGGCTTTTTATTCTTGGATAAAAGAAAACGAATCAAACTGGCGTGAAAAAGTAAGTGCCGACTCATCAGTTTTAGTTGTTGATATTGGTGGTGGTACAACAGACTTTTCACTCATTGGTGTAGATGACAAAGATGGCAATATGGAATTACAGCGTTTAGCCGTGGGCAATCACTTGCTTCTCGGTGGCGATAACATGGATTTCACCCTCGCCTATGCGATGCAACAGAAATTGGGTAAACGTTTAAATTCACGTCAATTCAGTTCACTCGTTCATCAATGTCGCCAAGCAAAAGAACGCATTTTAGGTTCAGAATCTCTCGATAAAATCGATGTCACTATTTTGG